>NZ_JBJZOK010000003.1:0-443943 GCF_047200615.1 Nocardia sichangensis
CTTCTCGGTCCGGGGGTTTCGTGGTTCGCGAGTCGGGTTAGCGGGCCGACAGCGCGTTATGTTCCTGCCGCATGTCGCCACTGGCGACGGCGACGAGACGCTCCTGGTCATCGAGCGGCATCGCGAAAAATCGCATTCCGAAGTGTGGTTCGCCGAGCTCAGCGGCATCGATTTCGATGGACCGCCGCGTCGTCTCGACCACGATGCCCGGCCGATCCTGCGCCACCCGGACGGCAACGATTTCAGGGAAACCGTCACGACCGCCGATGCAGTACCGCAGTTGCTCGCCGGGCTCGCGAACACCACCGATGCCGCCGGAATCCAGGCGCCCCTCGCCGTTCGCGACTTCCACGAAGGTCGCCAGGAAATCTGCATCCTCCGGCCAGCCCATGAGATCGGCTTCCGGTGGCCGTCGTGCGTCGCACCAGACGCGCCATGTGAATTCACCGCGGGAACCAACCGGCGTGACCGGCTCCCAACCTTGATCGCGGAGGGTCATTCGTGCGTTCCGGATCAAACGTTCTCGCGCAGTTCAGGCGCGAGGCCGAACAGGGGGAACAGCTTGTCGGTGTCGAGGAAGAAGTTCAGTCCGGCGATGGTGTCGCCGTCGAGTTCCAGCACCGTGATCGACCACGGCACCCACACGCCCGGCTCGTCGCTCGGCTTGTAGTGGCCGAAGGCGGGCAGGCCGTTGGCGCCTTCCAGCCGGACCAGTCGCGAATCCCGGCAGGCGCTTCCGTGGCCGAGCATGAACGCGGCCACGTTCTCCGGGCCGGAGATCCACAGCTCGATCGGCGGCATGGACAGTGCCACATCGGCTTTCAGCAGTGAGGTGAGGGTATCCATGTCGTAGGCCTCGAACGCCTTGACGAAACCGTCGACGAGTTTGCGCTGGTCCTCGTCGGTCTCGTCGTAGGTGTCGGTGGCCGCGGGCTGGACCTTGGACATGGTGGCGCGCGCTCGTTGTAGCGCGCTGTTGACCGACGCGGGCGACATGGTGAGCGCCTCGGCGGTCTCGTTGGCGGAGAAGCGCAGCACCTCGCGCATGATCAGGATCGCGCGCTGGGTGGCGGGCAGGTGCTGGCAGGCGGCGACGAAGGCCAGGCGCAGCGTGTCCTTAGCGCTGGCGTGCTCGGCCGGATCGGCGCCGAAGGCCAGGGCGTTCGGGATCGGCTCGATCCAGACGTAATCCGGTTGGGGCGCGGGCAACGGCGAATCCGGCCGCGACGGACCGGACAGATCCATCGGCCTGGCGCGGCGCTGCGGACCGTCGAGCATGTCCAGGCAGACGTTCGTGGTGATCTTGTACAGCCAGGAGCGGAGGCTGGCGCGGCCCTCGAACGAATCGTAGGACTTCCACGCCCGGGTGAGGGTCTCCTGCACCGCGTCCTCCGCTTCGAAGGACGAGCCGAGCATGCGGTAGGCGTACGCGCACAGCTCCCTGCGATGGGTCTCGAACGCGGCGAGCAGATCGGGAGCGAGGCCGGCGGGGGAGCCGGGCGAGTCGTTCATGGGTGTCACCCTGCCACAGGCCACCGACAAGAAACAGGCTCTTCAACTCGAGTACCGCGCTGATCAAGATCATTAAACCTGTGCGGCCTGTGGGACGTGTCACGGTCGTCGCGGCGATGAATCGACCGCTCGCGGACCGTCATATCCGGTGACACGAAAAGAATTTGCTCGAGAGGAAGAGGCCATGAGCAGCAAGATGATCTTCATCAATCTCCCGGTCGCCGATCTGCACCGATCGATGGCGTTCTACGAGGCGCTGGGCTGGAAGGTCAACCAGGAGTTCACCGACGACAACGCGGCCTGCATCGTGGTGGACGACAACATCTGCCTGATGCTGCTCATCAGGGATTTCTTCACCACCTTCAGCAAGCGTCCGGTGGCGGACACGAAGGCGGCGATCAACGCCGCGTACGCGCTCGCGCTGGGCAGCGCCGAGGAGGTCGACAGCCTGACCGAGGCCGCGCTGGCCGCGGGCGCGACCGAAGAGGTGAACGAGGACAAGCGAGCGCAGGAGGCGCAGGTCGGCATGCACGGCCGCACCTTCATCGACCCGGACGGTCACCAGTGGGAGCCGTTCTGGATGGATTACCCGGGCGCGAACTGAGCCCGGCGAGGGGTCGCACCCGATGCGCGTGCACTGGCCGCGCATCGGGGGCGTAGGGCTCGATCCGGGAACTCAGTTTCCGGTGAAAGAGGGCTTGCGCTTCTCCGCGAACGCGCGCGGCCCTTCCTTGGCATCGGCCGAGCGGAATACGGACATGCCGAGCTTGGCGTCGATCTGGAAGGCGTCCTCCTCCGGCATGGCCTCTGTCTCGCGGATGGTGCGCAGGATGGCCTGCACGGCCAGCGGGCCGTTGGCGGCGATCTGCCCCGCGATCTCCAGCGCTTTGTCCAGCGCCGTGCCGTCCGGCACCACGTGCCCGATCAGGCCGATCTCCTTGGCCTCGGCGGCGGTCAGGTGCCGTCCGGTGAGCAGAATCTCGGCGGCGACGGTGTAAGGGATCTGGCGGACCAGCCGCACCGCCGAGCCGCCCAGCGGGAACAGGCCCCAACGCGCCTCGGAAACGCCGAATTTCGCGCTCTCCCCGGCCACGCGGATGTCGGTGCCTTGCAGGATCTCGGTGCCGCCCGCGATGGCGGGGCCCTCGACCGCCGCGATCAGCGGCTTGGTCAGCCTGCGTCCCTTGAGCAGCGCCTCGAGCTTGGCCGGATTCCAGCCGCCGCCGTCGATGGTGTCGCCGGGGTGCTCGGAGGTCATGCCCTTGAGATCGGCGCCCGCGCAGAACGCGCCGCCCGCGCCGGTCAGGATCGCGACCCGGATGTCCGGATCGTCGTCCACCTGGTTCCAGGCGTCTTTCATGATCGCCATCATCTCGCCGGACAGCGCGTTGCGCGCCTCGGGCCGGTTCATGGTGACGATGAGGACGTGGTCGCGCTTCTCGACGAGGCAGTGCGGCATCGCTGATTCTCCTGACTTCGAGCCTTGTCAGAAACAGTAACACGTTCTATTTTTATGACTGTGAGCTACAACATAGCGGACCTTGTCGAACATGCCATCGACCTGATGCCCGACCGCGTCGCGCTGGCCGACGACGGCCGCGAGGTCACCTACGCCCAGTTGGAGGAGCGGGCCAACAGTCTCGCTCACTACCTGCAAGAACAGGGAGTCCAGCCGGGCGACAAGGTGGGTATCTACTCACGCAACACGATCGAGGCCGTCGAGGCCATGGTCGCGGTCTTCAAGGCGCGGGCCGTGATGATCAACGTGAACTTCCGATACGTCGAGAACGAGTTGCAGTACATCTTCGACAACTCGGACATGGTCGCGCTGATTCACGAGCGGCGCTACAGCGACCGGGTCGCCGCCGTTCGTTCCAAGACCCCGCAGCTGCGCACCGTCATCGTCGTCGACGACGATACGACCGGCACCATTCCCACCGCAGCCGATTCGGTGGAATACGAAGCGGTGATCGCGCAGTCCTCCGGCGAGCGCGACTTCGGTGAACGCTCCCCGGACGACCTGTACATGGTCTACACCGGCGGCACCACCGGCATGCCCAAAGGCGTGATGTGGCGTCAGGAGGACGTCTGGCGCGTGCTCGGCGCGGGCATCAACTTCATCACCGGCGAATACGTCCAGGACGAGTGGGAGCTTGCCAAGGTCGGTGCTGGCAGCCCGCCGATGGTGCGGTTCCCGATCCCGCCGATGATCCACGGCGGAGCGCAGTGGGCCACGTTCCACAGCCTGTTCGGCGGCGGCAAAGCCGTGATGCTTCCGGAGTTCTCCGGGCACGGCGTGTGGCAGGCCATCGATCAGCACAAGATCAATCTGATCTTCATCACCGGTGACGCCATGGCCCGCCCGATGCTCGACGCGCTGATCGAGGGCAATCCGGAAACCGGTCAGCCCTACGATCTTTCGAGCCTGTACGTGATGGCCAGCAGCGCGGCGCTGTTCTCGCCCGCGCTCAAGGACCAGTTCCTCGAGCTGCTGCCCAACCGGATGATCTCCGATTCGATCGGCTCCTCGGAGACCGGGTTCGGCGGTATCGCCATCGTCGCCAAGGGCGCGACGCACACCGGAGGGCCGCGCGTGAAGATCGACGCGTCCACCGAGGTGCTCGACGAGGACGGCAATCCCGTGCAGCCCGGCTCCGGTGCGGTCGGCATCCTGGCCCGGCGCGGGCACATCCCGCTCGGCTACTACAAGGACGAGGTCAAGACCGCGGCGACCTTCAAGGAGTTCAACGGCGTCCGCTACGCCATCCCCGGCGACTTCGCCCGCGTCGAGGAGGACGGCACGGTCACCATGCTCGGCCGCGGCTCGGTCAGCATCAACAGCGGCGGCGAGAAGATCTACCCCGAGGAGGTCGAGGGCGCGCTCAAGACGCATCCGGAGATCTTCGACGCGCTCGTGGTCGGCATCGAGGACGAGCGCTGGGGCCAGCGAGTGGTCGCGGTCGTGCAATGCCGCGGCGAGTCCCGCCCCACCCTGGAAGAGCTCCGCCCCATGCTCACCCAGGAGATCGCGCCGTACAAACTCCCCCGCAGCTTGTGGTTCGTCGACGAGATCAAGCGTTCTCCGGCGGGCAAGCCCGACTACCGCTGGGCCAAGGAACAGGCCCTCTCCCGTCCCGCCGACGACAACGCCGTGGCGAGCGCGAAGTAGCAGTCTGACCGCACGGCCGGCCACCGCGCCTCGCGGGGTGGCCGGCCACTACGGCATCAGCGCGGCCGATCGGTCTGCCGTGGATGCCTCGTACCGGCGGGTGTCAGGTAGAGGGTGCGGTTGGCGTCATCGATCGCGTACCAGATCCGGCCGCCTCCGGTGATCTCGTATTGCCATTGCTCCAATTCCGCGCCGCCGAGTTTGACCGATTTGAGCTCATACTTCAGTCGATGCTGCAGCGAAGGATTCGCCATGCTTCGAGGATCGCTGGTGATGTCGACCCATGCTCGATCGAGGTTTCCCGGGGCCTGGGCCAACAGTTCGGCCCAACCACGCGCGGCATTCGAGCTGTGCACGACAACGCGCCACGGATTGGGGCGCGGTACCTCATCACCTCGGTGCGGCTTCATTCCGCCGTTCCCGGCCGTGTGACCTCGGTGAAGTCCGCCGGGTCGAACGGCCCGGTCAGTCGGCGGGCGAGTTCTGGTTGCGCGTAGATCTCGGCGGTGCTCCGCCAAGCGGCCAGATCGCGGGCGAACGGAATGAACAATCCGGTGTCCGCACCGGCGATGAGCTGGTCCAGCAGTTCGCTCACCGCTTCGGTGCGTCCGGTCTCGGGTAGCCATTTCAGCCAGGGCAGCTCTTCGGCGAAAACCTCTTCCGCCAAGGACCGATTCGATCGGGCGATGATGGCGAGGGTGCGGGCGAGCAGCCGCGTCGCGGCCTCCTTGGCCTCGAACCGCTCCGAGCGAGACAGCACGAGATTTTCCGCGTCGCGGCGCTCCAGGATGACGTCGGCGTCGTCCAAGGCGGGAAACACCGACGTCTGTTTACGAATCAAGTCGCTGAAGGGAAAACTTCTCGCGGTCATGTTCCTAGCCTACGCGACTTCTGAAGTAGTTCAGCGATTGGCGAGTTCGGACAGTTGGTAGGCGAGGCGGTGGCGGAAGGTGGGGATGCGGGACAGGGTGCTGAGGACCAGGTTGCGTACGGTGCGGGCGGGGCGTGCGCGCAGGGTGGCCATCTTGGTCATGCGGTCGGTGAACGAGACGACGCCCAGCGCGACAGGGCGGCGGGTGGTTTCGTAGTCATCCAGCAAGGTGTCCGGCTCGCCGGCCAGCACGCGAACCAGCAGCGGGCCGAGGGTGGCGGCATCTTGGATGCCGGTGTTCATGCCCTGGCCGCCCGCCGGGCTGTGCACGTGGGCGGCGTCGCCCGCGAGCAGGATGCGGCCGCTGCGGTAGTGGTCGGCGACGCGGTGGTGCACGCGGAAGCGCGAGCTCCACAGCACTTCGTGCACGCGCACCGTGCCGCCGGGGCCGCGGGCGTCCAGAAGCTTCTGGATGTCCTCCGAGGTCGAGTGCTCGGGCGCCGTTTCCAGGGTGGCGACCACGCGGAAGCGGTTCGGCTCCTTCTCGTCGGGCAGCGGCGCGACCACCATGACGCCCTTCGGTGAGAGGTGCAGGGCCACTTCGTCGCGCGCGATCGGCCAGTCCATCCGCACGTCGGCGAGGACGAAGGATTCCGGGTAGGTCGCGCCGGTGAATCCGATGCCCGCCTGCTCGCGGACGATGCTGTGCATGCCGTCGGTTCCGATGACGTAGTCCGCGCGGATGCTGCCCGGCGCGCCCGCCTCGTCGGTGTATTCGACCGTGACGCCGTCGTTCTCCTCCGCCACCCGGGTGACCTGGTACGGGCGCTGGACCTCCCCGCCCGCCTGCCGCAGTCGCTTCAGCAGCACCGCCTCGGTGGTGTCCTGCGGTGTCATCAAGGTGTAGGGGTAGCGGGTCGGCAGCCCGTCGAACCCGATGGTCGCCAGGGTGCGCCCGCCGTCGTGGACGGTGAAGCGCGCGACGATGTCGCCGGTCGCCACCAGTTCGTCCGCGATGCCGAGCTGCTCGAGCACTTCCAGCGTCCTGGCGTGCACGACCGCGGCGCGCGAGGTGTTCGCGCCTTCGCTCAGCCGGTCCAGCAGGACGAAATCCACCCCCGCGTCGGCCAGGGTGATGGCGGCGGTGAGTCCGGCGGGACCCGCGCCGACGATCACGACGGAGGTGGCGGCGGGCAGCGGGTTCGGGGTGGCGTTCATCGGAACTCCTCAGGTCAACGTTTGTAGGCCAACGTTTGTTGACATAACCGTAGCGCGGGCCGCGCTAGGAAGTCAACAGTTGTTGGCCTACACTTGTTGGCGTGACCGTAGAGCCTGATCAAGCCCCCGCTCGGCGCTCGGACGCGACGCGTGCGGCGATTCTGGAAGCGGCCCGTGCCCGATTCGCCGCCGAAGGTTTCCGCAAGGCGACCATCCGCGCCATCGCCGCGGACGCGGACATAGACCCGTCCATGGTCATGCGGTACTTCGGCAGCAAAGACGGCCTCTTCGCGGCGGCGGTCGACGTCCGTCTCGATCTGCCCGACCTCGGCTCCGCGGACCCGGACACCCTGGGCGAGCAGTTGGTGCGCCGCTTCTTCGAGATCTGGGAAGAGCAGCCGAACAGGGAGGTGCTGCTGACGCTGCTGCGCTCGTCGATCACCGACGAGGCCGTGGCCGAACGCGTCCGCGCCATCTTCACCCAGCAGATACTGCCCGCCGTCCTGCGTTTCGGGGCTCCCGCCGACGCTCCACGCAGGGGAGGTCTGATCGTCACGCAGATGCTCGGCCTCGCCCTGTGCCGCTATGTCCTGTGCCTGCCCCCGGTCGTAGCCCTGACCCGCGACCAGATCATCGCCGAGGTCGCGCCCACCCTCCAGCGCTACCTGACGTCCATCCCGACTGAGTGAAATCAGCTGGTACGGGGCGGTACGGTCGAATGACGGCCGACGATCCCTGCTGCTCCGCGACAGAGTGGCCGCATGTCCATGGCTGCGGCGCGAATGCGCTCGACCAGCGCCGAGCGGCGTTCGAAGACGCCGCCGACCACGTATTGCGGGTCAGCGCGGAGCTGAACCGGCGAGTCGCCTGAGGCGCAACGAAATCGGCCCGCACGACGTGCTGTCGTGCGGGCCGATCGGTCTGCCGTGCCGCGCTCAGCCTGCCAGCAACGCACCGAGGGCGCGGAGGTGGTCGGTGCCCGCGCCGAGGGCGAACTCGTTGTGTTTGGCGGCGGTGAAGTAGTTGTGCGCGATGTGGTCGCGGTCGATGCCGACGCCGCCGTGCACGTGGACGACGGTGTGGGCGACGCGGTGGCCCGCGTCGGCGGCCCAGAACTTGGCGGTGTGTACCGCTTCGGCGGCGGGCAGGTCCTCCGACAGCAGCCATGCCGCTTGGGTGACCGCCAGGCGCAGGCCTTGGACGTCGATGTAGGCGTCGGCGAGTCGCTGCGCCACCGCCTGGAAGCTGCCGACCGCCTTGCCGAACTGCTCACGTTCCCTGGCGTAGTCGGCGACCAGCTCGAGCGCCCGTTCCAGAGTGCCGAGCTGTAGGGCGCTCAGACCGAGCCAGGCGCGAGTGAGGATCCAGTCCAGGATCTCCACGCCACTGTCCACCGTGCCGACGAGTTCGGCGGGGGTATCGGTGAGTTCGACCGCGAATTCGGGGCTACGGTCGACCACCTGCTGCGCGGTCACGGTCGCCGCCGCGGGATCGACCAGGAACACCGCGGTGATCCCTGAGACGGTGGCGGGCACCAGAATTCGCTCGGCCCGGTTCGCGAAGGGCACGGTGGTCTTCGCGCCGGTCAGCCGCCAGCCGTCCTCGGTCTCCACCGCGGTGGTGGTGGGTGCGGCGGGTTCCCAGTTGCGCTCCTCGGCCAGCGCGACCGTCAGGATGACGCTGCCCGCGCCCGCCCGGGTGGCCAGCTCCTGTTGCGCCGCGGAACCGAACCGCGCCAGCGCGCCCGCGCCGAGCGCGATCGACCACAGGTACGGCACGGCCGCGAGGTGCTTGCCCAGCTCGCGCAGGATGGCGGTCTGCTCGAGCGAGCCGAGGTCACTGCCGCCGACCGCCTCGGGCAGCGCGGCCGCGAGCACGCCGGTCTCGGCCAGCGAGTTCCACAGCTGCTGATCGAATCGCTCGTCTGCGGTGTCGAGTTCGCGCAGCCGGTCGGCGGTGACGAGCTTGCCGCACACCTCGCCGGTCAGCCGGCCGAGATCGAGTTGGGCTTCGGTGGGGGTGAAATCCATAGCGTTCTACCTGCTTTCGATCAGCGCGCCGCGGCAGGCTGCTTGAGGGCGGTCATGGCGATGATGTCGCGCTGCACCTCGTTGGTGCCGCCGCCGAAGGTCAGGATGAGCGCGGCGCGGTGCATGCGCTCCAGACGGCCGCGCAGTTCCGCGCCGGGGGAGTCCTGGCGCAGGTAGGCCTGCGGCCCGAGCACCTCCATGAGCAACCGGTACGCCTCGGTGGCCAGCTCGGTGCCGTACACCTTGCAGGTGGAGGCATCCCACGGGCGCGGAGCCGCGTCGCCGCCCGCGTCGGCCCGGCTGGCGATCTCCCAGTTCAGCAGCTTGAGGTACTCGACCTTGGCGTGCACCTTGGCCAGGTTGAGCTGCACCCATTCGCGATCGATCACGCGGGAGCCGTCACCGGCCTTGGTGTTGCTCGCCCACTCGACGGTCTGGCGCAGGGCCAGCGCGAGCGGCGCGGCCGAGGTGAGCGCGACGCGCTCGTGGTTGAGCTGATTGGTGATCAGCGCCCAGCCGCCGTTCTCCTGGCCGACCAGCGCGCTCGCGGGCACCCGCACGTCCTGGTAGTAGGTGGCGCTGGTGTCCGGCCCGGCCATGGTGTGCACGGGCGTCCAGGAGAAGCCCTCGGCGGTGGTCGGCACGATGAGCATGCTGATGCCCTTGTGCTTCTTGGCGGTCGGGTCGGTGCGCACCGCCAGCCAGACGTAGTCGGCGTAGGCGATCAGGCTGGTCCACATCTTCTGGCCGTTGATCACGTAGTCGTCGCCGTCGCGCACCGCGGTGGTGCGCAGGCTGGCCAGATCGGTGCCCGCGCCCGGCTCCGAGTAGCCGATGGAGAAGTGCAGTTCACCGGCCGCGATCTTGGGCAGGAAGAACTTCTTCTGCTCCTCACTGCCGTAGTGCATGATCGTGGGCGCCACCGAGTTGATGGTCAGGAACGGCACCGGCGCGCCCGCGATCGCGGCCTCGTCGGTGAAGATCAGCTGATCCATGGTGGGGCGATCCTGGCCGCCGTACTCCTTGGGCCAGCCCAGCGCCAGCCAGCCGTCGTGGCCCATCTGCTGGACCACCTCGCGGTAGACGTTGCCCTGCCCGTACTCGCCGGTCTGCGCGCTCAGGGCCTCCCGGCGCTCGGGGGTGATGAGCCGCGCGAAGTAGTCGCGCAGTTCCGCGCGCAGCTGCTCCTGTTGCGGCGTGTACGCAATGCGCATGGCTATACCTCATGCTTCGTTGGATCGGGTTCCCCCGATCATTGCATATGGACTGAAACATGTTCCAGTATTGATACTGAATCCTCCCGATGACGCCCCGGTGGAGCGGATCGGCTTGTTAGGCTTCGGCCAGAGTGGTGGTAAAGGAGTTGCCATGAAGATCAGTGTCGATCCAGACCAGTGCGAAGCTAATGGAATATGTGTCGGAATCGCCCCCGACGTGTTCGAACTCGATGACGAGGACGTGCTGCACATCGCGAACGCCGATGTGCCCGCCGATCGGCTCGCCGATGTCCAGGATGCCGTCGCGCAGTGCCCCAAGGCGGCGCTGCGGCTGCAGTGAAGGACTCTTGCCGTAAGTTGGAACACGTTCTAGAGTCGGCCGCGTGAGCAATGATCTGAGTCTGGCGGGCCGAGTAGCGATCGTGACCGGCGGCGGCGCCGGACTTGGGCGGGCCGAAGCGCTCGCGCTGGCCGAAGCCGGCGCGTCCGTGGTGGTCAACGACCTCGCCGAGTCCGACGCGGTCGCCGACACGCTCGGCGCGATCCGGGCGCTCGGCGCCAAGGCGGAGTTCGTCGCGGGCAGCATCGCCGAGCGCGCCACCGCCGACGCGCTGATCCGCGCAGCGGAGGAGTCGTTCGGCTCGGTCGACATCGTGGTCAACAACGCGGGCATCACCCGCGACCGGATGCTGTTCAACATGTCCGACGAGGACTTCGACGCGGTGCTCGCGGTGCACCTGCGCGGCCATTTCCTGCTGTCGCGCAATGCCGCCGCCTACTGGCGCGGCAAGTCGAAGCAGGCGGGCGCGCCGGTCTACGGCAGGTTGGTCAACACCTCCTCGGAGGCCGGCTTGCTGGGTCCGGAGGGGCAGGCCAACTACGGCGCCGCGAAGGCGGGCATCACCGCGCTGACCCTTTCGGCAGCGCGGGCGCTGGCGCGCTACGGCGTGCGCGCCAACGCGATCGCGCCGCGGGCGCGCACGGCGATGACCGAGGCTGTGTTCAGTCCCGCGCCGGAGGGGGAGCCCGATCCGCTGTCGCCCGATCACGTGGCCCGGCTCGTGGCCTATCTGGCCTCGCCCGCGGCCGACGCGGTCAATGGGCAACTGTTCGTCGTCTACGGGGGGATGGTGGCGCTCATGGCGGCGCCCGTCGTCGAGCATCGGTTCGACGCGGCCACGGGGGAGTGGTCGCCGCGGGATCTGGCCGACACGCTGGGCGGCTACTTCGCCGATCGCCCCGATGGGCGGACCTTCTCGGCCTCTTCGCTGACCGAGTTGGGGTGAGCCGCGGCGGCCCGCCGCGAGCGCGCAACTGATCAGCTGTCCAACTGTTGATCATGGGATCGGTGCTTGGTAGACATAGGGACGGGTTATGTCTCACCTCACAAAGGTGGGATCATCACTCGCTGACACCGGTTCCAAATTTATATGCCGATCTTTCGAAAAATTGCACTTCAAATGTGTGAAAAGTGCTACCGGCAACACGGTGAACATGTTCTAATCGTTCCGGCGGTGCGGCCACGGTGAGATTCGCGCCGTGTGCTGTGTACGCCGGTGAGCAAGGAGGATCGCGGATGAACGAGGTCCTTGCCGTGCCGTTGCGGGCCGTCGGCGGATTCTTCGAACTCACCGCCGATGTCGCACGCGCCAGCGTGCGCAGACCCTTTCAATGGCGCGAGTTCATCGATCAGTCGTGGTTCATCGCGCGGGTATCGATCGTGCCGACATTGCTGGTGGCCATTCCGTTCACCGTTCTGGTGAGCTTCACGCTGAACATTCTGTTGCGGGAGATCGGCGCGGCCGACCTCAGCGGAGCGGGTGCGGCGTTCGGTGCGGTCACCCAGGTGGGGCCGATCGTCACCGTGCTCATTGTCGCGGGGGCGGGCGCGACCGCGATCTGCGCCGACCTCGGCGCACGCACCATCCGCGAGGAAATCGACGCCATGCGGGTGCTGGGCATCGATCCGGTGCACCGCTTGGTGGTGCCCCGGGTGCTCGCCTCGATGTTCGTCGCACTGATGCTCAACAGCCTGGTGTGCACCATCGGCATCGTCGGCGGATTTCTGTTCTCGGTGTTTCTGCAGGACGTTAACCCCGGCGCGTTCGTCAATGGCATCACGCTGCTCACCCATCTGCCCGAGCTGATCATTTCGGAGGTGAAAGCCGGATTGTTCGGGCTGATCGCCGGACTGGTCGCCTGCTATCTGGGCCTTAATGTCAAAGGCGGACCCAAGAGTGTCGGTGATGCGGTGAATCAGACCGTAGTCTTCGCTTTTATGGCCTTGTTCGTCGTGAACGTGGTGGTCACCGCCGTCGGCATCAAGTTCACGGCGCGGTGATCCGATGGCCTTCGTAATCGAATCCCGCTTCCCCCGTACCGTTCGACGGATGCGCCGGATGTCGGACTCGCTCGATTCGGTGGGCAAGCATGCCGTTTTCTATGCCCAGGCGCTCGGCGCCATTCCGCGGGCGCTGGTGCACTACCGGACCGAGACCATCCGGCTGATCGCCGAGATCAGCATGGGCACGGGCGCGCTGGCGGTGATCGGCGGCACGGTGGTGATCGTCGGGTTCCTGACCCTCTTCGCGGGCGGCACCATCGCCGTGCAGGGCTACAGTTCGCTGGGCAATATCGGCGTCGAGGCGCTGACCGGCTTCTTCGCGGCGTTCATCAATGTCAGGATCGCGGCGCCGGTAATCTCCGGCATCGGCCTGGCGGCCACCATCGGGGCCGGTTCGACCGCGCAATTGGGCGCGATGCGGGTCGCCGAGGAGATCGACGCGCTGGAGTCGATGGCGATCCGGCCGGTGCCCTACCTGGTGGGCACCCGCGTATTGGCCGGGATGATCGCGATCGTCCCGCTCTACGCGCTGGCGGTAATCGCCTCGTTCCTGGCCAGCCGGTTCGCCACCGTGGTGATCTACGGGCAGTCGGCGGGCGTCTACGACCACTACTTCTCCACGTTCCTCATCCCGAGCGACATCCTCTGGTCCTTCGCCCAGGCGATCTTCATGGCACTGGCGGTCATGCTGATCCACACCTACTACGGCTACAACGCCGCGGGCGGGCCGGTCGGCGTGGGTGTCGCGGTGGGCAACGCGGTGCGCACCTCGCTGGTCGCGGTGGTCACGGTGACCTTGTTGATCTCGCTGGCCATCTACGGCACCTCCGGCAACTTCCATCTCTCCGGATAAGCGACATGGCGGAATCGAAGCAAACGGAAAACCGCCTGGTGCGGGCGCTGCGCGGCGGGCTCGGCCTGAAACTGGCCGGGGCGGCGATGGTGCTGGCGCTGGTCGCGATCGTGGCGGTCGCGCTGGTCATGTTCGTCGGCGGGTTCACGCCCACCGCCACTGTGACGGTGGACGCGCCGCGCAGCGGCCTGGTGCTGGACCCGGACGCCAAGGTGAAGGTGCGCGGTGTGGAGATCGGCCGGGTGGCCTCGGTCGACCACACCGACGAGGGCGCCAGGCTGAAGCTGGCCCTCGATCCGGAACTGCTGAAGCTGGTGCCGTCCAACGCGGACGTCGACATCAGGTCCACCACGGTGTTCGGTGCGAAGTACGTCAACTTCATCGTCCCGCAGCAGCCGGCGACCACTTCGCTGCAACCTGGCGCGGTCGTCACCGCGCAGCGGGTGACCGTCGAGTTCAACACGCTGTTCCAGCACCTGTCCGACGTGCTCGCCAAGATCGAGCCGGAGAAGCTGAACGCGACGTTGTCGGCGCTGGGCACCGCGCTGCAGGGCCGCGGGGAGAAACTGGGCGAACTGCTCGAGCAGAGCGACGCCTATCTGCGCGACATCAACCCGTATCTGCCGACGCTGCAACAGGATCTGGCGAAGACCGGCCAGGTCACCGACCTGTACGCGGACTCGGTGAACGACCTGCTGCGCACCGTGGACAACTTCACGGTCACCAGCAAGACCCTGACCCAGGAACAGGACAGCCTGGACAACGTGCTGGTGAATCTCACCGGCTTGGCCGACACCACCGGATCGGTTCTGCGCGACAACGAGAATCAGCTCGGCACGGCGCTGGATCTGCTGCGCCCGACCACCGGATTGCTCGACGAGTACGCGCCCGCGCTGTACTGCTTGATCGGCGGCCTGGGCAAGGCGCTGCCGATGGGTGAGGCGGTCTTCGGTGGCCTGCAGGAAGGCGTGGCGCTGAACACCGGCTTCATGTACGGCGCGAAGCCGTACACCTACCCGGAGGATCTGCCCAAGGTCAACGCGACCGGCGGCCCGCAGTGCGCGGGCATCCTGGACCGGGTGCCGGGCAGCCACTCGGACTATGTCGTCACCGACACCTCGGAGGGGCATGTGTACACACCGTCGACGACGCTGACTGTCAACCCGCCGAAGATCTTCCAGATCCTGTTCGCCGGACTACCGGGGGTGCCGCGCCCGTGAAGAACACCGCGACCACCGTCAAACTGGCCATCTTCACCCTGGTGATGACGCTGATCTTCGCAGGCCTGGCGGTCGTGTTCAGTCAGATGCGCTTCGCGCGGGAGAACGGCTACCACGCCGTGTTCACCAGTTCGTCCGGCATGCTGCCCGGTGCGAAGGTGCGCATCGCGGGCGTGCCGGTCGGCTCGGTCAAGTCGGTGAAGGTCGGCAAGGACTATCTCGCGCACGTCGAGTTCGATGTCGACCGCAAGTACCGGCTGCTCACCAGCACTCGTGCGGCGATCAAATACGAGAACCTGGTCGGCGACCGCTATCTCGAGCTGTCGGAGGGCCCCGGCTCCAACCGCGTCTTGCAGCCGGGCGGCACCATCGCCAAGGAACAGACCGCGCCCGCCCTCGATCTGGACATGTTGCTCGGCGGTTTCCGGCCGCTGCTGCGCGGACTCGACCCCGGCCAGGTGAACGACCTGACCAACGCGCTGCTGCAGATCTTCCAGGGCCAAGGCGGCACGCTGGTGTCGCTGCTCAACAGCGGCGGCTCGTTCGCCAAGACGCTCGCCGACCGGGACGCCCTGATCGGCAGCGTGATCAACAACCTCAACGCGGTCCTGCAGACCATCGATGAGCGCGGCGACCAGTTCGCCACCACGATCGCCGAATTACAACGCTTGATCAGCGGATTGGCCGCCGACAAGGACCAGATCGGCGACGCGATCCCGCGCATCGCCGGCGCCACCGGCGATCTGACCGATCTGCTCTCCCAAGCCCGCCCCGATCTGCGGGGCACCATCGAGCAGACCGGGCGCCTGGCCACGAATCTCGACGCCGGGTCGGACACGGTCCAGTGGGTGCTGGACCGGCTGCCGTCGACCTATCGCCAGCTGATCCGCATCGGCTCATACGGCTCCTTCCTCCAGCTCTACGTCTGCTCGACGAACTTCCTGGTGGACGGCCCGAACGGCCAGACGATGAAGATCAACATGCCCGGGGCGCAGACGACCGGAAGGTGTGCGGACAACCGATGAAAGAGCAGCGATCACCCGCCATCACCATCGGCATCGTCGGCCTCGTGCTCGCCGTGGCGGTGGCGCTGTCGGCCCTGCAATTCGACCGGCTGCCGTTCATCCGTTCCGGCGCGACGTTCACCGCCTACTTCGCCGACGCGGGCGGCCTGCTGCCCGGCGACCCGGTCCAGGTGGCGGGCGTTCGATCCGGTCGCGTGGAGGACGTCAGCCTGGACGGCGCGAAAGTGCTCGTCCGGTTCACTCTCGCGGAGTCGATCGTGCTCGGTGAGAAGACTTCGGCGGCGATCAAGACCAACACGGTGCTCGGCCGCAAGTCGCTGGAGCTGACGCCGTCGGGCACCGGCGCGCTGCGCGTCGACGACACCATCCCGCTCGAGCGCACCACATCGCCGTATTCGCTCAACGAGGCGCTGAGCGACCTGGCGGGCACGGTGCACGACCTGGACCTGGACCGGGTCGACCAAACCCTCGACGCGCTCTCGGCGACCTTCGCCGACACGCCCGCGCCGTTGCGCTCGGCGCTGGACGGCGTCACCGCGCTCTCCCGCAGCATCAACGCGCGCGATCAAGCGCTGACGGACTTGCTGAAGCGGGCGCAGAACGTGACGAAGATCCTCGCCGACCGGGGCAACCAGATCAGCGCGCTGCTGCTGGACGGCAACGAACTGCTCGGCGAGCTGGACCGGCGGCGCACCGCCCTCGGGCAGCTGATCGTCTACGTCAACGGACTCGCCCAGCAGCTCTCCGGCCTGGTCGCCGACAACGAGGCGCAGCTGAAACCCGCCCTGGACAAATTGAATTCGGTGCTGGCGCTGTTGCAACGCAACAAGCAGAATCTCGCGGACGCGCTGGACGGGCTCGGACCGTTCGCCGCGGCCCTGGGTGAGCAGGTCGGCAGCGGTCCCTACTTCCAGGCCTACGTGATCAACGCGGCGAGCAAGACGCTGCAACCGCTGGTGGACGCGCTGGTGTGGCCACAGCACCTGCCGAGTGATCTGCAGAGCTACCTCACGCCGTCCCCATCGATCGAACCCGCGATACAGGAGCCGCCGCGGTGAATATCGTACGGAAACTACCTCGCTGGGCGTTGGTGCTGGCCGGAGTGGTCGTCGCGGCGCTCGTGGTCGCCGTCGCGTGGAACGGCATAACCCGGATCGGGACCACCAAGGTCACCGCCTATTTCACCTCCACATCCGGCCTGTACGCGGGCGACGACGTGCGGGTGCTCGGCGTCAAGGTCGGCCGCATCGACGCGATAGAGCCCGGCGCGGATCGGGTGAAGGTGTCCATGACCCTGAATCGCGGAGTCGACGTCCCCGCCGACCCGAAAGCGGTGATCATCTCGCCTTCGCTGGTCTCGGCGCGTTTCATCCAGATCGCGCCCGCCTACGTCGGCGGTCCGAAATTGAAGGACAACGGCGTGATCCCGATCGAGCACACCGCGGTGCCGGTCGAATGGGACGACATCAAGGCCGAGCTGTCCAAGCTGGCCACCGCGCTCGGCCCGGTCGGCGACGACAAACAGGGGTCGTTCGGCCGCTTCGTCGACACCGCCGCGAACAACCTCGACGGCAACGGACAGCGGTTCCGCGACACCCTGCGGGAGCTGTCGGCCACCTTGAACACGCTGTCGGACGGCCGCACCGACCTGTTCGGCACCGTGCGCAACCTGCAGAAGTTCGTCGACGTGCTGTCGGCGAGCAACGAGCAGATCGTGCAGTTCGAAGGCAGGCTCGCGTCGGTGTCCTCGGTGCTGGCCGGGGTCTCCTCGGATCTCGGCGCGGGCCTGGACAACCTGGACGCGGCGATCGTCGACGTGCGCCGGTTCATCGCGGGCAGCGGAGCGGAACTCACCGAGGGCGTGCAGCGGCTGGCCGACGCCACCCAAGTGCTGGTCGACAAGCGACCGGAATTGGAACGCGTCCTGCACTCCGGCCCGACCGCGCTGGTGAACTTCTACCAGATCTACAAACCGGCCCAAGGCACCCTGACCGGCGCGATCGCGCTGAACAACCCGGCCGACCCGCTCGGCTTCCTGTGCGGCTCGGTCCGCGCGCTGGAGACCAACGACTCCGATCGCAGCGCCGACCTGTGCGCGCAATACCTCGCGCCCGTGATCAACAGCCTGAGCATGAACTACGTGCCGATCATGACGAACCCGGCCAGCGGCGTGACCGCGTTTCCCGACCAGCTGGTGTACTCCGATCCCAGCCTGGCCGGGCGGGTGGCGAGCCAGAATCCGGCGCAGCCGCAGCCCGCTCCGGTGAGCATCCCGGACGGCCTCGCCGGGCTGGCCATCCCGGGCCTGACAGGAGGAGGGCGATGATGCCGAGGCGGCGGATGCGCCGCACCGCCGCCGTCGCGGCGGGGCTGGCGGTGGCGCTCGGCGTCACGGGCTGTCAGTGGGACGGACTGAATTCGCTGCCCATGCCCGGCACCGAGGGGACCGCACCCGGCTCCTACGAGGTGCGCGTCCAGATGCCGAACGTCACCACGCTGACCAGGAATTCGCCGGTGCGGGTGCATGACGTCGCGGTCGGCACCGTCTCGAAGATCGAGGTGGAGGACTGGCACGCGCTGGTCACCGTCTCGCTGAACCCGGACGTGCACCTGCCCGCGAACGCCGTCGCCAAGATCGGGCAGACCAGTCTGCTCGGCTCCAACCATCTCGAGCTCTCCGAGCCGACCGATCAGCCCCCCGAAGGCCAGTTGAAGGCTGGCGATGTCATCCCGCTCGCGCGTGCCGGAACCTATCCGACCACCGAGCAGGTGCTGTCGTCGCTGTCGGTGGTGCTCAACGGCGGTGGCGTCGCGCAATTGGAAACCATCACCCACGAGCTGAATTCCGCGCTCACCGGGCGGGAGGACGCCATCAGGGACCTGCTGCCGCAGCTGAACGAGCTGACCACGAACCTGGACCGCCAGACCGGCGACATCATCGCCGCGATGAGCGGACTGGACCGGCTCGGCGGTCAGCTCGCCGAGCAGCGCGACGTGGTGGCGGAGGCGATCGAGCAGATCCATCCGGCGTTGACCGTGCTGGCCGATCGCCGCGCGAACATCACCAGGGCGATCACCGCGCTGGGCGAGCTGAGCGACGTCGTGCGGCGCATCGTCGCGGCGAGCGGCGACGACTTGAAGGCCAACCTGCACAGCCTCGTGCCGGTGCTGAAGTCGCTGTCGGACACCGGCAGCGATCTGACCGAGGCGCTGAAGATCCTGGCCACCTTCCCGTTCCCGATGAAGAACCTGGACCACGCGATCAAGGGTGACTACCTCAACCTGTTCATGACCGTGGACATCACCGGCAAGCGGCTGGATTCGAACTTCCTCACCGGAACGCCGCTGGGCGGACGGTTCGGCGGCGTGGAAGGCGCGCTCGGCAGCTTCGCGCCCGGCACGGCAGCGCAGAACGGCGACCCGGCCACGGGTCCGTTGCAGGCGCCGCCGCCCGCGGCGAGCCAGCCCGCCCCGACCATCCCGGGACTCCCGCCGATCCCCGGCATTCCCGCCATTCCCGGGTTGACCGTGCCCATGCCGGGCAACACCGCGCCGCAAGGGGGTCCGGGACAGTGACACTCACCCGGTTCGTCCGTACCCAGCTGATCATCTTCTCCGTGCTGACGGTGATCGGCCTGGTGGTCATGGGCGGCACCTACGTCAAACTGCCGGCGATGTTCGGCATCGGGCGCTACGAGGTCACCGTGCAGCTGGCCGCGACCGGTGGTCTCTACCCGACGGCCAACGTCGCCTATCGCGGCACGAACGTCGGTGTGGTGAAGGAGGTCCGGCTGACGCCGGTCGGCGTGGACGCGAAGCTGTCCATCGCCAGCGACTACAAGATTCCCTCGGATGTCGACGCGTGGGTGCGCAGCGTCTCCGCGGTCGGCGAGCAGTACGTGGACCTGGTGCCCGCGCAGAACCGCACGGGCGGAAACCTGCGCGACGGCAGCGTGATCCCGGTGGAGCGCACCAAGCTGCCGCAAGAGGTCGGCGCGCTGCTCGACCAGGCCGACCGGCTGCTGTCGAGCGTCGCGGACACCCGGCTGAAACAGGTCATCGACGAGGCGTTCCTCGCGTTCAACGGCGCGGGACCGGATCTGCAACGGTTCATCGATTCCGCGTCGTTGCTGGTGCAGGAAGCGCAGGCCAACGCGGAACCGACGAAACAGCTGCTCGACCGGATCGGGCCGCTGCTGGACACCCAGACCCGCTCGGACGCCGCGATCCGTTCCTGGACCGCCGATCTCGCGACGGTCACCGACCAGTTACGCGGTCACGACCCCGCGCTGCGTGGCATCCTGCGCGAGGGCCCGTCGTCGATGCAGCGGGTGACCAACCTGTTCGAGGACCTGCGCCCGACGCTGCCGCTGCTGCTGTCGAATCTGGTCAGCGTCGGTCAGGTCGCCGTCACGTATCACGCGGGGCTGGAGCAGATCCTGGTGGTGTATCCGCCGCTGGTCGCCGCGCTGCTGACCGCCGTCCGCGGTCCGCTGGAATACGGCGCGCTGGTCGACTTCATGGCGCTGGTCAACGACCCGCCCGCGTGCACGACCGGCTTCCTCCCGCCCGACCAGCGGCGCTCGCCGAGCGAGCTCGACACACCGGACACACCGCCGGGCCTGTACTGCAAGGTTCCACAGGACGCACCCGAAGCGGTGCGCGGCATCCGCAACACGCCGTGCGCCGAGGTGCCCGGTGTGCGCGCCCCGACGCCGGAACTGTGCCGCACGGGGTACGTTCCGATCGGTGACAACCCGCCGTTCGGGCCGCCGCGTCCGGTGGCGCCCGCCGCCGCGCCCGCGAGCGAGCCCCCGGTCGTCGCACCCGCGAGTTACGGTGGCGGCACACCAGCCGCCGCACGGTCGTACGACCCGGCCACCGGCGTGTACATCGGCACCGACGGGCGTACCTACCGACAGGGCGATATCGGACCGGGCGGTTCGGGCGCGGTACCGTCGAGCTGGCAGGCGATGCTCGAGGAGCAGCAACGATGAGTGAGAGCAACGGAGAAGGTCACCGCGCACGACGGCGTGCGGTGCGCTCGGCTGGGCCGCCGGTCGAGGAGAACGCGACCGGTGGCGTGCGGACCGTGGTCGCGAAGGACCCTGCCGCCGCGACCGAAACCGGCGTCGCGGACGGCGGTACGAGTTCGGTCGCGGCCGAGCCGGAAGTCTCGTCCGCTTCGGCGCCGGTCACGGACGACTCGAGCGTCGATGCGGCGAAGGTATCCGTGACGAAAACCGACGCCGAACCCGACTCCGAGGCAACACCGGCCGAGCCCGAAGGGAACAAACGGCGCGGAGTCCCGCGTGTCCTCGCCGCGGCCGCCGCGGCCTTGCTGGTCGTGGCGCTCGTGGCCGGTGCGGTCGTGTCGGTTGTCGCGACGCACGCGACCCACGAACGTGACCAGCGCCGAGCCGAATACGTGGAAACCGCCAGGCAGGCGATCGTCAACCTGACCACCATCCGCGCCGATACGGCCAAGCAGGACATCGACCGGATCCTCTCGCTGGCCTCGGGGGAGTTCAAGACCGAGTTCGACGGCCGGGTCGACCCGTTCACCAGCATCGTGCAGCAGGCCAAAGTGGTCTCCAGCGGCGAGATCGTCGAGGCCGCGCTGGAAAGCGACGACGATCGCTCCGGACGGGTGCTGGTCGCCGCCAAGCAGACGCTGACCAACGCCGGCCAGGCCGAGCCGCAGACCAGGTACTACCGGTTCCGGGTCACCGTGTCGCGCGGCGATTCGGGGCTGTCGGTGTCCAACGTGGAGTTCGTGGCATGAACGGTCAGGCCCGGAGGCGGCAGCGAAGCGTGACCACGCAGGGCCCCGTTCATGCCGGAGTCGGACACAGCATGAACGGTCAGGCCCGGAGGCGGCAGCGGAGCGTGACCACGGAGGGCCCCGTTCATGCCGGAGTCGGACACAGCATGAACGGTCAGGCCCGGAGGCGGCAGCGGAGCGTGACCACGCAGGGCCCCGTTCATGCCGGAGAGGACACAGCATGAGTATGAACGGCATTCGCGCCAAGATCCTGCTAGCGGTCCTCGGTGTGGTCGTCGCGGCGGCCGCGGTCGTCGGCGGCGTGAACGGCTACCGCTACTGGGATGACCGGCAGGCCGAGCAATCGCGCAAGGACGCGGTCGCGACGGCGGGCCGCACTCTCGAGGCCATGTTCACCTACAACCCGCAGACCGTGGACACCGAGCTGCGCAAATCCGCCGACAACCTCAGCGGTGACTTCCGCGCCGACTACCTGACGCTGATCGAGAAGCAGATCGCTCCCGGCGCCAAGGAGAAGCAGCTCACCGTCACTGCGACCACCCAGGCGGCCGGCGTCATCTCCGCCGACCGCTCGCACGCGCAGGTCCTGCTGTTCCTCAACCAGGTGATGACGAGCAAGGACACCCCGCAGGGCACCACCACGGGCAGCCGGGTACGCGTCTCTTTGACGAAGTCCGATTCGCACTGGTTGGTGTCGGCGGTGACGCCGGTCTGACGCCGGTCCGCTGGATTCGCTAGGCCGATTCCGATGACACTGTGCGCGGCAGCCGCACCGTGAACGTCGTCCCGGCCTCGGGCGTACTGCGCACGCCCACCTCGCCGCCGTGCGCCGTCACCAGCGCTTGCACGATGGACAAGCCGAGACCCGTGCCGCCGCTGCTGCGGGCGCGGGAGGTGTCGGCGCGGTAGAAGCGCTCGAAGACGCGCTCGGCGTCCTCCGCTGTCAGTCCTGGACCGGTATCCGCCACTTCGAGCAGCACATCGTCGGGGCCGGGGGTGAGCAATACCGTCACCTTCGCGTCGGGCGCGGTGTGGGTGAGGGCGTTGTTCAGCAGATTGCTCAGTACCTGGCGCAGCCTCGCCTCGTCCCCGATCACCTCGAGCGTCCCCTCGCCCGGTTCGATCCGCAGCTCGATGGTGCGGACGGGCCCGTCGGCGTGCCCGGCGGAGACCACGGCGCGCGCGTTGTGCACTCCGTCGCTGGCGACGGCGAGCAGGTCCACCGGGCCGAGTTCCAGCGGGCGCTGCGCGTCCAGCCGCGCGAGCATCAGCAGGTCTTCCACGAGCACGCCCATCCGCTGGGATTCGCGCTCGATGCGGTCCATGAACGCGGCGGGATCGTCGGTCGCGCCCTGCCGATACAGCTCCGCGAACCCGCGGATCGTCGTCAACGGGGTGCGCAACTCGTGACTGGCGTCGGCGATGAAACGGCGCATGCGGTCCTCGGACCGGCGGGCCGCCTCCTCGGACGCGGCGGTCGCGGTGAACGCGCGCTGGATCTGCGTCAGCATCCCGTTCAGCGATCTGGACAGCCGGTCGACCTCGGTGTTGGTGTCGCGCACCGGCACCCGGCGGTGCAGGTCGCCTTGGGCGATGGCCGCGGCGGTGCTCTCCACTCGGCGTAGCGGCCGCAAGCTGCGCCGCACCATGAAGTACGCGAGCACCGCCAGCACGGCCAGGACGACCGCCCCGACGATCAGCTCCAGCACCACGAGCCGGTGCACCGTGTCGGTGTTCTGCGTGAGCGGCAGCGCCACTGTCGTCGTGCCCTCCGGTGTGCGCAGCGTCAGCACCCGCCACCGGATCGCTCCTCCGTTCGCGGAGTCGACGGTGTACGGGCCCGTCGGCGGCGTGGCAGGCAGCACCGGCTCCGCGTCGACGGCGAACGCCGGGATGAGGAACGCGCGCCCGTCGGTGCGTATCGAACGCACCCAGAACTGGCTCGGGGCGTGGCGTGGGTCGGGTGGCAGCACCGGTGGCGGCGGCCCACGCCGGGACCATTCCATCGCGCCTCCGCGCAACTGCTGGTCGGTACGGGCGGTCAGCTGCTGTTCCAGGGCCGAAGTGACCACCATGCCGGAGACGAGCAAGCCGAGCCCCGCCGTGAGCACCAGCAGAACCATCAGCGTCACGCGCAGCGGAACGGCGGACAGCCAGCCGGAAACCTTCGCGCGCGCGCCGACGATCCGGCCCCGGCTCATGAACCGCTCTTGCGGTGGGGCGCGCGCATCACGTAGCCGACGCCGCGCAGCGTGTGGATCAGCCGGGTATCGCCGGTGTCGACCTTCTTGCGCAGGTAGGAGACGTAGGTTTCCACGACGCCGACCTCGCCGCCGAAGTCGTAGCGCCAGACGTGGTCGAGGATGCGCGGTTTGCTCAGCACGGTGCCCGCGTTGACCATGAAGTAGCGCAGCAGTGTGAACTCGGTGGGCGACAGCGCGACCGGCTCGCCCGCCTTCCACACCTCGTGGGTGTCGTCGTCGAGTTCGATGTCCTCGAAACGGAGGCGCGAGCTTTCCCGCTGCGGCGCGGCGTGCCCGGCGCGGCGCAGGATCACCCGCAGCCGGGCCACCACTTCCTCCAGGCTGAACGGCTTGGTGACGTAGTCGTCGGCACCGAGGGTGAGGCCGGTGATCTTGTCCTGCACGTCGTCGCGCGCGGTCAGGAACAGCACGGGCGCGTCGATGCCGTCGGCCCGCAACCTGCGCAGCAGGCCGAAGCCGTCCATGCCGGGCATCATCACGTCCACGATCAGCGCCTGCGGACGGAAGCTGCGCGCCTTGTCCAGCGCCTGCGCGCCGTCGGCCGCGGTGTCGACTTCGAAGCCCTGATAGCGCAGACTCACCGCGAGCAGTTCGACGATCATCGGCTCGTCGTCGACCACCAGCACCCTGGCCTCGGGTGTCTGCTGCACGGGGGCGCCACTCATGGCTTCATCGTCCGCTGTTCGCCTGCGAACTTCCTGGACCGAAGCTGGGTGATTCCTGTGAACGTCGGACTCAGCGGTCCTCGGGATAGACATCGTCGTCGGTCAGCAGCGCGCTGCCCGCGACCTGGTCCTGCGCCAGCGCGTCGAGGAAGGCCCGCGCCCAGCGATCAACATCGTGCGCCAGCACCTGCCTGCGCAGCGAACGCATCCGCCTGCGTTTGACGTCGCGCTCGTCCTCCAACGCCGCGACGATGGCGTCCTTCACGTCGTCCAGGTCGTGCGGATTGCACAGGTACGCCTGCCGCAGTTCCGACGCGGCGCCGGTGAACTCGCTCAGCACCAAGGCGCCGTTGAGCCCGCTGTGGCACGCGACGTACTCCTTGGCGACGAGGTTCATGCCGTCGCGCAGCGGCGTCACCAGCATCACGTCGGCGGCGACGAAGAACGCGACCAGCTCGTCGCGCGGGATCGGACGGTGCAGGTAGTGCACCACCGGGTAGCCGACCCGGGCGAACTCGCCGTTGATCCGGCCGACCTGGCGTTCGATGTCGCCGCGCATCTGGATGTAGCTCTCCACCCGCTCCCGACTGGGCGTGGCCAGCTGGATCATGACCGTGTCGGCGGGATCGATCCGGCCCTCGACGAGCAGCTCCTCGAGCGCGTTGAGGCGGATATCGATGCCCTTGGTGTAGTCCAGCCGGTCGACGCCGAGCAGGATGTTCTTCGGGTTGCCCAGCTCGGCCCGGATCTTGGCGGCGCGCTCGCGCACCGATCTGCGCCTGGAGTGCTCGTCCAGCTCGGCGGAGGCGATGGAGATCGGGAACGCGCCGACGCGCACCGTGCGGAAACCGACCTGGACGACGCCGAGCTTGGAGCGCACGCCGACCGACCCGCGCGAGGTCGGCTGACCGGCCAGCCTGCGCGCCAGATAGAGGAAGTTCTGCGCGCCGCCGGGCAGGTGGAAGCCGATGAGATCGGCGCCGAGCAGGCCCTCCACGATCTCCGTGCGCCACGGCATCTGCATGAACAGCTCGACCGGCGGGAACGGGATGTGCAGGAAGAACCCGATGGTGAGGTCGGGGCGCAGCATGCGCAGCATCTTGGGCACCAGCTGGAGCTGGTAGTCCTGTACCCACACCGTCGCGCCCTCGGCGGCGACCTTGGCGGTGGCCTCGGCGAAGCGCCGGTTCACGGTGACGTAGGCGCTCCACCACCTGCGGTCGTAGACCGGCCGCACGATGACGTCGTGGTACAGCGGCCACAGCGTGCCGTTGGAGAAGCCCTCGTAGTAGTCGGCCACCTCGTCGGCCGACAACGGGACCGGATGCAGTTCGAGGCCGTCCTCGATGATCGGATCCACGTCGACATTGGGGACGCCCGCCCAGCCGACCCACGCCCCCTTGTTGTTGCGCAAGACCGATTCCAGCGCGGTCACCAGACCGCCCGGGCTGCGTTTCCACCTGGTGCTGCCGTCGGGCAGTCGTTCGAGGTCGACCGGGAGCCGGTTGGCGACGACGACGAAACCGGAGCCAGCACCGGAGCCGGTGGTTTCCGCCGCGGCGTCAGCAGTCGAGGTGTCTCTGGCGTGCTCGGAGTCGTCGGACGGATTCATCTGGTCCACTCACGCATCCTTTGCGCGTTGCTGTATCCCGCTGGAGTTGTGTAGTCGACGTCGCCGTTGGCGTCGAGAACGAGATTATTCGCCTCGAGCGTTCGGTCCAATACCCAACATAGACAACAACATCCGGCATTCGTCCGCGTCCTCGGCGTAGGCCGCGACCACTCGCTGCGCCTGACGCGCCGTTTCGTCGGCGAGTGGTTCCAGATCGTCGTCCGCAATGTCGTTGGCGCTGCCCTTCGCGGCCATCGTCAAGTCCTCCCGGCTCGTGCGCTCTTACCCTGCGAAAAGTCAATGGTATGCGACGCTGGGAGGCGCGCCCGCCGGGGCGCTGGCGCAATGGCGGCGCGCGCCGCCAGGACACCCCGGTCGACGTGCCTTCCTCGCTGGTCCCTATACCGTGGGGAGCGCAGCACCAACTCCACGAAAGGGTCGACATGCCGCTGGCCACGGTGAACGGGATTTCCCTCAACTATCAGGTGAAGGGTGACCGCGCCAAGGGCTCCGCGCCGCTGGTGGTCATGATCATGGGCACCGGCAGTCCCGGCCGGGTGTGGGAGCTGCACCAGGTTCCGGCCCTGGTCGCGGCCGGTTACCGGGTGTGCACGTTCGACAACCGCGGGATCGCGCCGTCCTTCGAGGCCGCCTCCGGCATGACCATCGACGAGCTGGCCGCCGACACCGCCGCCCTGATCGAATTCCTGGACGAGGGCCCGGCGCTGGTGGTGGGCACCTCGATGGGGGCGCGTGTGGCGCAGGAGTTGGCACTGGCCCGCCCCGACCTGGTCCGCAAGGCCGTGTTCATGGCCGGGCACGGGCGGCTGGACCAGTTCCAGAAGACGCTCTCGCTCGGTGAACACGAACTCGACGCGGGCGGGGTGACACTGCCGCCGAAATACGAGGCGGCGATCACCGCGGTCATGAATCTCTCGCCTGCGACCATGGCCGAGCCGAACGCCGCGCGCGACTGGCTCGACCTGTTCGAGTTCACCGGCGGGCCGGTCTCGCCAGGCATTCGCGCCCAGCGCAGGATGGATCACGATTTCGACCGGGTGCAGGCCTACCGGGCGATCCGGGTGCCATGTCTTTCGGTCGGATTCGCCGACGACCGGATGATTCCGCCGTATCTGTCCAGGGAGATCGCCGAGGTCATTCCGGGTGCGCGGTACCAGGAGGTACCGGACGCCGGGCATTTCGGATATTTGGAGCGGCCGGAGGCGGTGAACAAGATTCTCCTGGACTTCTTTGCGTCCTGATTGCGAGTCGGCCGAGGTGCGGGCATAGGTAACCGCCCAGGCGTAACGTCTTGCTTGCTAGTGTCGAAACAACGCTCGGGTCTGTCGGCGCCAGAGGTTGGAAGCAACCCGGCACCGTGCGAACCAGGAGCGATCCCGTACATAGCGCCAGTATCCAGTGAGGTGAAATTGAGCACCAACCCCTTCGATGATGAAGACGGCCGCTTCTTCGTCCTGGTCAACGACGAGGAACAGCATTCCCTGTGGCCGGCCTTCGCAGAGGTTCCAGCCGGATGGCGAGTCGTGTTCGGTGAGGACAGCCGCGCCGCCTGCGTCGAGTACGTGGAGAAGAACTGGACCGACATGCGTCCGAAGAGCCTGCGCGACGCCATGGCCGCGGACGACGCGGCTCGTCAGGGCTCTGTCTGATCTGCCGCGCCTCCGGCGCGGCGTGTTCGTGACTCCTTGACGGCTCCCGTCCGAGTGACCGCCGCTCGCGACTTCGTCGCGGACGCGGCGGCCACTCGGCTATGAGCTGGGCCGCGAACGGCACATGCTCGATCTCGCTTCGCTCGAAAGCGGTTGTCGGGCCGGTACGGTCGCGTTCGGTGCCGAACGCGGATTCCGTTGTGATGCGGACGGCGTACCGGGCTATGATGACAACCGCTTTCCCGCCTCCTTAGCTCAGTGGTAGAGCACTCGCCTTGTAAGCGAGCGGTCGTCAGTTCAATCCTGACAGGGGGCTCCGTCCAGCCGCTGCGCGTCTGTAGCTCAGTGGTAGAGGCCGTGCTCGATGTTGTAAGCGAGCGGTCGTCAGTTCAATCCTGACAGGGGGCTCCGTTCAGCCGCTGCGCGTCTGTAGCTCAGTGGTAGAGGCCGTGCTCGATGTTGTAAGCGAGCGGTCGTCAGTTCAATCCTGACAGGGGGCTCCGTTCAGCCGCTGCGCGTCTGCAGCTCAGTGGTAGAGGCCGTGGCCTTGTAAGCGAGCGGTCGTCAGTTCAATAGTGACCGGGACACCATTCGGCACCTCTGTGGTTGCAGCCCGTGAGGTCTCTGCCGGGCAGGATGCCGCTCGATTCGATCGGCGGCCCCGACACCGCTCGTCGCTGTCGCGGTCGTCTCCGGCTCGAGTTCGGCTGCGTGATTCGGTCGGGCCGGGCGCTTTCGGGAGTCTCCGAGAGGGCGTCACGGTCGCGGCAGGCGAGAGCCGAGGCGGACCGGGCGCACCGCTTGCGCTGCCAGTTGGACGATCTGCGGGCTGTGGCGCGGCCAGAGGGAACGATCGCGGTGGCCGCGGAAGACCTGCCGCCGAACGCGCCGATTCGAATTCGGTGGCTGCGGTGAAGAATTCGTCATCCTTGCCTGCTCCCGAGTGCTCAGCGCAAACGGCTGACCAGTTCGAGAGTGATAGCAAACAGTTGGCAAATCTGATTACCGACTGCCGAGCATGTTTCCCGCTATGAGTCCGTTTGTAGTCTGGTGTGCGCAAATATTTCTCGTGACGAGCGTGTTCAGGTCACGCGCAAACACCGGATGGGCCACAAACGGGACATCTCGGCATACTTCGCGCACATTCGGGTGACTCTAGCTCTGTCGGGTTCTCCATCTGCCGAAAGTTGCTTCAGATGTACGAATACAACGCGTTGCCGCCGACCGTTGCGCGGGCTCGTACGACCAAGGGGGCGCGCGATGACTGAGCTGATCGACTTCTCCGCCGCGCTCATCGAGCCGCAAGCGATCAAAGACGCTGGATACACGGGCGTCATAGGCTACTTCAGCGATTCCCGTCCTGGCACGAATTTCGGTGCGAAGCCGCTGCGGCGGGAATACTGCGACCGATTACGCGCCATCGGGCTCGAGATAGTCACCAATTACCAGTACGGCAAGGGGGAGACGTCGGACTGGAAAGGCGGTTACGACGCGGGCGTGCGCCACGCGCGGATCGCGCTCGGTTACCACCGCGCGGCCGGCGGGCCGGATTCCCGCCCGCTGTATGCCCCCGTTGACGCGAATCCGTCGCTGGACGAGTGGAATTCGCTGATCGCGCCGTTTCTCCGGGGCTGGGCATCGGTCGTCGGTCTGGAATGGACCGGCATGTACGGCAACGCCCGGTGCATCGACTGGGCGCTCGAGGACGGCGTCGCCACGTGGTTCTGGCAACACAACTGGTCCGGTGATTCCTCGATCAACGGCGACCATCCCGCCGCGCACCTCCATCAGATCCGCATCGACGCCGACCGGGTCGGCGGCGTCGTCGTGGATGTCGACAAAGTCCTCGCCGCCGACTACGGCCAATGGTCGAAGGCGAATCCGAACTCAGGGGGAACAATGCAGAAGCCCGATTACGTCGAATTGGACCGGATGGGTGACTCCGCGTCCAGCCGCCACGGTGCGCGCGTCGAGAACTTCCTGCTGCATACCCAGGAAGGCAACGGAACCGCCGAGAGCCTGGCCAACTATCTGAACAATCCGGCGAACGGCGTGAGCTACCACTACACCGTCCGCGATGGCGTGGTGGTCGACGTGGTCGACACCGACCTGGCCAGCTGGTCGGTGCTGGACGCGAACTCGTTCACCATCAACCTCTGCTTCGCGGGCAGCCGCGTCGCGTGGAGCCGGAACGACTGGCTGCGCATCCGCGACGATATCCGCATCGCGGCCTGGCTCGCGGTGCAGGACGCGCGCAAATACGGCTTCGACACGTATGTCATCAAGCCGCCCTACCAGCGGCGCCAGGGCATTTCCGACCACAAGTACGTCACCGAGTGTCTCGGCATCGGAACGCACACCGATGTGGGACCGAATTTCCCGTGGGACGTGTTCGCCGACGACGTGCGCGGCTTCGCCACCGGCGAGCCGAGCGGGTCGGAGCCGAACGCGATCAACGATTGCGCGGCGGCGAATCCGTGGCTCGGTACGCGGATCACCGCAGGGGAGATCGCGACACCCGACGGCGCGGGGCGCTTCGCCCAGTTCGAGCACGGGTACATCTATTGGCATCCGGACACCGGCGCGCACGCCATCCCGGAGACGCTGTGGGGAAAGTTCGAAGCATTGGGTTGGGAGGCAGGCCCGCTCGGCTATCCGATCACCGACCGCACCGTCATGCGCGGGGCGGACGGCCAGACGACCGGTGAGGTGCAAGGCTTCCAAGGCGGAGCGCTCTACCGGCGCCAATCGAGCGACAGCGTGTGCTGGGTGCACGGCGCGATCCGCGACCGCTGGAACCGCTCGGGCTACCAGACCGGCCCGCTGGGCTGGCCGACGACCGACGAGATCCCCTGGGACACGGGTACCTACCAGGACTTCGAGCACGGCCGGATCTACTGGACCCCGAGCCAAACCCTGGCCACGGTCGCGATCGGCGGAGTCGATACACCCTTGCACGACGTCGCGAGCTGACCGATAGATAGAGAAAGGTAAGGGTCGACCGCGACGAGCGGTCGGCCCTTACCAAAACCGAGGCGACGACTGATCTCGTACGAACATGGGTAACTCACCGGGTACTCCCAGAACCTACGTGGCACGCAACGCAGGACCTGAACGCAAATCACGCACCACCCGACCAGTACGGCCTGAATACCCGGAGAGGCGGATCAGCCTGGGACGTTGTCGCCGTGGCCGAGGTCGCGCAGCGCCTGCTTGATCTTGGCCTGGGCCTCGTCCAGGGACTCCGGACTCGGGTTCGGGTCGGCGCCGGAGATGTCGAAGTCACCCAGCGAGAAGGCCGGGAACACGTGGACGTGCAAATGCGGCACTTCCAGACCGGCGATCAGCAGACCGGCGCGCGGCGCGTCCCAGGCCGCGCGCACGGCCTGGCCGATCTTCTGTGCGACGGCGGTCAGCCGGGCGAGGGTGTCGGCGTCGATGTCCTGCCAGTGGTCGATCTCCTTGCGGGGCACCACGAGGGTGTGACCGGGAGTGACCGGGGCGATGGTGAGGAAACCGACGAACTCGTCGTCCTCCCAGACGAAACGGCCCGGGAGCTGACCGGCGATGATCGCGCTGAAGACAGAAGCCATGTCCCGCAGCGTAGACCGGCCCGTGTGCCCAAAGCGCCGGACCGCCCCGCGCTACACCGCGACGAAATGCGACAGGATGCCCTGCACCTCGTAGATGTCCACCTGCCGGTTGAACCGCTTCAGCAGCGGCTCGTCGCTGCCCGAGATCCAGATGGCCAGCTCCGCGTCCAGATCGAAGGTGCCTGCGGTCTCCACCGAGAAGTGGGTGATCGCGCGATAGGGAACGCTGTGGTAGCTCACCTTGCGGCCGGTGACGCCCTGCTTGTCGATGAGGATCAGGCGGCGGTTCGTGAACAGCATCGCGTCGCGGACCAGCAGGTACGCGGCGTAGACCTGTTCGCCGTTGCCGAGGAGCTTGGCGTACTCCTGTTGCGCCTGTCCCGGATCGATCCGGCCGGCGTTGCCCATCAGTCCGTCGATCAGACCCATCTCAGCACTTCCTTCGGATGCTCCGGCGGCACGAGTGGTCAGGCCCCCGCTCGTGCCGGAAAGGACGACAGTGGTCGGTGTGGGCCGTGTCACGCCCCACATCCGTTGTCCCCTTTCATCATCCCCTCCGCGCGCACCGGCAGCGGCGAAGACGCCGAACGGCTCGTTTAGGCTGTCTGCCGTGCGTGTACTCGTCATCGGTTCCGGAGCCCGTGAACATGCCCTCGTCCTGGCGCTGCGCCGGGACCCCGCGGTGACCGCGCTCTTCGCCGCCCCCGGTAACGCCGGGATCGCCCAGCACGCGCAGGTCCGCCCGGTCGACCCGTGCGCCGCCGAGGACGTGGTCGCGCTGGCCACCGAGGTGGACGCCGACCTGGTGGTGATCGGCCCCGAGGTCCCGCTGGTGCTCGGCGTCGCCGACGCGGTGCGGGTGGCGGGCATCCCGTGCTTCGGCCCGTCGGCCGCGGCCGCCCGGATCGAAGGCTCCAAGGCGTTCGCCAAGGATGTGATGGCCGCCGCGGGCGTGCGCACCGCGCACAGCGAGGTGGTGGACAACCCGGCCGAGCTGGACGACGCGCTGGACCGTTTCGGTCCTACCTGGGTGGTGAAGGACGACGGACTCGCGGCGGGGAAGGGCGTGGTGGTGACCGCCGACCGCTCCGCCGCGCGCGAGCACGGGGCCGAACTGCTCGAACAAGGCCACCCCGTGCTGCTGGAATCGTTCTTGGACGGACCGGAAGTTTCGCTGTTCTGCCTGGTCGACGGCGAGACGGTGGTTCCGCTACTGCCCGCGCAGGACCACAAACGCGTCGGTGACGGCGATACCGGCCCCAATACCGGCGGCATGGGCGCGTATACGCCGCTGCCCTGGCTGCCCGCGCAGACCGTCACCGCGATCGTCGACGACGTGGTGAAACCCGTTGCCGCCGAGTTGGTGCGGCGCGGCAGCGGCTTCTCCGGCCTGCTCTACGCGGGGCTGGCGATCGGCGCGGCCGGACCCGCCGTGGTCGAATTCAATTGCCGCTTCGGCGATCCCGAGACGCAGGCGGTGCTCGCGTTGCTGGAAAGCCCGCTCGGCGAACTGCTGCACGCCACCGCCACCGGCACGCTGGCGCAGGTCGCCCCGCCGCGCTGGCGCGACGGCTCCGCGATCACCGTGGTGCTCGCCGCGGAGAACTACCCGGGGCGTCCGCGTCTCGGCGACGCGATCTCCGGCGCGGGCGAGGGCGCGTCCGACGAGAACGCGACGGTGCTGCACGCAGGCACCACGCAGCGCGAAGACGGCGCCCTGCTCTCCGCGGGCGGACGGGTGCTGAACGTGGTCGGCGTCGGCGCCGACCTTTCCGAGGCCCGCGCTCGCGCCTACGACCGCATCGCCGCGATCAAACTGCCGGGCAGCCACTACCGCACGGATATCGGCTTGGCCGCCGTCGAGAACCGCATCGAGGTCTGAGCGGGCGGCTCGGTCGGTGCAGGCCTTGATGGCCGCGCAGCAGAGCCGACGGATCGGGGTCGAACCGGCTCGGTCGGTGCAGGCGCTGGTCGCCGTACAGCAGAGGCAGTGGATCGGGGTCGAACCGGTCCGGTCGGTGCAGGCGCTGGTCGCCGCGCAGCAGAGGCAGTGGATCGGGGTCGAACCGGTCCGGTCGGTGCAGCCGCCCTGGTCGCCGTACAGCAGAGCCGACGGATCGGGGTCGAACCGGCTCGGTCGGTGCAGCCGCCCTGGTCGCCGTACAGCAGAGGCAGTGGATCGGGGTCGAACCGGCTCGGTCGGTGCAGGCCCTGATAGCCGCCCAGCAGACGGCAGTATGGGGCTCGAACTGCTGAGCCTGCTACTGGTCGGGGCCTGGTCCGCGGCGTCGATCTCCTATGCCGCTACGTGGCCGACCGTCGTCCACACCAGCGCAGCGCCGGTCCTCGCCGCAGGTGCGTGGGAACCGCTCCTGTGCCGACGGTTGCGCGTGCCCCGATGCCGCTCGAGCCACCGGGTGCGTCGCGGTTCAGCCGAACGTGAGTCCGCGCACCGCCAGCCACTGCTGCGGGTCCACGTGCTGTCCGCCGACGATCACCTCGAAGTGCAGGTGCGGCCCCGTCGAGTCGCCTCGGTTGCCCATGCGGGCGATCTGCATCCCCGCGGGCACCCGCTCGCCGACCGAGACGAAGAAGTCGTACATGTGCCCGTAGACGGTGATGCTGCCGTCATCGTGGCGGATTCGCACCCACAGGCCGAAGCCCTGCGCCGGTCCCGCGTCGATGACGGTGCCGTCGGCGACCGCGTAGATCGGGGTGCCGATCGGGCCCGCGATGTCGATGCCGTTGTGGAACGTGCCCCAGCGCGAGCCGAAGCCGGAGGTGAAGACGCCGTGGGCGGGTAGAACGAAGCCCCGGCCGCCCGGCAGCGTCGCCCCGGGCTGCACCGGTGCGGTTCCGGTCATCCACGGCTGCTGCTCACCGGCGACGGCGGCGGCGGCCTCGGCCTTCGCGCGTTCGAGGGTCGCGCGTGCGGCGGCCGCGACCACCGCCTGTTCGCGCAGCCGCTCACCGTTGGCGATGGCGTTCAGCAACCTGGTCACCGAGGGCGGAGTGTTCTGCATCTGCGGTGGATATGCGACGGCGACGAGCTGGGCGGCGTCCGGCGCGGGCGTGCGATCGGTGACCGTCCCGGCGAACGACATGTCGCTCGCGGCGAACACCGCGGTCGCCGCGAGCCCGCCGAGCAGCACCTTGTGCTTGCGCGCCAGTCCGAGCAACGCCTCGCCGCTGGGTTTGCGGCGCCACAGGTCACGGGGATCCGGCCTGCGCCGCCACCAGGCCCGCAGGTGGCGGCGGCGCGCCCACAGCACGCGCGGATCGAGTCTCCCGAAAAGTCGAGGTCGGGAACGTCGCGGTAGGCGCGCACGCCAGTCGCGCGGAATGACGCCTATGCCGGCTACTCCGCGCACTCGGTCGAGTCCGTCTCGTCGAGACTTATCGAGCATCGGGTAGACCATAACCGCGACTGCGCGGTGAAGCGTGCTCTACCGTCTGTCGAGTGTCCAGAGAATCTCGCCGGTCGACCATTCCACCTTTCTACGTGATGGATGTGTGGAAAGCCGCCGCGGAACGCGCCCGGACGCACGGTGATGTGCTCGTACTCGCGGCGGGGCAGCCGTCGACGCCTGCGCCCGCGCCGGTGCTGCGCGCGACCCAACTGGCCATTCAGTCCGAATTGCTGGGCTATACCGAGACTTTCGGCATCCTGGCGATTCGGGAAGCGATCGCCGAACATCATCGGGAGACCTACGGTTATCAGGTCGATCCGGACGACGTCGTCGTGACGACCGGCTCGTCCGGCGCCTTCTCGCTGATCTTCCTTGCCGCGTTCGACCCCGGCGACACCGTCGTGGTCGCGCGTCCGGGCTATCCGGCCTACCGCAACACGCTCGCCGCGCTCGGCTGCCGCGTGCTGGAGCTGGACTGCGGCGCGCAGACCAGGTTCCAGCCCACCGTCGCCATGCTCGAAGCGCTTCCGGAGCCGCCCGCCGGTCTGGTGGTGGCCAGCCCTGCCAACCCCACCGGCACCATGATCGCCCCGGCGGAGCTCGCGGCGCTGGCCCGCTGGTGCGAGGAGCACGGCACGCTGCTGATTTCCGACGAGATCTACCACGGCATCACCTATGACACGGGGGCCGACAGCGCGACCTCGTCGGCGTGGGAAACGTCGCGGGAAGCGGTGGTGATCGGCTCGGTCTCCAAGTACTTCTCCATGACGGGTTGGCGGCTGGGCTGGATGCTGGTGCCGAGCGGGTTGCGCCCCGCGTTGCAGCGCCTGGCCTCGAACCTGACGGTGTGCCCGCCCGCGATCTCGCAGTACGCGGCGCTGCACGCGTTCGGCGCGGAGGCCAAGGCGGAACTCGACGGGCACGTCCGCCGGTACGCGGTGAACCGCAGGTTGCTGCTGGACGGACTGCCGAAACTGGGCATCACCGACCTGGCCCCGGCCGACGGCGCCTTCTATGCCTACGCCGACATCGGCCACCTCACCGACGACTCCCGCGCCTGGTGCGCCGACGTGCTGAACCACACCGGCGTCGCGCTCGCACCGGGAGTGGATTTCGACACCGTCAACGGACACCGAACGGTACGTTTCTCGTTTGCCGGAGCCACCGCCGACATCGAGGCGGCGCTGCTGCGTCTAGGGCACTATCTACGCGTTTGAAAGCTTTGCCCGGCAAGAACTTTTCGCAGTTCGGCACCCCGGCCGCGCGGATGCGGTAAAACAACGATGGTTGCTTTTCCTCGCTGATTTCCCCTGGAAGAACTGATGACGACTGGCACGATGGCACGGTGATCACCGCGACGACCCCGAAAGGCGAACGGCGTCGCCAGGCTTTGATAGCCGCCGCTGCCGAGCTGTTGCTCGAAGGCGGATTCGAGGCGGTGCGGCATCGTTCGGTTGCGACGCGCGCTGATCTGCCTCTGGCGTCGACCACCTACTACTTCGAATCGCTGGACGACCTCATCGCGCGAGCGGTCGAGTTCAGCGGCAACGCCGAGTTGGACGCGATGCGCAGGCGCGTCGGCGAGGTGAGCCACCGCCGCCGCGGCGCGGAGGCCACCGTCGACCTTGTGCTCGACCTGCTGGTGGGCAGCGACGGGGCCGACGAGGGCGCGCGCGGGCAGCTCATCGCCCGCTACGAGCGATCGGTCGCGTCGGCGCGGCACCCGGAGCTACGCGAAGTCCAGCTACGGCTGCGGGCCCAGCTGGACGAGCTGCTGGCCGACGTGCTGCGCCGATCCGACCGGATGGTGCGGCCGGAACAGTTGCGCCGACTCGTCGCGGTGGTGGACGGAGCCGTGGTCGCCGCGCTCACCGAGATGGACCCGGAGCCCCGGCGGATGGCTCGCGGCGCGCTACTGGAAGTGATCGACATCGTCGCGCCCCCGGCGCGGTCGGCGCCTCCGGAGGCGGCGGCCTACGCGGCCGCGGACAGCCCCGTGCGTGCCACGCCCCAGCAAGTGGATCGTTACCGAGCACTAGACTGACCGGACGTGAGCATCGTCCCCAATGTCCTCGCCACCCGCTACGCCAGTCCCGGGCTGGTGCATCTGTGGTCGCCGGAGCACAAAGTCGTACTCGAGCGGCGGTTGTGGCTGGAGGTGCTGCGGGCACAGGCCGAGCTGGGCGTCGACGTGCCCGACGGGGTGATCGCCGACTACGAGCGGGCGCTCGACGAGGTGGATCTGTCCTCCATCGCCGAACGCGAGCGGGTCACCCGACACGACGTGAAGGCGCGCATCGAGGAGTTCAACGCGCTGGCCGGGCACGAGCACGTGCACAAGGGCATGACCAGCCGCGACCTCACCGAGAACGTGGAGCAGCTGCAGATCCGGCTCTCGCTCGAGCACGTGCACGCGCACGGCGTCGCGATTGCCGCGCGACTGGCCGAGCGCGCCGCGGAATACCAGGCGTGGGTGATGGCGGGCCGCTCGCACAACGTCGCGGCGCAGGCCACCACCCTCGGCAAGCGGTTCGCCTCTGCGGCCGACGAATTGCTGATCGCGCTCACCAGGCTGCGCGAGCTGATCGACCGCTACCCGCTGCGCGGGATCAAGGGCCCGATGGGCACCGCGCAGGACATGCTCGACCTGCTCGGCGGCGACCCGGCCAAGCTCGCCCGGCTGGAGCAGCAGGTCGCCCGGCACCTGGGTTTCGCGACCGTGCTCACCAGCGTCGGCCAGGTCTACCCGCGCTCGCTGGATCACGATGTGCTGTCCACGCTGGTGCAAGTGGGCGCGGGCCCGTCCTCGTTCGCGCACACCATCCGGCTCATGGCCGGGCACGAGCTGGTCACCGAGGGTTTCCAGCCCGGGCAGGTGGGCAGCTCGGCGATGCCGCACAAGATGAACACCCGCTCCTGCGAACGGGTCAACGGTCTGCAAGTGGTGCTGCGCGGTTACGCCTCGATGGCGGCCGAGCTGGCCGGTGCGCAGTGGAACGAGGGCGACGTGTTCTGCTCGGTGGTCCGCCGCGTCGCGCTGCCGGACGCGTTCTTCGCCATCGACGGGATGATGGAGACCTTCCTCACCGTGCTGGCCGAGTTCGGCGCCTACCCGGCGGTGATCGCCCGCGAACTGGACCGGTACCTGCCGTTCCTCGCCACCACCCGCATCCTCATGGCAGCCGTCCGGACCGGTGTCGGCCGCGAGACCGCGCACGAGGTGATCAAGGAGCACGCCGTCGCGGTCGCCTTGGCCATGCGCGAGCAGGGTCGCGAACCCGACCTCCTGGACCGCCTCGCCGCCGACCCGCGCCTCCCGCTCGACCGCCCCGCCCTCGACGCGGCGCTGTCCGACAAGTCCGTCTTCGTCGGCGCCGCCGAAGCCCAGGTCGCCGAGGTGATCGGCCAGGTGCAGAAACTCGTCGACCGGTACCCGGACGCGGCCCGATACTCGCCGTCACCGATCCTCTAGCGGACTGCGCCTTTCGCGGCGAAATCCTTCGTCGCGCGGGCGGGAACCGGAAGGGATTGCGTAGCACGAAGACACAGACGACCGCATAGGCTGCGAGTCGTGAATCCCTACACGATTTTCGCCGATATCGTTGCCGGGCGAGCGCCGTCGAGCAAGGTCTACGAGGATGACGATGTTCTGGCGTTCATGGACATTCGGCCCATGACGCCGGGGCATCTGCTGGTGGTGCCGAAGGTGGCGGCGCGCAGTCTGGCGGAGCTCGATCCGGTCGTCGGGGGGAAGTTGTTCCAGGTGGGGCAGCGGCTTGCGGCGGCGTTGCGGGCCAGTGAGGTGGGGTGCGACGGGGTGAATTTTTTTCTGGCGGATGGAGTTACCGCCGGGCAAGAGGTATTCCACGTCCACTTGCACGTGATCCCGCGTACTCCGGGCGACGGGTTCGGCTTGCGCGGCCGCCCGACCAGTCCGCGGCGGGAGGATCTGGACTACCTGGCCTCCTCGATCCGCGGCGCGCTGGACTGAGCTCGCCCGCCGCTCGGCTCATGGTCGGCGATCATCGCCAAGGCGTCATCGATCGGCGCGGTGATGCCCCGGCCTCTCGGGTTTTCGCGGGACGCGAGGAATCGGCCGCGCCCGCGTTTCCCGTAGCGACGAGTCAGTCGCGCACCAGTTCGGCCGCGGTCCAGTTCGGATAGTCGCTGTAGCCCTCGGCGGTGCGGCCGTACAGGTATTCCTCGCGGATGGGAGCCAGCGGCAGGTCATGCCGAATGCGGTGCACGAGATCGGGATTCGAGATGAACTGCCTGCCGAAGGAAACCAGGTCGGCGTGACCGGCGCGCAGCACCTGTTCCGCGCCCGCCGCCGTGGTCGGCTCGCGATTCTCGCCGATGTTCGCGATGAGCGTGCCGTGCCAGCGCGGCCGCAGGTCGGCCAGCGCCGGGTAGCGGTCGTTGTCGGTCAGGTGCAGGTAGGCCAACTCGCGCCGATCGAGCTCGCTGACGAGTGCGCGGTAGAGCGGGGCCGGGTCCGCCTCGTACATGTTGAACTGGGGATTGCCCGGCGAGAGCCGGATGGCGGTGCGGTGCGCGCCGATGGCCTCGCTCACCGCGTCCACTACCGCGAGGGGCAGCCGCATGCGGTTGGCGATCGAACCGCCGTATTCGTCGTCGCGCAGGTTGGTGTTGTCGGCGAGGAATTGGTGCAGCAGATAGCTGTTCGCGCCGTGGATCTCGACGCCGTCGAAGCCCGCTGCCACGGCATTGCGCGCGGCGGCGGCGTAGTGCTCGATCGTGGCCTCGATATCCGCGTGATCGAGTGCGGCGGGAGTGATCGGATCGGCCTTGCCGCCGTCGATCAGGTGCACTCTGTCGTCGTCCAGCACCGCCGACGGTCCGGCGGGCCAGGATCCATCGATCCGGGCGAGCGGATGACCCTTGCGCCCGCCGTGCATGAGCTGCGCGAAGATCCGTCCGCCGCGCGTGTGCACCGCCTCGGTGACCCGGCGCCACGCCGCGACGTGCGCGGGCGTCTGCAAGCCGGGCACCCACGCTTCGCTCTGGCCGGTCGAATGCGGCCAGATGCCCTCGGTGACGATGAGTCCCGCCGTGGCGCGCTGGGCGTAGTAGGCGGCGACGTCGCCGGTCGGCGAGCCGTCGGGCAGCGAACGCAGCCGGGTCATCGGCGCCATGACGATCCGGTTGGGGAGGTCGAGCGGGTGGTTGCGGTATTCGGTCAACAGCAGCATGGCTGTACCGTAAAACCTGACATTGATGTTAGGTCAAGGAGCGATGGTGCGGATCGGTGAACTCGCCGAGCGGACCGGCGTGAGCGTCCGGTCGCTGCGGTACTACGAGACGAAGGGACTACTGGCTTCGGAGCGGACCTCCGGCGGGCAGCGAGAGTACGCGGAGGCGGCGGTCGACCGCGTCCGGCGCATCCAGCAGATGTTCGCCGCCGGCCTGCGCAGCGACACGATCGGCGAACTGCTGCCGTGCATCCACGACGTCGACGGCACGCCCAACGCCAGGGCGACGCCGTTCCTGGTGGAAAAGCTCACCGAGGAGCGCGCCAGGATCGATCAGGCGATGCGCGATCTGCGCCGGACCGGTGACGTGCTCGACGGCATCATCCAGGCGGCGGGCGGCGAGGCATCCGAACAGTAGGGTGGACGCCATGGCTCTCGACAGCGGAACGATCTCCGAACCCGGTAGCGGCGCGGTGGCGCCGCCGGTCGCCAAGACGGTGCCCACCGAGCGGGTGCACCACGGCGACGTGTTCGTCGACGAGTACGAGTGGCTGCGGGACAAGGACAACCCCGACGTCATCGCCTACCTGGAGGCGGAGAACGCTTACACCGAGGCGCAGACCGAGCACCTGAGCACGCTGCGCGAGACGATCTTCGACGAGATCAAAGCGCGCACGCAGGAGACCGATCTGTCGGTGCCAACCCGGCTGGGCGACTACTGGTACTACTCGCGCAGCTTCGAGGGCAAGCAGTACGGCGTGCACTGCCGGTGCCCGATCGCGGCGAGCGCCGAAGGCATCGACGCGTGGACTCCGCCGCAGCTGAACGCCGAGACCGAGGTGCAGGGCGAAGAGGTGCTGCTCGACAGCAACGAACTGGCCGAAGGACACGATTTCTTCTCGCTCGGCGCGTTCTCGATCAGCCACGACGGCACGCTGCTCGCCTACTCGGTGGACAACGTCGGTGACGAGCGGTACGTGCTGCGCTTCAAGGACCTGCGCACCGGCGAACTGCTCGGCGACGAGATCGCGGGCACCGCTCCGGGCGCGACCTGGTCGCTGGACGGTAGCCACGTCTTCTACCAGACCGTCGACGAGTCGTGGCGGCCCGATACGGTGTGGCGGCACCGGCTCGGCGCCACCGATCCCGACGTCAAAGTGTTCCACGAACCCGACGAGCGCTATTGGGTCAGCATCGGCGCGAGCCGCTCGGAGAAATACCTGATGATCTGGGTCGGCTCCAAGATCACCAGCGAGGGCTGGGTCCTCGAGTCCGACGATCCCGAGGGCGAGTTCCGTGTGCTGCTGCCGCGCCGCGAGGGCGTCGAGTACTCCGCCGAGCACGCGGTGATCGGCGGCGAGCACCGCTTCCTGATCCTGCACAACGACGTGGTCGACGGCGTCAAGGCGGAGAACTTCGTGCTCGCCGAGGCGCCGGTGGACGACCCGTCGAACCTCACCCAGCTGATCGGCCATCGCGAGGACGTGCGGCTCGAGGACATCGACGCGTTCCGCGACCACCTGGTGCTCAGCTACCGGCGCGAGGCGCTCACCCGGATCGCGGTGTGGCCGCTGACCGACTCCGGTTACGGCGAGCGCCGGGAACTCGACTTCGATCTGGAACTCTTCGCGGTCGGCGTCGGCTCCAACCCGGAGTGGGCGCAGCCGACCCTGCGCATCGGTGTGACCTCGTTCATCACGCCGATGCAGGTGTTCGACTACGTCCCGGTCACCGGTGAGCTGCTGCTGCGCAAGGAACAGCCCGTGCTCGGCGGCTACGACGCGAACGAGTACGAGCAGCACCGGGATTGGGCCGTGGCCGAGGACGGCACCCGGATTCCGATCTCGCTCGTGCGGAAGAAGACGACGGCCGAGGGGCCGAAGCCGCTGCTGCTGTACGGCTACGGCTCCTACGAGGCGAGCATCGACCCGTCCTTCTCGGTTGCCCGATTGTCGCTGCTGGATCGCGGCATGGTCTTCGCGGTCGCGCACGTGCGCGGCGGCGGCGAGATGGGCAGGCTCTGGTACGAGCACGGCAAGACGCTCACCAAGAAGAACACCTTCACCGACTTCGTCTCCGCCGCACGGCATCTCGTCGACACCGGGGTCACGGCCCCGGACCGGTTGATCGCCGACGGCGGCAGTGCGGGCGGCTTGCTGGTCGGCGCGGTGGCGAACCTGGCTCCCGAACTGTTCACGGGCATCCTGGCGAACGTCCCGTTCGTCGATCCGCTCACCTCCATCCTCGATCCGTCGCTCCCGCTCACCGTGATCGAGTGGGACGAATGGGGGAATCCGCTCGCCGACGAGGACGTCTACGCGTACATGAAGTCCTACTCGCCGTACGAGAACGTCGAAGCCAAGGACTATCCGGCGATCCTGGCCATCACCAGCCTGAACGACACCCGCGTGCTCTACGTCGAGCCCGCGAAGTGGATCGCCAAGCTGCGCGCCACCGCGACCGGTGATGCGCCGCTGTTGCTGAAGACGGAGATGAGCGCGGGCCACGGCGGGGTCAGCGGGCGCTACGAGAAATGGCGGGAAGTGGCCTTCGAGCACGCTTGGATTCTGGACACGCTCGGTCTCGCAGGCGCGTAGCGCACCGGCACGCCGACGCCCGCCATCGGTTGGCATCGGCGCGCCGACCGCGGGGCGACCACTCGGCACAGGCGTGGCGGAGTGTTCGCCACGTGGTCATACACTCTGCACATCACGGACACGTGCGGCTGGCACCGTGGGGTCATGAACGCTGAGTTGATCGTGTCGATTTCCGGGATCAGGGACACCACCCGGGACACGGCGATCGAATTCGCCGAAGAGATGGATCGGCGCGGCGTGCCGCTCTCGCTGCTGGTCGCGCCGCGGCTGAAGGGCAAATACCGGCTGCTGGAGGATCCCGCGACGCAGGCCTGGCTGCGCGGCAGGCGGGCTCGCGGCGACGCGATCGTGCTGCACGGCTACGACCAGGCGGCCACCAAGCGGCGGCGCGCCGAGTTCGCCACGCTGCCCGGACACGAGGCGCGGCTGCGGCTGACCGCCGCGGACCGGGTGCTGGAGCAGGCCGACCTGCGCACCCGGCTGTTCGCCGCTCCCCGCTGGGATGCCTCGACGGGGGCGCTCGAGGCGCTGCCAGGAGCCGGTTTCCGGCTGGCGCTCGGCCTCACGTCGATCGTCGACCTGGAGCGCAACACGGCGCAGAAGGCCAGGGTGTACGGCATCGGCGAGGGTTTCCGCGCGGAACCGTGGTGGTGCCGCGCCCTGATCATGGGCGCCGCGCGCACCGCCCGTCGCGGCGGGGTGCTGCGGCTGGCCGTGTCCGCCGCACAGCTGGGGCGGTCCGGTCCGCGCCAAGCCGTGCTCGACGCCGTCGACCTCGCGCTGTTCCACGGTGCGGTGGGCGCCACCTACCGGTGGGAGCCCTTCGCGGCGGCTCGGGCCGCATGACTGACGCCGCGGGCGACGGTGGGTCGGCTCCATCGCCCGCGGCCGGTCGGGACCGCCTTCGCGCGACCGATCGGCGCCGCCGCCCGCGAATGGCGTAGCCGGGCGGCGGCGCTGTCAGGACGCGGCGATCGACGGCTTCGCTACGGCGGGCGCAGCGTCGTGTGTGAAGCCGCCCGCCTCGGCGCGCGTGAGCGAGGTCGAGAACGGCCGCTGCCGCAGCTGCCGCATGCAACGGTCGAGGTCCGCGAGCAGCAGGTCGGCCATGTCGATGGTGAAGCCGTGGCGCAGCACCGCCCGCATCACCGTCTCGTCGTTCCGGTCGGCGGGCAGCGGATAGGCGGCGATCAGCCAGCCTCGGGAACGCAGCCGGTCGGACAGGTCGTAGAGGTTGAAGCCGGGATCGCCGGTCAGGCGCCAGCACACCGCCGTGATGCCGCGTTGCGGGTCGCCGTCGTGGATCAGTTCGAAGACCCCGAGCCCGCGCACTCCCGCGGCCAAGTGCTGCGCCGCGCGGTAGATCGCGGACTGCACCCGCGCGTAGCCGGTGCGCCCCAGCCGGATGAACTGGTAGTACTGCGTGATCGCCTGCCCGCCGGGCCGGGAGAAGTTCAGGTTGAAGGTGGCCATGCTGCCGCCGAGGTAGTCGACGTCGAAGATCAACTCCTCCGGCAGGTCGCCGGCTTCGCGCCAGATCGCCCAGCCCGCGCCGAGTGGGGCCAACCCGGTCTTGTGGCCGGAGGCGTTGATCGACTTGACCCTGGGCAGCCGGAAATCCCAGACCAGATCCGGTGCGGCGAACGGGGCCAGGAAGCCGCCACTGGCCGCGTCGACGTGAATGGGGATGTCCAGGCCCTTCTCGCGCTGCAAGGCATCGAGCGCCGCGCTGATCCCGGCCACATCCTCGAACAGGCCGGTGTAGGTCTGCCCGAAGGTGGGCACGACCATCATGGTGTTCGCGTCGCAGTACTCGGCGAGGTCGTCAGGGTGCATGGTGAGCCGCTCGCCACGTAGCGGGATCTGGCGGATCTCGACATCGAAATAGCGCGCGAATTTCTCCCAGCACACCTGCACCGGTCCACAGACGAAGTTGGGTGTCCCCGTGCCGCCGCGCTTGCGCCAGCGGAATTTCGCCGCCAAGCCGCCGAGCATGGCCGCCTCGCTGGATCCGGTGGTCGAGGTGCCGTGCGTGACGGCCGGATCCGGCGCGTGCCACAGATCGGCGACCATCCGGACGGCTCGGCGCTCCAGCTCGGCGGTCTGCGGATACTCGTCCTTGTCGACGATGTTCTTGTCCAGGCATTCGGACATCAGCCTGCGCGCCTGGTCGTCCACCCAGGTGGTGCAGAACGTGGCCAGGTTCATCCTGGAGACGCCGTCGAGCATCAGTTCGTCGTGCACGATCTCGTAGGCGACCTGAGGAAACATCTCGTGCGCGGGGAATCCGGACCGCGGCGCGGACCGGCTGAGCCCCGGCAGGGCGAACAGGTCATCGGCTGCTTCGGACATGAGAACGGCCTCCCGATTCGACGGTGTGCGGGTGTGCCTGCAGAGGATGCCGACAGTTAGCCAACGCCCTCGAAGCTCAGCTTGGCACACCCTTTCCACCATCGGGCGCACTTCCCGCTTCCGCGCGCGGACCGTCCGAACACCCGGCAGGCGGTGCGAACTCCGCCCGGGGAACGGGGGATAGGGTGGGGGAATGGCGGAGGATGTGCGGGTGGCGGAATTGCGCGGTGCCGTGGCCGGATTGATGGACCAGGCGAAAACCGATCTGGCGCAACTTGTTTCGTTTCAATCGGTGGCCGATCCACGGCAGTATCCGATCGAGGAGTGCGACATGGCGGCCCAGTGGGTGGCGGACGCGTTCGTCGCCGCCGGGCTGACCACGGTCGGCTTACACGAAACGCCGGACGGCACCAAGGCGGTCGTCGCGTCCCGGCCCGCCCCCGACGGCGCGCCCACGGTGTTGCTCTACTGTCACTACGACGTTCAGCCCCCGATGGACGAGGCGGCGTGGCGCACCCCGCCGTGGGAACTGACCGAGCGCGACGGGCGCTGGTACGGACGCGGCAGCGCCGACTGCAAGGGCAACATCGTCATGCACCTGACGGCGTTGCGCGCGCTCGGCCCGGATCTGCCGTTGGGGGTGACCGTCGTCGCCGAAGGTTCCGAGGAGCAGAGCACCGGAGGACTGGAGCGCTTCGTCGAGGCCAATCCGGAACTGCTGCGCGCGGACGCGATCGTGGTCGGCGACTGCGGCAACTTCGCCGCCGGTGTGCCGACCCTGACCCAGACGTTGCGCGGCGGCGTGAACGTGGTGGTCACCATCGAAACGCTCGCCAGCCCTTTGCATTCCGGCATGTTCGGCGGCCCCGCCCCGGACGCGCTGGCCGCGCTGATCCGCTTGCTGGCCTCGCTGCGCGACGAGCGGGGCAACACCACCATCGACGGGTTGTCGAACGATCAGGTCTGGCCGGGGGTCCAGTACCCGAGCGAGCAGTTCCACGCCGACGCGCGCGTCCTGCGCGACGTCGAACTCATCGGTGACGGCACTGTCGCCGACATGCTCTGGGCGCGACCGGCGCTGACCGTGCTCGGCATCGACGCGCCGCCGGTGGTCGGATCGGCCGCCGCGATCCCCGCGACCGCGCGGGCCCGCCTCAACCTGCGTATTCCGCCTGGCACCGACCCGGAAGACGCGTACCAGGCGCTGCTCGCGCATCTCGAGGCCAACACGCCGTGGCGCGCCAGGCTGACCGTCGAGCTGGAAGGCACCGCAGCGCCGTTCCGTTCCTCGACCGGCGGACCCGCGCGCGCCGCGATGGAAGCGGCGCTGGCCGCGTCCTACGGCCGCCCGGCGACCACCCAGGGGCAGGGCGGCTCGATTCCGCTGTGCAACGTCTTCGCCACCACCTATCCGGACGCGGAGATCATGCTGATGGGTGTCGAGGAGCCGAAGTCCTTGATCCACGCGCCCAACGAGAGCGTGGATCCGAAGGAGATCGAACACATGGCGCTGGCCGAGGCGATATTCCTCGCCACCTACGCCGGGTAGCGCTACAGATCGGTGTCTTTCTCCGCCTCGAGCACCCGGAATTCGGTTCCGGCCGGGGCCATCTCCGACAGCCTGCCGAAATAGATGCCCTGCGCCTCCTCCCGGATGATGCCGTAGTGGATGGGCAGCGCGACACGCGGAGCGACCGCGCGGAGGTAATCGACGGCTTCGCTGATCCGCATCCAGGGCGCGGCGGCCGGTGCGGCGAGCACGCCGACCGGGACCGGGGGCACCCACAGCGAGTCGCCGGGGTGGACGAGCTGGGCCGGGTCGTCGGCGGTGCCCAGCTGGAAGACGGTGTTGTCGATCACGGGGATCTCCGGATGGATGACCGCGTGCCTGCCCCCGCCGCCGGTGATCCGGAGATCGCCGAGGGTCAGCACGTTGCCCGCATGCACCGCCTCCCACCGTTCGCCGCGCTGCTCGGCGGTCTGCGGGTCCGACAGCAACCGTGCGCCGGGGTTCGCGTCGATCAGCGCCTCGATCCGGTTCGGGTCGATGTGGTCGGGATGCTGATGGGTGACCGCGATCGCGTCCAGGCCGGTGAGGCCCTCGAAGCCGTGCGAGAAGGTGCCCGGATCGAACAGGATCTTCTTGCCGTGCAGCTCGACGAGGAGGCAGGAATGACCGAAGTGGGCTATGCGCATGCCGCCATGCTAACCACGCCGGGTGTGTTCTCCACGACAGTGCCACGGTCTCGGCCGACCCCGCGGATGACGCACGCGACCAGCACAACTACGCTGCTGAGGTAACCCCCCAACCACATGAGGAGCAACGCGTGGCACGAGTCGTGGTCGAGGTGATGCCGAAGGCCGAGATCCTGGATCCGCAGGGGCAGGCCATCGTCGGCGCACTCCCGCGTCTGGGATTCGAGGGCATCTCGGACGTGCGGCAGGGCAAGCGATTCGAACTCGACGTCGACGACAGCGTCGACGACGCGGCGCTCGAGCAGATCGCCGAATCGCTGTTGTGCAACACGGTGATCGAGGAGTGGAAGGTGGTTCGCGTCTCATGACCGCGCGCATCGGGGTCATCACGTTCCCCGGCACGCTCGACGACATCGACGCGGCCAGGGCGGTGCGTCTGGCCGGCGCCGAGGCGGTCGACCTGTGGCATGCCGACGCCGACCTGAAGGGCGTCGACGCGGTGATCGTGCCCGGCGGCTTCTCCTACGGCGACTACCTGCGTGCGGGCGCAATCGCCCGTTTCGCCCCGGTGATGGGCGAGGTCGTGCGAGCGGCGGGCTCCGGGCTGCCGGTGCTCGGCATCTGCAACGGCTTCCAGGTGCTGTGCGAGGCCGGCCTGCTGCCCGGCGCGCTGACCCGCAACGAGGGGCTGCACTTCATCTGCCGCGACGAGTGGCTCACCGTGGAGTCGGTGTCGACCGCGTGGACCTCCCGCTTCGAGACGGGCGCGCAGATCCTCGTCCCGCTCAAGTCCGGGGAGGGGCGCTACCAGGCGTCGGAGGCCGTGCTGGACCAGCTCGAAGGCGAGGGCCGCGTGGTCTTCCGCTACGCGAGCGACAACCCGAACGGCTCGCAGCGTGGTATCGCGGGTATCGCCTCGGCCAACGGTCGCGTCGTCGGCCTGATGCCGCATCCCGAACATGCCACCGAGCCGCTGACCGGCCCCAGCGACGACGGGCTCGGCCTGTTCCTCTCGGTGCTGGACACGCTGGTCGGGGTGTGATCGTCCCGCGGCGTCGGGTCAGCTGATCCGGTCGACGATCTCGAAGTCGACGCCGTTCGCGCGGGCGATGTAGCCGTGCTGAATCGCCTGATTGCCTCGGAAACCCCTGATTCCGGAAGGGGTTTCGAGGTGCAGGCCGTGGTCGAGGGCGTCGAGGATCTCCGGCACCTCCAGTGATCCGACCGTCCGCGCGAGCGCGCCCAGCGTGTGGACGGCTTCGTAGGTGGCGTTGCTGAAGCTGGTCAGCGCGGGAGCGAACGCGCCGTGCCGCGCGCGATAGCGGGTCATCCGGTCGCGTCCGTCGGACATACGGTCGTCGAGGAAGAAGCTGGACGCCACGAAGAAGTCGTGGTTCGCCTCCGCTCCCGCTGCCAACAGCACGTTTTCGTCGGCGGCCGGACTCACCCGCAACTGCGTCGCGGCACGGCCACTGGCCGCGTACTGCCGGTTGAAGCGGGCGACGTCGGCGCCGACCATCAGGATCACCACGGCGTCGGCCAAGTCCAGCGCCGGATGGGCGAGGAAGTCCGCGAAATCCGCGTATCCCAGTGGCACATACCTTTCCAGCACGATCGCGGCCGGGTCGGACAGGCTTTCCCGAATCGCCTTGGCGGACCGGCGCGGCCAGATGTAGTCGTTGCCGATGACGGCCCAGCGCCGCACGCCGTACTCGCGTTCGAGCCAGTGCACGGCGGCCACGGTCTGTCCGGCCGGGTGCTCGCCGAGCATCAGCACGCCGGGTAGCTCGTCGGTCAGTCCCTCGTGGCTGGTGGCGTACAGGTACGGCACCCGGCCCGCACCGGCGCGCGCCACGGCCCGCCGCACCGCGGAGGTGTGCCAGCCGGTGATGGCGTGCACCATGCCGGTGGCCAGCAGGGCGGAGACCTCGGCGGCCACCTCGTGCGGCGACCGTCCCCCGTCGATATTCGTAGTACGAATTTCCCGCCCTAGAATTCCCGCGCCTCGGTTGATTTCGTCGACCGCGAGCGATATCGCCGCATCGCAGGACGGCGCGACGATACCGCCAGGTCCCTGCCGTGGCACTATGTTCAGGACCTCGATCGTGCCGTCGGGGCTCTCGATCGGCGTCGACATTCGGTACTCTTCTTCTCGTTCGAACGGAATTCACGGCAGGCGGGAAATAATGACGTCCATTGTAAGCGGAAATTCGACGCTGCATGGCGCGCTGCGTGCCGCGGAGCGCGGTTGGGTACGGCATTTGGACGCGGCGCTGTGCGCCAGGCAGCTCTCGCCGGATCAGTGGTCGATGCTGTCGAATCTGTGCGGCGACGCGGGTATCACGATGACCGAGCTGGCGGCCAAATCGCAGCTCGCGCCGTCCTCTGCCACCAGGCATGCCGACTATCTGGCCGAGCGCGGCCTGATCTTCCGGCTCGCCGCGCAGGACGATCGGCGCCGCATCCTGATCGGCCTGAGCAGGCTCGGCGCCGACTTGGTCGGCGAGGTGCGCGCGGAGGAGGCGCGCGCCGAGCAGGAGTTGCGCGGGCGAATCGGCGCACGCCGATATACCGAACTCATGCGATTGCTCGACCTGGTTTCCATCGCCTCGGAGTAAATACTCCGGCGTACCGGACATTCGTCCGATGAATGCCGCGTACGTCCGATTCGTGATCGGTCGCCGGACCATTCTTGCCCTTATGTTGTGGGATGAATCGACGGGCGCCTCGAGCTGATCTCGGTGCGGCTATAACGGCATAGTCCGCACCGTTTCGGACGGTATTCGCCACGCGTGCCCAGCGACCGGGACACGCCGGTCGCGCCCCGCTTGCCTAGGATCGCAGGCATGCCCGTCTCCACCACCGCAGCCACGGCCGCCGGGCTGTGCGCGTTCATCGATGCGTCCCCGTCGCCGTTCCACGTCTGCCGCACGGTCGCCGCGGAATTGGACGCGCGCGGGTTCACCCGGCTCGCCGAGTCGCAGACCTGGTCTGCGGAGAGCCCGGGCAGGCATTACGTGATTCGCGGTGGGTCGCTGGTCGCCTGGGCGGCGGGGGACACCGCGGCCGCGACGGGGTTCCGCGTGGTCGGAGCGCACACCGACAGTCCCAACCTGCGCGTCAAGCAGCATCCCGACCTGACCTCGGCGGGCTGGCAGCTGGTCGGGCTGGAGCCCTACGGCGGTGCGTGGCTGAACTCGTGGCTCGACCGGGAGCTGGGTGTTTCCGGTCGGCTGAGCGTGCGGGACGGAAACACGATGCGCGAGCGCCTGGTTCGCATCGATGAGCCGATCCTGCGGGTGCCGCAGCTGGCCATCCATCTGTCCGAGGACCGTAGGGGTGTGACGCTGGATCCGCAGCGGCACGTCAACGCGGTGTGGGGCGCGGGGTACGAGGCGGCCGCCTTCATCGATTTCGTGGCCGACTGGGCTGAGGTCGATCCGGGCGACGTGCTCGGCTGGGAGCTGATGACCCACGACCTGACGCCGAGCAGGCTGATCGGGCGGGACCAGGACTTGGTCAGCGCGCCGCGACTGGACAACCAGGGCACCTGCTTCGCGGGCTTGCAGGCGTTCCTGGCCGCGATCGAGGAGCCGGGCGCGGCCGTCCCGGTGCTGGCCATGTTCGACCACGAGGAGGTCGGCAGTCAGTCCGACCGCGGCGCGCAGTCCGATCTGCTGCCCGCGGTGCTGGAGCGGATCGTGCTCGCGCGCGGCGGCGGCCGCGCCGACTATCTCGCCGCACTGGCCGGTTCGGTGTGCGCGTCCGGCGACATGGCGCACGCGACGCACCCGAACTATCCGGAGCGGCACGAGCCCGCGCACCGGATCGAGGTGAACGGCGGGCCGGTGCTGAAGGTCAACCAGAATCTGCGCTATGCCACGGACTCCACCGGCGCGGGCGCGTTCGCGCTGGCCTGCGCGCAGGCCGCGGTCCCGTTGCAGCGTTACGTCCATCGCGCCGACCTGCCCTGTGGCTCCACCATCGGGCCGATGACCGCGGCGCGTACCGGCATGTCGACCGTCGACGTCGGTGCGCCGCAGCTGGCGATGCATTCGGCGCGCGAGCTGATGGGCGCGTTCGACGTTCCGGCCTACGCCGCCGCGCTGGCCGCCTTCCTCACGCCCGAGACCACCGGGCGATAGGTGAACACCGCGACGACGAACACGGCGAAAGTGGCGAGCACGTAATTGCTTCCGATGATCTGCTGCCACCAGGCCCAGTCCAGCTCGCGGTCGCGCGAGTGCGGCAGCAGCCAGTGCGGGCCGACCAGGAACAGCGCGGCGGCGACCGTGACCACGCCGATCGCCCGCGGGCTGCGCGCACCGCGCACCATGAGGTCGGCGGCGACGACCAGTGCGGGCGCGATCCACACCCAGTGATGCGACCACGACACCGGCGAGACCAGCAGCACCGCCGCGGCGTTCACCAGCAGCGCCGCCACGGTGGCGCCCGCCTCGATCAGCCTGCGCATCCACACCGCGGCCAGCGCGACCGCCAGCACGGACAAGGTGATCCACACCAGTGTGGCCGCCGTGTCGCCGATGCCGAGGCGGAAGGCCATGCCTTTGATGGACTGGTTGCCCGCGAAGTAAGGAGGTCCGATCCGGCCGGTGTCGGCGAGGGTGTGGAACCAATAGTCCACGGAATCGCCGGGGAACAGCAGGAATCCGAGACCCACCGCCGCGATCGCGGAGACCACCAGTGTGCCCGCGGCTTTCCAGTCCTTGCGCAGCACGAAGTACAGCAGATAACCGGCGGGGATCAGCTTCACCGACACCGCGATGCCGATCAGCATGCCGCGCGGCCAGAAAGGCTTGCGCGCCAGGCAGTCCAGTGTGATCGCGGCCATCAGCACCAGGTTGATCTGGCCGAAGCCGAAGGTCTGGCGGATGGGTTCGAAGAACTGCGCCACCGCGACCGCGCCGATGACCAGCGTGAGCAGGATCGGGCGCGACAGCTCGGGCCGCAGGCGGGTCAGCACCAGCCACAGCGAGATGCCAAGGCTGACTACATTGGTGACGACCACCAGCACCTCGGCGGCGACCAGCGGCATCAGGGCCAGCGGCGCGAAGAACAACGCGGCCAAGGGTGGATAGGTGAACGGCAGTCCGATTCCCTCGACCGGCGGCATCGGGCCGTACAGGTCGCCGTTGTCCAGCCAGACCCGGGCGCCGTTGCGATACACCTGGAGGTCGATGTAGCCGTGCCACCAGTGCGCGAGCAGCGAGACGATCGCCGACACCGCGAACAACGCGATCGCAGCAATCAGCCAGCGTACTTGCGGGGTCAGTGGGTTCGGCGACGCGTGACCGGATGTGGTCCCCGATCCGCCGCTGCCGGTCGGCGCGGCATCCGAGGTGACCGATCTCTCACCCGGATTCGCGACCCCCGATCCTTCGTTCACGGGCCCAGAGTAGCCGGTGCGCATGGTCGGTACCCAGTGCCTCTAGACTTACACGTAGGCATCTCGCCGCCGCCCAGTGACAACGCTCGTCGCTTCGCTGAGCTCGCCCACCCCGCCGGCTCCGCCGGCTTGCCGACCCCCATGCCCGGCCGAAAGGACCCTGGTACTCCGTGACTCCGCAGGTCGACACCGTCAGCTCAGCCGCAGCAAACCCCGACGTGGCGCAACCCTACAAAGAACTCGGCCTCAAAGACGACGAGTACGCCCGCATCAAGGAGATCCTCGGTCGCAGGCCGACCGACGCCGAGCTGGCGATGTACTCGGTGATGTGGAGCGAACACTGCTCCTACAAGTCCTCCAAGGTGCACCTGCGCTACTTCGGCCAGACCACCACCGACGAGATGCGCGAATGCATGCTCGCGGGCATCGGCGAGAACGCGGGCGTCGTCGACGTGGGTGACGGCTGGGCGGTCACCTTCAAGGTGGAGAGCCACAATCACCCCTCCTACGTGGAGCCGTACCAGGGCGCGGCCACCGGCGTCGGCGGCATCGTGCGCGACATCATGGCGATGGGCGCGCGCCCGATCGCGGTGATGGACCAGCTGCGCTTCGGCGCGGCGGACGCGGCCGACACCCGTCGCGTGGTGGACGGCGTGGTGCGCGGCGTCGGCGGCTACGGCAACTCGCTCGGCCTGCCGAACGTCGGCGGCGAGACCGTGTTCGACGCCTCCTATCAGGGCAACCCGCTGGTGAACGCGCTGTGCGCCGGCGTGATGCGAGTCGAGGACCTGCACTTGGCCTTCGCCTCCGGCACCGGCAACAAGATCGTGCTGTTCGGCGCGCGCACCGGCCTGGACGGCATCGGCGGCGTCTCGGTGCTGGCCTCGGACACCTTCTCCGGCGACGAATCCGGCTCCGGCCGCAAGAAGCTGCCGTCGGTGCAGGTGGGCGACCCGTTCACCGAGAAGGTGCTCATCGAGTGCTGTCTAGAGCTGTACGCGGCGAAGCTGGTGGTGGGCATCCAGGACCTCGGCGGCGCCGGATTGTCCTGTGCCACATCCGAACTCGCGGCGGCCGGTGACGGCGGCATGCACATCGAGCTGGACAAGGTGCCGCTGCGCGCGACCGGCATGACGCCCGCCGAAGTGCTCTCCAGCGAATCGCAGGAGCGCATGTGCGCGGTCGTCACTCCCGAGAACGTGGACGCGTTCATGGCCGTGTGCCGCAAGTGGGACGTGCTGGCCACGGTGATCGGCGAGGTCACCGACGGTGACCGGCTGGTGGTCACCTGGCACGGCGAGACGGTGGTCGACGTGCCGCCGCGCACCGTCGCGCACGAGGGTCCGGTGTACGAGCGCCCGGTCGCGCGCCCCGACGAGCAGGACGCGCTGATCGCCGACACCCCGGACCGGCTCGCCCGTCCGAAAACCGCCGACGAACTGCGCGCGACGCTGCTGCGGATGATCTCCAGCCCGCAGCTGTGCAGCCGCAAGTGGATCACCGAGCAGTACGACCGCTACGTGCGCGGCAACACCGTGCTGGCCGATCAGGCCGACGCGGGCGTCATCCGGATCGATGAGGAGACCGGCCGAGGCATCGCGCTGGCCACCGACGCGTCCGGCCGCTACACCAAGCTGGACCCCTATGCCGGTGCGCAGCTCGCGCTGGCCGAGGCCTACCGCAACGTGGCCAGCACCGGTGCCACGCCGAAGGCGGTCACCAACTGCCTGAACTTCGGTTCGCCCGAGGATCCCGGGGTGATGTGGCAGTTCCAGCAGGCGGTGCGCGGCCTGGCCGACGGTTGCGTGGCGCTCGGCATCCCGGTCACCGGCGGCAACGTCAGCTTCTACAACCAGACCGGCCAGACGGCGATCCTGCCGACCCCGGTGGTCGGCGTGCTCGGCGTGATCGACGACGTGCACCGGCGCATCCCGACCGGGATCGGCCTGGAGCCGGGCGAGACGCTGATCCTGCTCGGCGAGACCCGCGACGAGTTCGGCGGGTCGATCTGGTCGCAGGTGGCGCACGACCATCTCGGCGGCGTCCCGCCGAAGGTCGACTTCGCCCGCGAACAGCTGCTCGCCGAGGTGCTGACCGCCGGTTCGCGCGACGGCATGATCAGCGCCGCGCACGACCTGTCCGAGGGCGGTCTCGCTCAAGCTGTCGTCGAAGCGGCGCTCGCCGGTGAGACCGGTTGCCGCATCCTGCTTCCCGAGGACGCGGATCCGTTCGTCACGCTGTTCTCCGAGTCGGCGGGCCGTGTGCTGGTCGCGGTTCCCCGCTCGGAGGAGACCAGGTTCACCCGCATGTGCACCGCGCGCGAACTGCCGTGGGTGCGCATCGGCGTGGTCGATCAGGGCTCGGATTCGGTCGAGGTGCAGGGCCAGTTCTCGATCACCATGGACGAGTTGCGGACCGCGCACGAGGGCACGCTGCCGAAGCTGTTCGGCGCCGGAACCGTCTGACGAGACGCCCACCTGGGCGGGCCTGAACCCCTCGTTACCGGGCCCGCCCAGGTGCGCGTACTCAGGCGACGGAATTGAACGGATCGTGCTCGGAGAGCAGCTTCTCCATCCGCGCCTGATCGATGCGACCGTGAACGGTCGCCGCCTCGTGCTGGTCGCGCACCACTTTCGCCAGCGTGAAGGTGCTGGTCACCAGGAAGAACACGGACATACCGAGGAATCCGCGCTGCCAGACGTCCAGCGGCAGCGCGTAGATCCCGATGCCGATGCCGACGAAACTGATGCCGAAGGCGATCGCGGCCTGTGCGACGTATGCGGCGCTGGCTTTCTGCGCCGCGGTCGTTGTGCTCATGGACCAAAGTTTCCGGATGGCGCGACCCGCGCACCCGTGTACAACTACTCGAGCGAAATGGGTAGTTGCCATCCGCGCGAAGGCGTCCGATCACGGGGTCGCGCAGGGTGTGATCCGCGTCGTGCGCGCCCGCGTCACGGTGGGCGACGCGCCGGGCCGTCGGTGGCGACCGCCATACTGATCGAATGCTGGAGACCGCGGGGACCATGCGGAAACTGCGCACGCGCGCGGTCGCGGTGATCCGGCGCGTCGAGGACGTCATCGACCTCAATTACGTCGGCTTGGTGGTGGCGACGGTGTTCTTCGCGCTGTCGGTGACGCCGTCGCTGCTGCCGCGCGACTGGCTGTTCCAGGGGCTGATCAGCGGGATCAATGCCGCCATCGGATACGGCGCCGGCTGTTTGCTGGAGTGGCTGTTCCGGCTGTGGGTGCGGCCGCGGCTGAAGATCGCGCCGCCGCCGACGTGGGCGCGTTACGCCGTCAAGTCCGCCGTGCTGCTCACCGCCGCGCTGAGCGCCGCGCTGATGCTGGTGCAGTCGGCGCGCTGGCAGCGGGAGATCACGGCGTTGATGGGCATGGCGGGCACCACCACGCCCGCCTATCTGCGCACCGGACTGCTGAGCATGGCGGTCGGCGCCGCGGCGGTCGCGGTCTACCGGACCGTGCGCGAGTTCATCCTGTTCCTGGCCCGCCTGCTCAACCGGTGGGTGAAGGTGCCCCGCGAACTCGCTCCGGCCGCCGGATTCCTGGTGCTGGTGGTGCTGGCGGTGACGATCTTCAACGGTGTCGCCACGCAAGCGTTCTTCGCGGTGGCCAACTCCGCGTTCAGCGTGCGCAACGACCACACCTCGGTGAACGCGGTGCAGCCGCAGCAACCGGAGCGCTCCGGCAGCCCCACCTCGCTGGCCAAATGGGAGACCCTCGGATTCGAGGGGCGCTGGTTCGTCTCGCACGGACCCACCGCGAGCCACATCACCTCGCTCACCGGCCGCCCGGCCAAGGAGCCCGTCCGGGCCTACGTCGGTCTGGAGTCGGTCGACGGGAATCAGGAACCGGCCGAGCTGGCGGTGTCCGAGCTCGAGCGAACCGGTGCGTTCGACCGGAAGGCGCTCGTGGTGGTCACCACCACGGGGACCGGATGGGTGAACTCGCTGGCCGCGTCCGCGCTCGAGTACATGTACGACGGCGACACCGCGATCGTCGCCACCCAGTACTCGTATCTGCCCAGCGTGCTGTCCTTCCTGGCCGACCGGAGCAAGGCCGCCGCGGCGGGCAGGGATCTGTTCGACGCGGTGTACCAGCATTGGACCGCGCGCCCGCCGCAGGCACGACCCAAATTGCTGGTGTACGGGGAGAGCCTCGGTTCGCAGGGTTCCGAGGCGGCGTTCGACGGCCTGGCCGATCTGCGCGCCAAGGTCGACGGCGCGCTGTGGGTCGGCCCGCCCAATTCCAACCGGCTGTGGCAGCAGTTCGTCGCCCGCCGCGATCCGGGCTCCCGTGAGGTGGAGCCGCTGTACGCCGACGGGCTGGTGGTCCGGTTCGCCTCCGACAGCGGTGACCTGGCGCGCCCGTCGTCGGAATGGCGGCCGCCGCGCATCGCGTATTTGCAGCACGCGTCCGATCCCATCGTCTGGTGGTCGCCGGATCTGATCTTCTCGCGGCCGGATTGGCTGTCGGAGCCGCGCGGTTCGGACGTCTCCTCCCAGATGCGCTGGTGGCCGTTCGTCACCTTCTGGCAGGTGGCCGCCGATCTGACCAATGCGCAGGGCGTCACCGACGGGCACGGACACCGCTACGGCAGCCTGGTCCTGGACGGCTGGGCCGCCATCGCCGCGCCACCGGACTGGACCGCCGAGCGTTCCGAGCGGATCCGGGTCGAAGTCGAGGCCGCGGAGGAATTCGAGCGGAAGATCAAGTGAGCCAGGAACGGGCCGTGCGAACCATTGCGGCCGTTGCCGTTCCGTTGTTCTGGAGCAACGCGGTCCTGCCCCGCCTCCGTCTCGGCATCCGCGGACGAACCGCCGCCAATGCCGGTTTCGCCACCGCCTACGCGGTCGCGCTGCGCGCCGAACCTGGCCGGTGGTCGAAGAGCGGCGTGCGCTGCGGACTGCTCGCCGCGTCGGTCGTCGTGGCCGGTTACGCAGCGGCCCTTGCCGTTCCGTCGCTGCGATGGCAACTGGCCGAACTCGCTGAACGGGGGCCCGCTGTGTCGACGCAGGAGTGGGTGGCTGTGCACATTCCTCTCGGGACTGTCTACAGCGAGGAACTCGTCTTCCGCGGCACGCTGGATCCCATGCTGGACCGCCTTTTCGGTCCGCGAGCCGGTGCATTGGTCGGCGCGACGACCTTCGGACTCTGGCACATCACTCCCGCGCGGGCCGTGGGCGACAGTGTTCCCGCCACTGTGGCGGTGACTACGGCGGGCGGACTCGTGTTCGGTTTGCTGCGCCGCCGCACCGCGGGCACCGCCGCCCCCGCGCTGCTGCATCTCGCCATGAACGCGGGCGGAGCGATCGCTCCGCGCCTGGCCCGCCACTTCCCGGGTTCCGCGCGTGCGATGCGGGTGGCACGTTCGGACCTCGGGACGACTGTGGATGAATTCGCAACTCCGGCTTCGGATATACCGCGAGCCCGTTGACGGGGCGGCCGACGCCGGGCACCGCGCCGCCGCCGTCCCGAAGCCGCGCCGACACCGTCGTGTCGACCGCCCTCGCCGAAGCACGGCTGAGGTCGATCACGGGCGCGAGGCGTACGGAGCGCGAAGTAGGGTCGGGCAGGTGGCAGGACGAGGCACGGTAGACCCCGCGCAGACGCGGGCAGCGGTGGCGGTGGTGAGCGAATGGTTGCGTGACGAGTCGGTCGACGCGCCCGCGCGCGCCGAACTCGCGGCGGCTGTGCGTACCACGGCGCGCTCGCTGGCGGCCTCCGCGCCCGGCCACTCGGTCGAGGTCCGGGTGCCGCCGTTCGTCGCGGTGCAGTGCGTCGAGGGCCCGCGGCACACCCGGGGTACACCGCCGAACGTCGTGGAGACCGACCCGCGTACCTGGCTGCTACTGGCCACCGGACTGCTCGAGTTCGACGACGCGCTCGACTCCGGCGCGGTGAGCGCGTCCGGCACCCGCGCGGCCGAGATCACGCACTGGTTGCCGATCGTCCGAGTCGACTGAGACCGAGCCGACCGTTGCGGCGCGGACAGTTCACGCCCGGACGATGTTGCGGCGCTCCAGCCCCTTGCGGTCGTAGAAGCGGGTGACCGACGCGCCGAAGATCAGCCCGATCGCGAGCCCGAGGACCGCCATCCACACACCACGCGTGAGCCCCGCCTCGAAATCGGCGTCGAAGTACAGGATCGACCGCACACCCAGGAACACCTGGTGCATGGGTTCGAAGGAGGCGAGCCAGCCGAAATATCGCGGCGTCGCCTCGATCGGCACGGTGCCGCCCGAGGACGGCAGGCCGAGGATGACGAACAGGATGAGGTTCACCAGCAGGCCCGCCGAGCCGATCGCCGCCAGCATCGACAGCCCGGTCACGCCGACGGCGATCATGGCGAGCGCGCTGTAGAGGTACAGGGCCAGCGGATTGCCGATCGGCATGTCCAGCAGTTCGCCCACGACGAGGAACACTCCGGCGACGATGTTCGCCGCCAGCACGAACACGCCCCACTTGATCAGCAGCGTCTTGAACCGCGAGATCGGCGTGGGCGGGTAGTGCACGTACCACGGGCCGTACTCGGTGGGCACGAAACCGAGCTGCGCATCGATCATGGTGTGGATGACCATCGCGCCGACCACGCCGGCCAGCAGCAGCAACAGGGCGTAGAAGAACGCGGTCAGGCCCTGGCCGCTACCGTGCGGCAGCGGGTGGTACTGCTGCTGCACCACCTCGATCGGCGACGCAAGAGCCACCCTGGTCGCGCCGGTCAGTTCGGGTGCGGGCGGACCGCCAGGACGCGGGGCCAGCTGCGCGTTCACCTGGTCGAGCAACTGCTTGCCGACCTGCTTGTTCACCTCGGTCAGCGCCTCGTTGCCGACCCGCAGCACGATCTGCGTGCCGAACGCGCCCGCGCGCGGGTTGGTCTGCACCGTGATGATCGGGCGCGGGATGTCACCGGGTATGACACTGCCCACACCCAGATTGCCGAGCTGCTTGCTGAAATCGCTCGGGATGACGATCGCGCCGTAGACCTGTCCGGACTGCATCTGCCGCTCGGACTCGTTGATGCTGAGCACGCGCAGGTCGACCTTGTCCGACGGCACTCCGGCGGCCAGCGCCTTGGTGATCTGATCGCCGAAATTGACCTTCTGCTCGGCGCTCCCGCTGCCGATGGTGTCGCCGACATCCTGGTTCACCAGGGCGATCGGGAAGTCGTGCAGGTTCTTCTCCGGATCGACGACATAGTCGAGGTACATGATGCCCAGCAGCGCGGTGAGCAGGCTCAACACCGCGATGGGAAACAGCACCATCCGAGGCCATGGCCTGCGCACCGGCGCCGTCGTGCCCGCGTCGTCCGTAGTCGTCACGGTCCGCACCGTAACAGCCGAAGGCGTCGCGGCGACCCCGCTTCGGTCACCTGGAATTGCTGCTCGGATGCGGCGGCGGTGCGCGGGCATCGCCGCGGCATCCGTAGAATGAAATCTGCCCCCAGCCCGCCCGAACAGGGAGCAAACGGTGACCAACGCCGAACTGCCGGTCCAGAGCATTTCCGCCGCCTCGTGTCCCACCCCGGACGTCGACGAGAACGAGCCGCGCGAGGAGTGCGGAGTCTTCGGAGTCTGGGCGCCGAGCGAAGAAGTGGCGAAACTCACGTATTACGGGCTTTATGCTCTGCAACACCGGGGACAGGAGGCGGCGGGCATCGCGGTGTCGGACGGCTCGCAGATCCTCGTGTTCAAGGATCTCGGACTGGTCAGCCAGGTGTTCGACGAGCAGACGCTGGCGGCCATGCCGGGTCACATCGCCGTCGGTCACTGTCGCTACTCCACAACGGGCGGGGTGACCTGGGAGAACGCTCAGCCCATCTTCCGCACCACCGCGGTGGGCTCCGGACTTGCCCTGGGGCACAACGGCAATCTGGTCAACACCGCCGAATTGGCCGGCCGTGCACGGGAACTCGGCCTGCTCGCCTCCGTCCGGGGCGGGCGCCCGCAGCCCGCCGCGGCGACCTCCGACTCCGACGTGGTCACCGCGCTGCTCGCGCACGCCGCCGCCGACTCCAGCATCGAGCGGGCCGCGATGGAACTGCTGCCCACCCTGAAGGGCGCGTTCTGCCTGACCTTCATGGACGAGCACACCCTCTACGCCGCGCGCGACCCGCACGGCGTGCGCCCGCTGTGCCTGGGCAGGCTGGAGCGTGGCTGGGTCGTTGCCAGTGAGACCGCCGCGCTGGACATCGTCGGGGCCGCCTTCGTCCGCGAGATCGAACCCGGCGAATTGCTGGCGATCGATGCCGACGGCGTGCGCTCGATGCGCTTCGCCAACCCCGAGCCCAAGGGCTGCGTCTTCGAATACGTGTACCTGGCGCGGCCGGACAGCACCATCGCGGGCCGGTCGGTGCACGCCACCCGGGTGGAGATCGGCCGTCGCCTGGCGAAGGAGCACCCGGTCGACGCCGATCTGGTGATCCCGGTTCCCGAATCCGGCACACCGGCCGCCGTCGGTTACGCGCAGGGGTCGGGCGTGCCCTACGGCCAGGGCCTGATGAAGAACGCCTACGTCGGCCGCACGTTCATCCAGCCCAGCCAGACCATCCGTCAGCTCGGCATCCGGCTCAAGCTCAATCCGCTGCGCGAGGTCATCCGCGGCAAGCGCCTGATCGTCGTGGACGACTCGATCGTGCGTGGCAACACCCAGCGCGCGCTGATCCGGATGTTGCGCGAGGCGGGCGCGTTGGAGATCCACGTGCGGATCGCCTCGCCGCCGGTGAAGTGGCCCTGTTTCTACGGCATCGATTTCGCCTCGCGGGCGGAACTGATCGCCAACGGAGCGGGCACCGAGGGCGATGTCGCGGACATGGTCGAGGGCGTGCGCCGGTCGATCGGCGCCGATACCCTCGGCTACATCTCGCTCGACGGCATGATCGCCGCCACCGAACAGCCGCGCTCGCGGCTGTGCGCCGCGTGCTTCGACGGCAACTATCCGATCCCGCTGCCCACCGAGGCCGCGATCGGGAAGAACGTGCTCGAGGGCATGCTCACCGGTCAGACCGAGGCCGAGCTGCTGGGCGACAACGCGAATGCGAGCGCGCTGAGCCGTCCGTGACGCGGGACGTCGCTCGGGATCCGCGTAGCCGAACTCGCTCACCGCGTGCCGCACAATGAGCGCATGGATGCGAAGTACGCCGCCGCGCTGGAGCCCGTGCGTCGGGATCTGGCCGCTACCTGCGCTGTCCAGCCCATCGTGGTCGAGGAGACGCATCAGGGCATGGACTGGGTGATGTTCTACGAGCCGGACGGTAGCGGCGCCGGGATCGGACCGCTGGTCGGCGACGACTACGCGGAGCAGGTGGCGTATCTCGCCGACAAGGCGCACGAGTGGGCGGTAGAGGCGTTGTGGACGGCGGGCGAGTCACCGGTGTGGCCGGTGTGCCCGAGACATCCGAACACTCATCCGCTGGCGGCGGGCGTGAGCGGCGGGGTGGCGGTGTGGTCGTGTCCGAGGACACGTGCGATGGTGGCGCCAATAGGGCAGTTGGGAGTCAGCGTGCCGTGACCCCGCACGTCGTTGACGATCACGAACCACCGCTGAGGTTCGGGCCAGTCGCGCTGCTGGGCGCGAACGCGATGCGCTGCTGATGCTGTTCGCTGTCTCGCGCGGTGATGTGGCCTGCTCGAGACATCACGCCGTGCACCGTCCGGCGATTCTGGACGTACGACCGGTTTTTGGGCCGGTCGTAGTCGCCGCGCATAACACCTGCTGAGAGCGCCGCGGATTTTCTTCGAAAACGTAACGTGCCGAAAATGCTTCGTAGGTACGGTGCCGATCAGATCGGAAGTTCACCCGTGTCCGCACCGGGCCTGCGATCCAGGGCAACGCGTGCGGCGCTCGAGAAGTGGGGCCGTGATGAGGAATTCGAGGTTGGGGCGACGGATCGGGACGCGAATCATCGCGGCCGTCGGCTTGCTGGCATTGGCGGGTTCGGTGCTGGCGGGATGCGGTTCCGGGCGAACCGGGGAGGGCGGTGACAGCGGCGGCTTGGTGGCGGGCACCACCGACAAGATCTTCTCGCTCGATCCCGCGGCCGCCTACGACAACGGGTCGCTGGTCGCCGAGACGCAGATCTATCAGTACCTGCTCAACTTCGCACCCGGTGACGCGACGCCGAAGCCGGACGCGGCCCAGAAGTGCGAGTTCACCACGCCCACGGTGTATACCTGCACGTTGAAAGACGGCCTGAAGTTCGCCAACGGCAACCCGCTGACCGCGACCAGCGTGAAGTTCTCCTTCGACCGGATGCTGCGGATCAACGACCCGAACGGTCCCGCCTCGCTGCTCGGCAACCTGGAGAAGACCGACGTAGTGGACCCGCGCACCGTCGCGTTCACGTTGAAGGTGGCCGACGACCAGACCTTCCCCGCGATCCTGCCCACCCAGGCCGGGCCGATCGTCGACGAGAAGGTATACGCGCCGGACAAGGTGATGCCGGACGAGGATGTGGTGAAGGCCAAGGGCTACTCCGGCCCGTACGTCATCGCAAGTTACGACAAGAACAAACTCGTCGAGTACCAGGCGTTCGCCGATTACAACGGCATCCTCGGCAAGCCGAAGACCGAGACGGTGTCCACCAAGTACTACGCCACCACCGACAACATGAAGCTCGACCTGCAGAACGGTTCGCTCGACGTCGGATATCGGTCGTTCACGCCCACCGACATCGAGTCGCTGCGCAACGACGGCAAGGTCGCCGTGCACGAGGGCCCCGGCGGGGAACTGCGGTACATCGTGTTCAATCTGAACACCATGCCGGGTGGCACGCCCGCGCAGAAACTGGCCGTGCGCAAGGCCGTCGCGGCCACCGTCGACCGTGCCGCGCTCGCCGACGGCGTCTACAAGAAGACCTACCTGCCCGCGTATTCGTCCGTGCCGCAGGGCATGCCGGGCGCGGCCGAGCCGTTCAAGGAAATCTACGGCCCCCGGCCGAACAAGGACCAGGCGGCGAAGTTCCTCGCCGACGCGGGGGTCGCGACGCCGGTCGAGCTGAATCTCCAGTACAACCCCGACCACTACGGCTCCAGCAGCTCCGAGGAGTACGCGGCGATCAAGTCGCAACTGGAGGCAACGGGTTTGTTCAAGGTCGATCTCCAATCCACCGAATGGGTGACCTACCAGCGAGAACGCGCCCGTGATGCCTACCCGCTCTTCCAATTCGGCTGGTTCCCGGACTTCCCGGACCCGGACAACTACCTTTCCCCGTTCTTCGGGCCGAACAACTTCCTGCAGTCGCATTTCGAAGACCCCGGCATCTCCGCCCAGCTGATCGCCCAGGCGACCCAGCCCGACAAGGACAAGCGGCTCGCGCAGATCCAGCAGGTGCAGCGTGATCTCGCGCAGAACTTCCTGCCGATCGTTCCGCTGCTGTCCGGCAAGCAGATCGCGGTCTCCGCCACCGGGGTGCGGGGTGTGGAACAGACGCTCGACGCATCGTTCAAGTTCCGCTATACGGTGCTGAGCAAGTGAGTTCCGGCGGTCCGGCCGGGCCCGGGGCGACCACATCGGCGGACATCGCGCCGACACCCGTCCGGGCCCGGCCCTTCGCCCTGCGGCGAACCGGCAAGGGCGGCGACGATTCTCGCCACGGCGCGTTGCTGCGCTACCTCGGCGTCCGCCTGCTGCTGATTCCGGTGACCGCGTGGATCCTGGTCACGGTCGTGTTCTTCCTGATGCGCGTGGTCGGCGACCCGATCAGCGCGGCGATGGGCGGACGCATGACCCAGGAACAGATCGAGGCGCGCAAGGAGGCGGCCGGGCTGAACCGGCCGATGCTGACCCAGTACTGGGACTATCTGTCCGGGCTTCTGCACGGGGATCTCGGTCGCTCCCAGGACAACCGGGAGATCAGCGAGGTGGTGGTCACCTACGGCGCCGCCTCGCTGGAACTGGTGTGCTGGGCACTCGTGGTCGCGTTCGCGATAGGCGTCCCACTGGGCAGGTACGCCGCCACCCGGCGGGATTCGGCCGCCGACACCACGTTGCGGTTGCTGGCCATCTTGTTCTACGCCGCGCCGGTGTTCTTCGTCGGCCTGCTGCTGAAGCTGGTGTTCGCGGTGCGACTCGGCTGGCTGCCGGTGGCGGGCCGGGCGAGCACCAACGTGGAACTGCGGCTGCAACACGTCTCGCCGAAGACCAACATCATGGTGATCGACGCGATCCTCTACGGCGACGCCGGATACCTGCTCGACGTGCTGGAACACGCCGTGCTGCCCGCCATCGCGCTCGGCTTGCTCACCGCGGGCATCTTCTTGCGGCTGGTGCGGATCAACCTGATCCAGACCCTCCGCGCCGACTACGTGGACGCGGCACGGGCCCGTGGCTTGTCCCGCCGCGTGGTGACCGGGCGGCATGCCTTCCGCAACGCGCTGATCCCGATCGTCACGGTGATGGGCATGCAGATCGCCATGATGCTCGGCGCCTCGGTGCTCACCGAGACCACGTTCGAGTGGAAAGGCCTCGGCTATCAATTCGCGCAATACCTCTCGGCGCGCGACTTCATCGCCGTGCAGGGCATCGTCGCGTTCATCGCGCTCATCGTGGCGGTGATGAGCTTCCTGGTCGACGTCCTGGTGGCGCTGATCGATCCGAGGGTGAGGTTCTGATGACGGCTCCGGAACTGCTGAACGAAACCCTGGTCACGCCACCCGCGGCGCGGCGGGGTGTACCCGGCCTCCGGTTGTTCTCGATGACCTCCGGTTTGCAGCGTGCGACGCTGGTCCTCGGCCTGGCTCTGGTCGGTGTCTTCGTGGTCGCCGCGCTCTTCGCTCCGCTGATCGCACCGTACGGATTCGCCCAGAGTGCCGCCGACGGCGTCGATTTCGTTCGCCAGCAAGCACCGTCGGCCGAGCATTGGTTCGGCACCTCGGTGCGCGGGGAAGACGTGTTCTCCCGGGTGATCTATGGCGCGCGGACAGCCGTGTGGGTGATCACGATCTCCCTGCTGCTCTCGCTGCTGATCGGGGTACCGCTCGGACTGCTGTCCGGCTACGTCGGCCGGTGGCCGGACCGGTTGCTCGTGCTGTTCATGGACGCGATGTACGCGTTCCCGACACTGTTGCTGGCGATCGTGGTGTCCATCGTGGTCGCGGGCGGTCGCTCGACCAGCCTGGGCGGTGTGCTGTCCGCGGCGGTGGCCATCACGGCGGTCTTCGTCCCGCAGTACTTCCGGGTGGTGCGCAACGCGACCGTGGCCGTGAAGCAGGAGCCGTACGTCGACGCGGCGCGGGTAACCGGCGCGTCGACCACGCGAATCCTGTTCCGGCACATCCTGGCCAATGTCACTCAATCGCTGCCGGTGATCATCACGCTCAACGGGTCGGAAGCCATCCTCACCCTGGCCGGCCTCGGCTTCCTCGGTTTCGGCATCGAACCGACCCAGGCCGCGGAATGGGGTTTCGATCTGAACAAAGCGCTGCCGGACGTGTCCAACGGCATCTGGTGGACGGGCATCTTTCCCGGTGTCGCCATCGTGCTCGTCGTGCTCGGCATGACCTTGGTAGGGGAAAGCCTCAACGAAGTGCTGAACCCCGTCCTGCGCACCCGCCGCGCCGCGGCGGTGGCCGGACCGGACGGCGGCGGAAAGGACGCGACCGATGCCTGAGTCCTCCGCGACGGAGCGGGGCCGCCCCGCCCTGTCCATCGAATCGTTGTCGGTCACCTTCGCCACCGACGCGGGGCCGGTGCACGCGGTCACCGACGTCTCCTACGAGGTCTACCCCGGCGAAGTGCTGGCCATCGTCGGGGAGTCCGGTTCGGGCAAGTCCGTGAGCTCACGCACCGCGATGGGCTTGCTGCCGGAGACGGCCACGGTGCGCGGCCTGGTCACCCTGGGGACCGAGCAGGTCACCACGATGAACGAGAGGCAGCTCACCGCATTGCGCGGCGGCGCGATCTCGATGGTGTTCCAGGAACCAAGCCTCGCCCTGGACCCGCTGTTCACCGTCGGCTTCCAGATCGGCGAGGCGCTGCGCGCCCACACCGACCTGACCAAGAAGGCGGCCAAGGCGCGGGCGGTGGAACTCCTGCGCCTGGTCGGGTTGCCCGATCCGGAGCACCGGGTGGACTACTACCCGCATCAGCTCTCCGGCGGGCAGAAACAACGCGTGGTGATCGCCATCGCCATCGCCTGCGAGCCGAAGGTGATCATCGCCGACGAGCCGACCACGGCGCTGGACGTCACGGTGCAGGCCGAGATCCTCGCCCTGCTGCGGGGCCTGCGCGACCGGATCGGCAGCGCGATCGTGCTGATCACCCACAACATGGGCGTGGTCGCCGACATCGCCGACCGCGTGGTGGTGATGCGCGACGGAGCGGTGGTCGAGCAGGCGCCGGTGGATGAACTGTTCGCGCGTCCCAGGGCGGACTACACCCGCGCCCTGCTTGCCGCGGTCCCGCACCTGGGTACCGAGCAGATCGAGCACGGCCCGCCCGACAGTGCCGAGACCGAGGGCGATCCGGTACTCGAGGTCCGTGATCTGGTGGTCGAATTTCCCGGCCCGTTCGGCAGGCCGCGTTTCCGCGCTGTCGACGGCGTGAGTCTGCGCATCGGTCCCGGCGAGACGCTCGGCCTGGTCGGTGAGTCCGGCTCGGGCAAGTCGACCATCGGCCGCTGCGTCGCGGCACTGCAACGGCCCACCTCCGGAACGGTGCGAGTGCGCGGGCAGGACATCGTGGGGTTGTCACAGCGCGAGCTGCGACCGATTCGGCGGCGCTTCGGATTCGTCTTCCAGGACCCGGCCAGTTCGCTGAATCCCCGGCTCACCGTGGGCGAGTGCGTATCCGAACCGCTGCTCGTGCACAAGGCGGGCAGCTCGGCGGAGATTCGCGCCAGGGTGCGCCTGCTACTCGACGACGTGCGGTTGCCCGCGGGCGTCGAACGCCGGTACCCGCACGAGTTGTCCGGCGGGCAGCGTCAGCGTGCCAGCCTCGCCCGCGCGCTGGTGCTCGACCCGGACCTGCTGGTCGCCGACGAGCCGACCAGCGCGCTGGACGTCTCGGTCCAGGCTGCGGTGCTGGAGCTGTTCGGTCAGCTACAGCGCGAGTGCGGCTGGGCCTGCCTGTTCATCAGCCACGACTTGGCCGTGGTCGACCAGCTCGCCGACCGGATCGTGGTGCTGCGCGACGGTGCGGTGGTGGAAGCGGGCGATCGGAATCGCATCCTGCGCGCCCCACGGGAGGAGTACACCCGCCGCTTGGTCGCCGCGGTGCCGGTACCGGATCCGGTGCGGCAACGCCACCGCCGGGCACAGGCCGCGGGGTTCGATGGCGACGAGACGGACTGATCGTCCGCTTTACGGTTGGCTCTGCCCTATTGTCAAGAGGGCGAGCCAACACCGGTGCGGGGTCGTTATCCGGCTCCGGTAGCGTGAGCAGGCATCTATCCGCCGATTCGGTTTGGAGCTTTCCCCGAAAATGACTGAACAGACCCCCAGTGGTGGTGCTTCGTACGCCGCGGCAGGCGTGGACATCGAGGCAGGTGATCGCGCAGTCGAGTTGTTCGGGCCATTGGCGAAGAAGGCGACCCGGCCCGAGGTCCAAGGCGGCCTCGGCGGCTTCGCCGGGCTGTTCGCGCTGAAGGGCGGCTACCGGGAACCGTTGCTGGCGGCCTCCACCGACGGCGTCGGCACCAAGATCGCGGTGGCGCAGGCGATGGACAAACACGACACCGTCGGCCTCGACCTGGTGGCCATGGTGGTGGACGATCTCGTGGTCTGCGGCGCGGAGCCGCTGTTCCTCCAGGACTACATCGCCATCGGCAAGGTCGTCCCGGAGAAGGTCGCCGAACTCGTCTCCGGCATCGCCGAGGGCTGTGTGCGCGCCGGGTGCGCGCTGCTCGGCGGCGAGACCGCCGAGCATCCCGGGCTGATGGATCCGGACGACTACGACCTGTCCGCCACCGGCATCGGCGTGGTCGAAGCCGACGCGGTGCTCGGACCCGACCGGGTCCGTCCCGGCGACGTGGTGATCGCCATGGGGTCCTCCGGACTGCACTCCAACGGCTACAGTCTGGCCCGCAAGGTGCTGCTCGAGATCGATCGCATGTCGCTCACCGGCCACGTCGAGGAGTTCGGCCGCACCCTGGGCGAGGAACTGCTCGAGCCGACCAGGATCTACGCCAAGGACTGCCTCGCGCTGATCGCCGAAACCGATGTGCGCACGTTCGCCCACGTCACCGGCGGTGGCTTGGCGGCCAATCTCGCCCGGGTGCTGCCCGCGGGCATTGTGGCCGAGCTGGATCGAGGCACCTGGAACCCGGCGCCGGTGTTCAAGATGATCGCCCAGCGCGGCCGGGTCGAGCGGCCCGAGATGGAGAAGACGTTCAACATGGGCGTCGGCATGGTCGCCGTCGTCGCTCCCGAGGATGTGGACCGGGCGCTGGCGGTGCTGACCGCACGGCACATCGAGTGCTGGACGCTGGGCACGGTCAAGAAGGCCAAGGACGCCGACGCCGCGCGCGCCGTGCTGGTCGGTGAGCATCCGCGGTTCTGATTCGCGGTGAAGACACGTGAGAGTCCCGCATCTATGTACGATGCGGGACTCCGGTGTGTTGCAAGCCTTTTCGGCGCCAGAGACGTCAACCCGCGACAACGATCGAAGGGGGAGGCCCGTCGGCCTCCCCCTTCAGACGTAAATCCGAGTCAGCGGCGCCAGTCGTCGTAGTCGTCGTCCTCGTCCCAGCGGGACAAGGAGTCGTCCGCGTCGTGCTCATCGGACAGCACACCACCACTCCGCTGGGAGTTGGGGCTTCCCGAAAGCTCGCGCTGAAGGCTCGCGAAGTCGGTCGTGGGCGAGCTGTACTTCAGCTCGCGTGCGACCTTGGTCTGCTTTGCCTTAGCCCGGCCACGGCCCATGGCTGACCCCCTCGCGTCACAGCGGGGCGGCCTGGGGTTTGGTGGCGGCCCCGTTCGAATTAATACTCTTCCTGACAGACACTTTAGCGTGTGTCCGGCGGTCTCGCTTCCAGGAGTGGGTGAAGAACTCCGGAACCAGTGCCGTTTGCCCGCTTGTCGCCCTGCCGTGGAATAGCTAGACGACCCCGGGTATAGCACGAATCACACCGACTCGGATACCCCCGCCCAGCACCGCGGGGGCCGCCAGCTCCGCGTGCGCATCGGTCCACTCGATTCCCATTCGGTGCAGAATCGCCAGCGTCAGCGGCATTCGCGCGCGATCGTGGCCGTCTTCGATCTTGTACGCGAAAGCCGATCCGTCCGGCAGCGCGCCCGCGTGCACACCATCCGCGCCGATCTTGCACACCAGCCCGGGAGTGGCCAGCATGGTCAGCAGATCGGGCGCGTTCGTGCCGGAAATCACTCGCGGATGCGCGCGCACCGCGTCGGCGACCCGGCGTTCCGGGCTCCCCGGCTCGGCCGTCGCGATGGTCGAGAACACCCGCGCGAGGTTGACGAGTGAGACCGGGATGATCGGCAATCCGCAGCCGTCGATGCCCAGATCGGCTTCCGGCTCGCCGGTCAGGTCGGCCACGGTCGCGATCACCGCGCGCTGCAGCGGATGCGCCCGGTCCTGGTAGCCCTCGGTCGGCCAGCCGTTGATCGCGCAGGTCGCGAGCATCGCCGCGTGTTTGCCCGAGCAGTTCATGTAGATGGGGCGGGGTTGTCCTCCGCCGGACAGCAGCGCGGTGCGGGCGCCCTCGTCGTACGGCAGATCGGCCGGGCAGGCCAGGGCGGATTCGGGCAGGCCGAACCGGTCCAGCAGCCTGCGCACCAGCGCGACATGGTCGGGTTCGCCGTAGTGCGAGGCGGTGGCGATCGCCAGTTCGGCGTCATCGACCGGCTGGAAACCGTTGCGCAGCAGGGTGATCGCCTGCATCGGCTTGTTCGTCGAGCGCGGGAAGATCGGCAGGTGCACTTCGCCGAGTTCGAGGGTGGGCTCGCCCGCGGCGTCGAGCACCACCACCGAGCCGCGGTGCACGCATTCACGGAAGCCCGAGCGGACCACTTCGACCAGTTCCACACTCACGATTTCGCTCCCGTGCCGATGTCGTCGGTGCTCGTCGTCGCGTGCCGGTGCGCGGTGGCGCGCACGGCGTTGCCATGCCTGCGCGCGTGCCGTTCCACTTGCATGCGCACGTCGTCGGAGATGGTCGGCTCGTCGGCGAGCAGGATCGCCAGCAGATCCGGATCGGCGCCGGTGAACAGATCGCGGACCGTGATGCCGTGCTCGGGGACGTGTACCACCGAGATCCGGTCGCCCGCCGCGATCGTGCCCTCGGTGAGCACCCGCAGATAGGCGCCGGTATCGCTGCGCAGGGTGAACCGTTTGACCCACTGCAGCTCGCCGCTCCAGTGCTGGAACGTGGCGCACGGCACGCGCGGAGCGCTCACCTCCAGCACGGTGTCACCGACCGTCCAGCGCGCGCCGATCACCGAGTCGCTGACCGGAAGGCCACGCACGCGCAGGTTTTCGCCGAACCAGCCCGCGGGCAGTTCCCGGCCGAGCTCCGTGCCCCAGCGGCGGGCGTCCTCGTCGGCGTAGGCGTAGACGGCCTGGTGCACGCCGCCGTGATGCTTGGTGTTGCAGACGTGATCGCCGTCCAAGCCGAGGGCGCGTACCGCGACTCGTCCCGCCGCCGGGCGCTTGTCGATGGCGCTGCGACCGACCCTTCCCGGTACCTCGATATCGGCGTGCACGACGCACGCCGCGAGCACCTCTCCGGAATCACCGACGCGCATGAACGGCGCTCCTCTCGTCACGAATGGGGAACTCGGCGCTGAGCAAGAGTGCGGATGTCGGCTGAGGAAAACGTCCCGCTTGCCGGTGGCCGGTCAACAGGTCAGCGCCCACGCAGCCGGTCGACCGCGAGCCGGCCCGCTTGCGGTTCGTCGTCGGAGGGCATCGAATCGGGATCGATGGACGCCGCGACCGGGCCGGCGACCAGCGCGGTGTCGGCCGGAACCGCGCGCTTGACCAGCGCGAGGGCGATCGGGCCGAGTTCGAAGTGGTCGACGACCGTGCCGAGCCTGCCGACCGCGCGGCCGCCGGCGGTGACGTCGTCGCCGATGACCGGGCGCTCGTCCGCCGAGCCGTCCAGGTGCAGCAGCAACAGGTGCCGCGGCGGCTTGCCGAGGTTGTGCACCCTGGCCACCGTCTCCTGGCCGCGGTAGCAGCCCTTGTCCAGGTGGACGGCTCCGTGTTCGGCGACGCCGCCGATCCAGCGGGCCTCGTGCGGGATGGTCCGCTCGTCGGTGTCCGATCCGATCCGCGGCCGGACGGCCGCGACGCGCAATGCCTCGAACGCCCACATTCCGGCGGGAACGGCGCCTGCCGCGGTGAGCCGGTCCCACAGGCCGGTCAGCTGATCGCGCGGGACGACCAAGTCGAAGGAGTCGGCCGTCGGCCACGGCATCCGGCGCAAGAATCCGCCGCCGGGCAGCGGCGTCGCCTCGTACACGCCGGGAAGGGCGGTGATGCCGAGTGTTTCGGCCAGGTCTGCCACTCCGGGGCCGAGCAGACTGAGTACCGCGTGGTCGGCGGCTTCGGGTTTGGCATCGGCCCAGAAGACCATCTTCTGCAGGAACGCGAGCAGGTCGGGTCCGCGCTCGGCTTCGGTATCGATCCAGACGGCGCCGTCCAGTTCGGTGAGCACGAAGTGATGCTGGACCCGGCCGTTCAAATCCAGGTCGAGGTTCTCGGCGGACTGCCCGTCGCCGAGGGTGGCGACATGTTGACTGGAGATGGTGTGCAACCAGGAGAGCCGCTCCGCGCCGGTGATGCGCAGCACGAATCGGTGTGACCGGTCGACGATCGCGGCGCGCTGCACCGCGGCGCGCTGCTCGCCGAACGGATCGCCGTAATGCCACGCGACGGCGGCGTCGGGCGAACCCGCCGCTCCCGCGACGGCTCCCGACACACTGAGGATGGGGCTGGGCGCAACGACCACGGACACCTCTCCCACTCTAGGCGGGCCCGCCCGGCGGTGCGCGAACCGGGCCAGGGCGCCGGAGAACGGCATAGCCGATCGGCATTGTCCGAGCATTACAGCGGGCCGCGTGGGGCGGCTGCACAAAAGGTCTGGCAAAAGCGGCCGTGACATAGGCATTGTCCGCTCACACCGCCTACGCTCGTCGCATGGTGGATCGAGTTCTGGTAACTCTCGATGGCGCGGTCCGGGATGCGGATGCGCCGTTGTTGTTTGCGGACGATATTGGCGTATTGCGTGGCGATGGTGTCTTCGAAACGGTGCTCGTGCGCGCGGGCGTCGCGTGTGCGATCGAATTTCATCTAGGCAGATTGCGCCGCTCCGCCCAGGCGCTCGATCTGCCCGAGCCGGAACTGGGCAAATGGCGCGAGGCGGTGGAGACCGCCGCCAAGGAGTGGGGCAGCGAGCGCGAAGGCGTGATGCGGCTGGTGCTCACCCGCGGGCGCGACTCCGAGTTGGCCGCAACGCCCGACAAGGTCAAGACCGGTGACCTCGCCGCCGCCGTGCCCGTGCCGACCGCTTTCGTGCTCGTGGTGCCGGTGCCCGAGCGCGTCGAGAAGGCCCGCGCCGAGGGCGTCGCCGTGGTGAGCCTGTCGCGGGGCATCTCGGTCGACCTCGCGCAAGCGGCGCCATGGCAACTGCTCGGTGCCAAGACGCTGTCCTATGCCACCAATATGGCCGCCCTGCGGTTCGCCGCGCGGATGGGCGCGGAGGACGTGATCTTCACCAGCACGGAGAACCGGGTGCTGGAGGGGCCGCGATCCACCGTGGTGATCGCCCGCGACAAGCAGCTGATCACGCCGCCCGCGAAGAACGGTGTGCTGCCCGGCGTCACTCAGCGCGCGCTGTTCGCCGAAGCCGAGAAGGCCGGCTGGCAATGCCGCTACGACTCGCTGTTCACCGCCGACCTGCTCACCTGCGACAGCATCTGGATGCTGTCGAGCATTTCGCTTGCGGCGCGGGTGAATTCGCTGGACGGGCTGCGGATGTCCGCGCCGGACAACGCCGAAGAGATCATCGGGCTGGTCGATCGCGGTATCGAGCGGGCGGGAGCCATCGGCGACTGGTGAGTGTGCGCCGCTCCGTGATCTCCGTCCTACTCGGGCGGGCACGGGGCGGTGATGAGCACGGAAAACAGGCCGAACAGGCAGTATCAGCCCTGGTGGCGTGGCCTAGGACTCATTTTTCGAGGTCTGCTCCGGCGTAGGCTTTACTACGACATGTCGTAGACACGCAGGAGGCCGGCTTGAACGCCTTGGACATCTCCCGATGGCAGTTCGGCATCACAACCGTTTACCACTTCCTGCTGGTGCCGCTGACCATCGGTCTCGCGCCGCTGGTCGCTGCCATGCAGACGGCATGGGTCGTCACCGGCAAGCAGCACTGGCTGCGGCTGACGAAGTTCTTCGGCAAGCTGTTCCTGATCAACTTCGCGCTCGGCGTCGCGACCGGCATCGTGCAGGAGTTCCAGTTCGGCATGAACTGGAGCGAGTACTCCCGCTTCGTCGGTGACGTGTTCGGCGCCCCGCTCGCGCTGGAAGGGCTGATCGCCTTCTTCATGGAGTCGACCTTCCTCGGACTGTGGATCTTCGGCTGGACCCGGTTGCCGAAACTGCTGCACCTCGGCGCGATTTGGATGGTCGCGATCGGCGTGAACGCCTCGGCGTATTTCATCGTCGCGGCCAACTCGTTCATGCAGCATCCGGTCGGCGCCCGCTACAACCCGGAAACCGGTCGCGCGGAGCTGGAGAGCATCGTGAAGGTGCTCACCAACAACACCTTGCTGGCGGCTTTCCCGCACGTGGTGGCCGGATCCTTCCTCACGGCGGGCACCTTCGTCGTCGGCATCGCCGGTTGGTGGATGGTGCGCAACGCGCGCAGTGGCGACGAGGCGAAGTCGGCTGACGCGCGCGAGATGTGGCGGCCCGCCGCGCGTGCGGGCATCGTCGTGGTGATCGCGGCGATGGCCGCTCTGGTCTACACCGGCGACGTGCAGGGCAAGCTGATGTTCGAGCAGCAGCCGATGAAGATGGCCTCGGCGGAATCGCTGTGCCACACCGCCCTCGACCCCGATTTCTCCGTGCTGACCGTCGGCACGCACAACAACTGCGACAGCGTGACGCACGTGCTCGAAGTGCCCTATGTGCTGCCCTGGCTGGCGAAGGGGGAGTTCACCGGTGTGACGCTGGACGGCGTCGTCGACCTGCAGAAGACCTACAACGAGAAGTTCGGTGTCGGTGACTACCGGCCCAACCTGTTCGTCACCTACTGGTCGTTCCGTGCCATGATCGGGCTGTCGGCGGGTTCGGTGCTGCTCGCGCTGGCCGGGCTCTGGCTGACCCGCCGCGGACGAGTGCCGGACCAGCGCTGGTTCGCCTGGCTGAGCCTGCTGGCCATCCCCACCCCGTTTTTGGCCAACAGCGCCGGGTGGGTGTTCACCGAGATGGGGCGGCAGCCCTGGGTGGTCGCGCCCAACCCAACCGGCGACCCGAATCTGCGCCTCACCGTTCAGCAGGGCGTCTCCGATCACGCGCCAGGCGTCGTGCTGTTCTCGCTGATCACCTTCACGCTGCTGTACGGCGCGCTCGCGTTCGTGTGGTTCTTCCTGATGCGCCGGTACGTGATCCACGGACCGGATCCGGCGGCGCCCGCCGCCGAGCCGCACGACACGGATACGACTTCGGGCGAACGCCGCCTCGAAGAGCCCGCCGTCGAACAACTTTCGTTCGCCTACTAGGAGCCGGCGATGAGTCTGCAAGAGTTCTGGTTCGTCCTGATCGGTGTGCTGTTCACCGGCTACTTCGTGCTGGAGGGCTTCGATTTCGGCGTCGGCATGCTCATGCCGATCCTCGGCAAGGGGTCCGACCGGCGCAGGCGCGCGGTGCTCAACACGATCGGGCCGGTGTGGGACGCCAACGAAGTCTGGTTGATCACCGCGGGCGCCGCGATGTTCGCGGCGTTCCCGGAGTGGTACGCGAGCCTGTTCTCCGGCTTCTACCTGGCGTTGCTGCTGGTGCTCGTCGCGCTGATCCTGCGGATCTGCGCCATCGAGTACCGCGGCAAGATCGATGATCCGCGCTGGCGGGCCCGCTGCGACATCGGCATCGGCATCGGCTCCTGGGTTCCGGCGCTGGCGTGGGGCTGGGTGTTCGCCAATGTGGTGCACGGTGTCCCGCTGAACGAGAAGAAGCAGTTCGCGGGCTCGGTCGCCGACTTGTTCGGCCCCTACGCCCTGCTCGGCGGGCTGGCGACCGGACTGCTGTTCGCGCTGCACGGAGCGATGTTCCTGGTGCTCAAGACCGCGGGCGAGGTCCGCGACGACGCACGACGCACCGCTCGGCTGCTGCTCGTCCCGACCGTGGTCGTCGTCGGCGGATTCGGATTGTGGACGCAGCTGGCCTACGGGAACGACTGGACCTGGATCCCATTGGGGCTGGCCGTGCTCGGTCTGGTCGTGGCGGCGGCGGCCGATCTCGCGCAGCGCGACGGGTGGGCGTTCACCGGCACCACGGTGACCGTCGCGGCGGCGACCGCGCTGCTGTTCGGTTCGCTGTTCCCCGCGGTGCTTCCCTCGACGATCGATGCGGCGTTCGACCTGACGGTTTACAACGCGTCCTCCACGCCGTACACGCTGAAGGTGATGAGCTGGGCCGCCGCGCTGGTCACGCCGGTCGTGCTGGTGTACCAGGGCTGGACGTACTGGGTGTTCCGCAAGCGCATCACCGTCGAGCAGATCCCGCCCCCGGTCGGCCTGCCCCTGCGGGTCGCGCAGGATTGACGCCATGGCCCGCCCGCCGATCGATCCGCGCCTGTGGCGTTATGCCCGCTCGGCGCGCAGCTACCTCGCGCTGAGCGTGGCGCTGTCGCTCGTCGTCACCGGCGCGATCGTGGTCGCGGCGGTGCTGATCGGGCGGGTGCTCGCCGGGGTGGTCACCGATCCGAGTGCGCGCACGCTCGGCGCGTGGACGGTCGAACTCGTCGTGCTCGCGGTCGCGATCGCGGCCCGGGTGCTCGCCACGTGGGCGCAGTCCCGGCTGGCGCACCGAGCGGGCGCGAGCGTGGTGGCGGAGCTGGAAGGCGCGGTGCTCGATGCGGGCGCACGGCTGTCGCCTCGCGAACTCGACGCACGTCGAACGGAATTGGCCGTGGTCGTCGGCACGGGCCTGTCCGGGCTGCGCGGATATCTCGTCGGCTACCTGCCCGCTCTGCTGCTGGCGGTGCTGGTTCCGCCGATCGTGCTCGCGGTCATCGCGGCCCACGATGTGACTTCCGGTGTGATCGTGGTGATCACCTTGCCGCTCATCCCGATCTTCATGATCCTCATCGGGCTGCTGACCCAGGGGCGGGCGGAAGCCACGCTCGCGGCCACCACCCGGCTGTCGGACCAAATGCTCGATCTGTTCGCGGGCATGCCGACATTGCGTGCGCTCGGCCGCGAGACCGGCGACGCGCAGCCCGAGCCCACTGCGCGGGGACAGCGGAACGACACCGGGACGGGCGGTTCGACCGCACACGCGCACACCATGCGGCACCGTGTTCGCGATCTCGGCGACGCGCTGCGCCGGCGCACCATGGGCGCGCTCCGCATCGCCTTTCTGTCTTCCATGGTGCTGGAGTTGCTCGCCACGCTGAGCGTGGCACTGATCGCGGTCTCCATCGGGCTGCGACTGGTCTTCGGTGAGATGAGTCTTTACGCGGGCTTGGTGGTGCTGGTGCTCGCCCCGGAGGTGTATCTGCCGCTGCGCATGGTGGGCGAACGTTTCCACGCCGCCCAGGACGGTATGGCGGCCGCGGACCGAGCGTTCGCGATCCTCGAGTCCACGCCCGCCGAGCCGACCGAGCGGCTACCCGGCCACGGCGCGCGGCGAGCGGCGGCGCACGCCGGTGTGGGCGCACCGGACGAGTCGGCCCACGCGGGTACATGCGACTGTCGACGCACCGAGCCGGAGAAGGCCGTGGTGACGGCTCGCCGCGGCAGTCCCCAGGACTCCGGCGCGGCGACGGCGCCTGACCACGAGCCGGTCGAGTCGCTGCCCAGCCGGGGCGTGCAGGGGGTGGCGCGCGTCGATGCGGTGCGGGACGAGTCGACGCGCGCCGGTGCATGCGACCGCTGTGCCTTGCCGGAGGAAGCCGGGGTGACGGCTCGCCGCAGCAGCTCCGAGTGGCCTGGCACGGTCGAACTCCGCGACCTGTCGGTCCGGGCGCGGGACGGGTTCGCTCCCGCGGGCCTGTCGGCGATCTTGCGGCCCGGTGCCCTCACGGTGCTCGCCGGTCCCAACGGAAGCGGTAAATCTACCGCGGTACAGGCGATTCTGGGCCTGATCACACCCGACCGAGGTGCCGTGACCGTCGACGGGGTGGACGTCCGCGAACTGGACCAGGACCAATGGTGGGCGCGTGTGGCTTGGCTGCCGCAGCGGCCGGTGCTGGTTCCCGGCACATTGCGCGACAACCTCGAATTGCTCGGCGCGCGGACGGTGGACCACGCCGCACACGGCCCGGCGCGCGTCCTCGATGATCTCGAAGTCGCTTGTCTGGCAACTGGTTTCGATGCCGTGCTCGATGAACTGCCCGAGCGCTGGAACACGGTGGTCGGCCCCGGCGGCGTCGGCCTGTCGCTCGGTCAACGCCAGCGCCTCGCGCTGACCAGGGTGCTGGCCACCGATCGCCCGATCCTGCTGCTGGACGAGCCGACCGCGCACCTCGACGCCGCCGCCGAAGCCACCGTGCTGGCCGCACTCCAAGCCAGGGCCCGTATGGGCGCGACGGTCGTCGTCGTCGGCCACCGCCCGACCGTGCTGGCCGCCGCCGACCATGTCGTGCAGGTGCGCGCGGACCTGCGCACCTCGCGAGAGGAGGTGCCGGGATGAACACCGGCGGACGCGCGACGCGGGCCGTTCCGCGTGCCACCGGTTCCACGGTGCCCGGTGATCTGCGGCGAATGTGGGCGCTGCTCGAATTGTCCCGTTGGCGGGTCGCGGTGGCGATCGGATGGGGCGTGCTGGCGCTCGGCAGCGGGCTCGGGCTCGCCGCGTTGGCGGCCTGGCTGATCGCGCGCGCCTGGCAGATGCCGCCGGTGCTCGATCTGAGCATCGCCGTGGTGGCGGTGCGCGCGCTCGGCATCTCCCGTGGCTTGTGCCGGTACCTGGAACGTCTCGCCACACACGACGTCGCACTGCGCGCTATGACAACAGCGCGAACCACGGTGTACCGGACGCTGGCTCGTTCGGATTTCTGGCTGCGCCGACCCGAGGTGTCGCCGAGTGGCGGCGATCGGTCGGGCAAGCCGCTGCGCCGCGGAGATCTCCTGGTCCGGATCGGCAGCGACATCGACGACTTGGGTGCCGTGGTGGTCCGCGCGTTCGTGCCGGTCGCGGTCGCCCTCGCGCTCTCACTCGCCGCCGTCGCTCTGCTGGCCACGATCTCGCCCGCCGCCGCCGCGATCCTGGCGGGTGCGCTGGTCCTGTCGGGCATCGTCGCACCGTGGTTGTCGGCCAAGGCGGCGTCCGAGGCGGAACGCGCCGTGCGGGCCGACCGGGCGGAGTTCACCGCTCAGGCCCTCACCGTGCTCGACCACGCCGCGGAACTACGCGTAGCCGGTCGCCTGGATGCCGCCCTCGCCGCGGCCGGGCAAGCGTCGCGCCGTGCGGTCGCCGCGGAAGATCGGGCGGCCGCGCGCAGCGCCTGGTCGGCCGCTGCCACGCCCCTGTCCATCGGCGCGGCTGTCCTCGGCGCGCTGCTGATCGGCATCACCCTCTACGGCCCGGACGGCGGCTCGCCAGGCGCGATGACGCCCATGGCGCTCGTCGTCCTGGTCCTCTTGCCCTTGTCGGCCTTCGAAGCGGTCGGCCCGCTGCCCACGGCGGCGCAGACGCTGACCACGGCCCGCGCGGCCCTGCATCGCCTGGATGGACTCGACCCCGATTCGCCCCCGAGTGCGTCGGTCGGCCCGTCGGCGCGGCAGACCACCCGCCCTCCACATGCAAAGGACGCGGCGAACGTCGCTCGGACTCTTCCCATCGACGCCCATGTGCCGGAACTGCCCTGCGGACGGCGGATCGCGGTGGTCGGCCCCAGCGGCGCGGGCAAGACGACTCTGCTCATGAAGTGGGCCGGGTTGTTCGACACGCCGCGCCCCGGCGTCACCTTCTTCGCCGAAGACGCGCACCTGTTCGGCACCTCCGTGCTGGAGAATCTGCGGGTCGCCCGCGGTGATCTGACCGCGGAAGAAGCCGAAGAAGCTTTGCGAACGGTCGGTCTCGGGAACTGGCTGGACGGGCTTCCGCAGGGTGTGCACACCGATCTCGTCGGGGGAGCGGCCGCCGTGTCGGGTGGCCAGCGTCGCCGGATCCTGCTCGCGCGCGCCCTGGTGTCACCGGCGCGGGTATTGCTGCTCGACGAACCGACCGAGCACTTGGAAGCCGAAGCCGGGGCGAAGCTGCTGCGCGACCTGTTGGACGCCGACAACGGTCTCGTGGAACCGGATCGGATCGTGGTCGTCGTCACGCATCAGCTCCCGGAAGACCATCGGGCCGACGCGGTGCTGCGAGTATCCGCATCAGGGCAGGTCACGACGGACTTCGCGGGGCACGGAACGCCATGTGGCAGCGCCGATTCAGCCCACCGAGAAAATCCGTTGCCGAGCTACTGACGCATCGCTAGATTCGTTCGTACACAGGAAGGAGGTGGTTCGAAGAATGATTATTCATAGGACACGTGAGGTGGCTGTCCGCTAGCGCCACCGCTGCAGGTGGATTTCGCCCGCGCGAGCGCTAGCGAATTCCAGGCAGTCACCCGGCCCCCGAGCCCCGGTCCGTCCGACCGGACCCGTGCGACCACAATCGCACCGGTATGGCTCGGGGGCTGTTCTGTTCCGCCTCTCCGGGTATTCCGGCCGTACCAGTGGGGTGGGGTGTGGGTTGGTCACAGGGCCTGCGTTGGGGATGTGGGTGGGTTTTGGGCGTTCCCGGTGAGTTACCCATGTGCTCGCGAGATCAGGTGTTGCGTGGGGGTGGAGTCGGTCAGGGGTTGCAGCAGACCACGTACTGCGTTCCGCTGCGGCTAGCCTGCGATTGCGTTGGGCAGCGCCGAGCGCGGCGGGGTGCCGCGCTGGGCGAGGAGACATTCTCAGCCGATGTAGCGCTGGAGGCGGGCCGAGAGGCGGGGTTGGAGGGGGCCGTCGGCTACCACGCGTTCTTCGACGTAGGCCAGGTCGCCGCCCTCGACGATGCCGTAGAGGCGCTTGGCGCCGCCCACGACGATGCCGGACTGGCTGCGGATCACCACGTCGGTGGCCAGTTCCCAGGACGACTGGGACAGCGCTTGCCCGTAGAACAGCTCCACGATGCCGCCGCTGTGTGACAGCAGCAGTTCGATGACCTCGTCGTTGCCGTCGATGCCGACCCGCCAGAAGCCGCTCTCGCGCAAGTCGGGGCCGCCGTAGGCGCCGTCGGCCTCGATGACCCAGGACCGGGATTCCCAGGCGAGATAGTCGCCGCCGTCGTGTGAGACGACGATCTGCTGGCCGAAGTGGTAGTCCCCGCGCTCGGGATCGTTGCCCTCCCCCTCGCCGCGCCACACGCCCACCAGCGGGAGCAGCGCGAGCATCGAGGCGCTGAGGTCCGGGCCGAGGCGCAAGTTGGCCGTGTCCTCGGGCAGCGGAAGATCCGGTAGGACCGGGATGTTGCGGGCACCGGTCGATTTCGCTCGTTCGGCAGCCTCGGCTACGGCCTGGTCGCCGCTGCGGCGACCGGCGGAATCAGCCGGAGCGTTGCCGTTCAGTTGTTCACTCGCTCGCTCGGCCGGATTGGAACCTTCGCTCGCGAGTTCGCTCATGATTCGGTGAACAGCCGGTAGAAGACGTAGAGGCCGAACCAGCCGATCAGGACGGCCACGGCCACCAGCAGAATCTCGAAGAAGAGGACCACGTTTCGAGTCTAACGACCTCGCTTTCGCGGCGCGCAAACGGCCCCGGTGCTTCCGCGGAGCGGAAAGCGACCGGGGCCGTTCGACGACTGCGAGGTCTTACTTGGCGACCGCGACGTCCACCGCGTGGATGCCCGCGCCTTCGGGGCGCACCTCGGCGGAGCCGTTGCCCGCCGAGGACAGCGCGCGGACGGTCCACGAGCCGGGAGCCGCGAAGAACCGGAAGTCACCGGTGCCCGACGCGACGACCTCGGCGGTGAAATCACCGTTGCCGTCGAGCAGGCGCACGAACGCCCCGCCCACCGGCTGGCCGTCGGTGCTCAGGACGCGGCCGGTGATGACCGTCTCCTTCTCCACGTCGACACCGGCCGGGATTGCCTGGCCCTGGGTAGGTGCTGCACACATATGGATTACTCTCCCAACTCGATCGGAGCGCCGACGAGCGAGCCGTACTCGGTCCAGCTGCCGTCGTAGTTCTTGACGTTCTGGTGGCCCAGCAGTTCCTGCAGCACGAACCAGGTGTGCGAGGAACGCTCGCCGATCCGGCAGTACGCGATGGTCTCCTTCTCGCCGTCCAGGCCGGCTTCCTGGTAGATCTCGGTCAGCTCGGCGTCGGACTTGAAGGTGCCGTCCTCGTTCGCGGCCTTGCTCCACGGCACGTTGATGGCGCCGGGGATGTGGCCGGGACGCTGGCTCTGCTCCTGCGGGAGGTGGGCGGGCGCCAGGATCTTGCCGCTGAACTCGTCGGGCGAACGCACGTCGACCAGGTTCTTGGTGCCGATGGCCGCGATGACCTCGTCACGGAAGGCGCGGATGTTCAGGTCGGGCGCCGACGCCTTGTACTGGGTGGCGGGCCGGTTCACCGGCTCGGTCGACAGCGGACGGCCGTCGAGTTCCCACTTCTTGCGACCGCCGTCGAGCAGCTTGACGTTGTTGTGGCCGTACAGCTTGAAGTACCAGTAGGCGTACGCGGCGAACCAGTTGTTGTTGCCGCCGTACAGGATGACCTCGTCGTCGTTCGAGATGCCGCGCGCCGAGAGCAGGTCGGAGAACTGCTCCTGGTTCACGAAGTCGCGACGAACCTGATCCTGCAGGTCCTTCTTCCAGTCGAGCCGGACGGCACCCTCGATGTGACCACCGTCGTAGGCGGAGGTGTCCTCGTCGACCTCGACGAACACGACGCCGGGGGCGTTGAGGTTCTCTTCGGCCCAGTCAACGGAGACCAGGACATCGGAGCGAGCCATTGTTTTCCTTTCAGAGATGACGTGCAGGGTCAGTTCGATGCCGGTGACGGGGTCCGGCGGAGGCGGGCTACCAGCGGATAGATCCGGCAACCCAGGCAGAGCCCGAACGCCGCGTTCAGGAACGCCGCGAACAAGGCGAAGCCGGCGAACACCGCGCCGACGATCGTGGAGCCGAGCGCGAAGCCCAGCAGGCTGACGGCCGCGAACACGAAACCGAGCAACTGCGCGAACCGCAGCGGGGCCGTCGGCTCGGTCTCGGTGGTCGGCGCGAGACGCGGCGCGACGACGGCCGCGTAGATCCGGCCGTAGGGGTGGCGGCGCGGGCCGAGGGCGGCGCCGACCGCGAAGACGACTGCTTGCAGGGCGATCAACACCCCCGCGGCGACCGGCGAGAACGCGGCGGCGAGCAGCACCACGACGAGGACGCCGGTGGTCACCCATGCGGCGAATCGTGGTCCGCGCACGTCGACCCGGTCGGAAGAAACGGGGATCGCTTCGGAAGTATTACGGATCTCGGTGGACATTGTGCGTACTCCTGCGCTGAATAAGTCCGATGACTGAAAATTTGCCAATTCGCCGGGGGATCGTGAGATCGCTCGCGCGGCGGACAGGGGTCGGCGTCAGGAAATCCGGAAAAGCCGACCGCTCAGCGGCACAGGCAGCAACAACCACCGAGCCGACACAGATCCACTGTGCGGCGTCGGGTGAGCATCAGCTCGTGGTTGGTAAGCACGTCAGCAGTTTACCCAATTCGGCGGGAGAATATGGACCCGGGGTGGATCACTTCCGTCCAGGGGGCTTGTCGTCGCAGCTCAGGCCGCCGCGGTCAGCGGCTCGAGCGCGGAGTGCAGATCCGTGGCCTTGGGCACGCCGGAGATGCGGAACCGTTCCCTGCCCGCGATGTCGAAGACGAACGTGGTGGGCAGCGAGAGCACGTTCAGCTCCCGGGCGAGCGCAGGCTCGGCGTCGATGTCCACCTCGATGTCCTGCGGCGGCTGCGGTGAGCCCGCGAGCTGGCCTGTGACGTTGGCAACCACCCGGCGAACAGCGGAGCACGGTCCGCACCACTCGGCGGAGAAATGCAGTACCGCGGGACCGGCGCCGGTCACGCCGACGGACGCCAGCAGTTCCGCGCGGGCGGTGTGGGACAGGTCGATGCCGTCGGCCGCGCGGATCTTGCCGTCGCGCCGGCGCAGCAGGACGCCCACCGCCAGCGCGGCGAGCAGTACTACTGCGAGGATGGTGACTTGGATCATGGTCGCTGCAATCGGTCGAGGTCGATCGTGACGTTCACGCCCTTGCCCTCCACGACGATCTGACCGCCCTGAGCGGAGACCTTGGTAGGCCGGACACCGAACGGCAACTCCTTGGTGTCGATGGTACGGGTGAAGCGGGCGAGGACCGCCGGGCGATCGGCCTCGGTGATCACCGCCACAGGCATGGTCTCGGTGCCGGGCGGGCCGCGGTAGAACCCGGTCGCCACGATTTTCACCTGATCGCCGTCGAGGAGCAGATCGGCCTGCACGCTGACTTTTTCACCGCCGTACTGCGCGCCGGGCGTCTCCGGCATGGTTCCGGTGAGCACCAGTGCGCCCGTGGTGGTCATGCCGGAACCGCCCGATCCGCCGGTCCCGTCGGACTTGTCGGCAGGCCGCGAGTGCACCTGCAGATCGGGAATGGCGAACAGCCTGCCGAGTTCGGTCGGCTCCACGCGCAACCGGCTGTCCACGCGCTCCACCGGGACGCCGCGCAGGCTGCCGTCGACGAGTTCGCCGACCGGCAGCCGCACCCCGGTCAGCGTCGCCTCGAGCGCGATCTCCCCCGGGATGTCCAGTCGCTTCGCGCGGGCCCGGATCTCCACGTGGTCGTAGCGGCTGTCCCAGGCCTGGCCGAGGAAGGGGAAACCGTGGATCGTCACTTCGGGATCGGCGGTGAGATCGGCGCCGTCGCGCAGCGCACGGGACACGCGATACTCCGAATAGGCCGCGGTACTGAAGTCGACGACGACGGCGAACCCAGCCAGACACAGCAGGCCGATGATCAGCTTGCGCATGCTCCCCCGTCTCTCCGGGTCTCGGGCCGCGGCGGCCGGGAGCCGCGCGGCGCGCGTTCGGCTACCGCCTCGGGGGCCTCGCCGACGGCGGGCATGCCCGATACGTAACCCATGTACGCACCATATCGGTTGGCCCGGGCGGGGCTCCCGAGTGTCCTCCGGTGCGCTCGCCGACCCCGGAATGCGTGGTCATGCCTTGTTACGCGCTAATCTTGCATCCGATTACCTGTGATTAGCGACGTGGCCGCGGCGGTGCTGCCGCATCCACGTGGCTACGAGATGGGAGGAGGGCCCGTGGAGCTGCTCCTGCTTACCTCCGACCCCAACCCCGAGTCGGTGTTGCCCTCGCTCGCGTTGCTCGCGCACAACGTGCGCCCTGCGCCCACTGAGGTGGCCTCGCTGCTCGAGGCAGGCACGGCGGATGTCGCGCTGGTGGACGCCAGGACGGACCTGGCCGCCGCCCGCGGTCTGTGCCGCTTGCTCGGCAGCACCGGGTCCTCGGTGCCGGTCGTCGCGGTGCTCACCGAGGGCGGCCTGGTCGCCGTGAACGCGGACTGGGGACTCGACGACATCCTGCTGCCCGGCACCGGCCCCGCCGAGCTCGACGCCAGGCTGCGGCTGCTGGTCGGCCGCAACGGCGGCGTGGCCAGCCCGGAGAACACCGGCAAGATCACCCTCGGTGAGCTGGTGATCGACGAGGGCACTTATACGGCGCGTCTGCGTGGCCGCCCGCTCGATCTCACCTACAAGGAGTTCGAGCTGCTGAAGTATCTGGCGCAGCACGCGGGCCGGGTGTTCACCCGCGCGCAGCTGCTGCAAGAGGTCTGGGGCTACGACTTCTTCGGCGGCACGCGCACCGTGGACGTACACGTGCGACGGTTGCGCGCCAAGCTCGGCACCGAATACGAGTCGCTGATCGGCACGGTGCGCAATGTCGGCTACAAGGCCGTGCGCCCCTCGCGCGCGGCGGTCAAGGGGGAGCCGGTGAGCTTTCCGGACGACGACAACGAGGGCACCGACGATTCTCCGCTCACGCCGGTCAACGGCTCCGTGCAGTAATCGTCGGCGGACCGTGCCCGCATCGCTTCGGCGGGGCCGAAATGCCAGCTGCCGCTACGACGTTGCCAGGAGTGGACTCCATGCGGGGTCCGCAGGCTCGATGAACGGAGGCCGATGAGCGGCGCGACGACACAGTGGACCGACGGCCCCGACGCGGGCGACGCGCGGGCGGTCACCGATCTGCTCGCGCGCGCCACCGAGGCCGACGGTGTCGCCCCGGTCTCGGAACAGGCCGTGTTGTCGCTGACTTCTGGCGCGGATACCGGAGCGCGCCATCTGCTCGCGCGGACCGGAGGCGCCGTCGTCGGCTACGCGAATCTCGTTCCGGCCCACGGCGAACACCCTGCTATGGCCGAGGTCGCGGTCGACCCGGCTCGGCGCGGTCACGGCGTCGGTACCGATCTGGTCACGGCAGCGCTGGCCGCGGGCGGTCCGGGCGCGCGGGTCTGGGCGCACGGCGACCGGCCGGCGGCCAAAGCCGTCGCAGCGCGGCTCGGGCTGCGGACCGCGCGGGAGTTGTGGCAGATGCGACGGTCCCTGGCAACTCCTGAGCTACCGGAATTGGCCGTGCCGGACGGCATCGTGCTGCGCACCTACGCCGGTCCCGCCGACGACGCGGAATTGCTGCGGGTGAACGGCGCCGCCTTCGCCTGGCACCCGGAACAGGCCGCGTGGACCCGGCGCGACATCGAGATCCGCCGTGACGAGACGTGGTTCGACCCGGCGGGCCTGTTCCTGGCATTCGACACCGCGGCCCCTGATCGTCTGCTGGGATTCCACTGGACCAAGGTGCATCACGCGGAGCAACCGCCGCTCGGCGAGGTCTACGTGGTCGGCATCGATCCGGCGGCGCAAGGACGCGGACTCGGCCGGCTGCTCACCTTGACCGGTTTGCATCACCTGCGGGAGCGCGGGCTGGCCGAAGTTCTGCTCTACACCGAGGCCGACAATGTCGCCGCGGTGCGCACTTATACCCGTCTCGGATTCGCTCCGGCACATGTCGACGTCGCCTACGCGGCGGCGGAGGTTGAATAACAGGCGGCAGAATGGGTGCGCGCCAGTAAAACTGCGGCAAACGTCACATCTACCAGGTGCAATCGCGCCGGGCTGTTCACTCTCCGTTCACTCAGGTCGGTCCAACTGTCAACCACATGACCTTAGGTTGAGTGAGGGCAGCACACTGCTGCCTGGTGCGCAAGTTCCCCGCGAACAGCACCACAACACCCGTCCGGGCCGGTGAGGGACCGGACGAGTAGGACGCCATTCCGGAGGAATAGTGAATCTCAAGCGCAGCAGCGCCCTCGTTGGTGTGCTGGCCGTCGGCGCCATGGCGTTGGCCGCCTGTGGCAGCGACGACAACACCTCGGCCGATTCGGGCAACGTGGCCAAGGTCGACGTCGCCTGCGGCGGCAAGAAGGCCCTCAAGGCCAGCGGCTCTTCGGCGCAGAAGAACGCGATGGAGCGCTTCATCGCCGCGTACGAGAAGAACTGCGACGGCGCCACGCTCAACTACACCTCGAGCGGCTCGGGCGCCGGTGTGAGCGAGTTCCTCGGTGGCCAGACCGATTTCGGTGGCTCCGACTCCCCGCTGAGCGCGAAGAAGGACGAGCCGAAGAAGGCCGCCGACCGCTGCGCCTCGCCCGCGTGGAACCTGCCGACCGTGTTCGGCCCGGTCGCGATCACCTACAACATCGACGGCGTGACCGATCTCGCGCTGGACGGCCCGACCGCCGCCAAGATCTTCAACGGCACCGTCACCACCTGGGACGCGCCCGAGATCAAGGCGCTGAACCCGAACGCCAAGCTGCCGTCCGAGCCGATCGCCGTGATCTTCCGCAGCGACGAGTCGGGCACCACCGACAACTTCCAGCTCTACCTGGACTCCGCCTCCGACGGCGCCTGGGGCAAGGGCGCGGGCAAGGCCTTCAACGGCGGCGTCGGCGCGGGCTCGAAGGGCAACGAGGGCACCTCGGCCGCGGTGAAGAGCACCAAGAACTCGATCACCTACAACGAGTGGTCGTTCGCGAAGGCGCAGAACCTGTCGATCGCGCGGATCATCACCTCGGCGAGCAAGGACCCGGTGACGCTGAGCGTCGCCTCGGCGGGCAAGGCGATCGAGTCCGCGAAGGTCTCCGGCCAGGGCAACGACCTGGTCATCGACACCTCCTCGTTCTACAAGCCGTCGGTGGCGGGCGCGTACCCGATCGTGATGCCGACCTACGAGATCGTGTGCTCGAAGTACTCCGACGCCGACACGTCGAAGGCGGTCAAGGCCTTCCTCACCTCGGCGGTCACCAACGGCCAGCAGGGCTTGGACGAGGCCGGGTACATCCCGATCCCGGAACAGTTCAAGACCAAGCTGACCACCGCCATCAACGCCATCTCCTGATAGCAGTCCCACATGACCGTGCACGACGAGGTTGCCGCCGCTGGTCCGTCTGATTCGACCGACCAGCGAGCAGGCGGAGATACTGCGCTCATGCCGAGCAAGCCGAGCACCGAACCGACCGCGAAGAGCCGTCGCCAGCACAGCCCGCGGGCGGAGATCATCTTCCGCTCGCTGGCGACGACGGCCGGTGCGATCATCGTCGCGTCCATCGCGTTGATCGCGCTGTTCCTGCTCATCCGGGCGGTGCCGTCGGTGCTGGCGAACGAGGCGAACTTCTTCACCAGCACAGAGTTCAACACCTCGGACGCCAACCACTTACGGTTCGGCATCCGGGATCTGTTCATGGTGACGGTGCTCAGTTCGGTCTTCGCCTTGGTGATCGCCGTTCCGATCGGCATCGGCATCGCGCTGTTTCTGACGCACTACGCGCCGAAGACGCTGGCACGGCCGTTCTCGGTGCTCGTCGATCTGCTCGCGGCGGTGCCCTCGATCGTGTTCGGTCTGTGGGGAATCCTGGTTCTCGCTCCGCAACTGGAGCCGATCCAGAACTTCTTGAACGACAACCTGGGATGGCTGTTCCTCTTCGATGACGGCAACATCCCGCTGGCCAGCGGCGGCACGATCTTCACCGCGGGCGTCGTGCTCGCGGTGATGATCCTGCCGATCATCACGTCGGTCAGCCGTGAGGTGTTCAATCTCACCCCCCGTGCGCACATCGAGGCGGCGCAGGCGCTCGGCGCGACGAAGTGGGAAGTCGTGCGGATGACGGTGCTGCCCTACGGGCGCAGCGGCATGATCGCCGGCGCGATGCTCGGCCTCGGCCGCGCGCTCGGTGAGACCATCGCCGTGTTGATCGTGCTGAAGACGGCCGCGCAGCCAGGACACTGGTCGGTGTTCGACGGCGGCTACACCTTCGCCTCCAAAATCGCCTCGGCCGCCGCGGAGTTCAGTGCCCCGCTGCCGACCGGTGCGTACATCGCGGCAGGCTTCGTGCTGTTCGCGCTGACCTTCGTCGTGAACGCGCTCGCTCGACTGGCCGCGGGCGGAAGGGTGAACGGGTGATGACCTCCTCGACTCTGGACCGGCCGATCAAGCCGCCCACCTTCCGCGATGTGAGCCTGGCGCGCAAGGTGCGCAACAACGTCGCGACCGGCTTGGTGTGGCTGGCGTTCGCGGTCGCGCTGGTACCGCTGGCCTGGGTCCTGATCATGGTGATCAGCAAGGGCTTCGCCGCGGTGGTCCGGGTGGACTGGTGGCAGAACTCGCTGAAGGGCGTGCTGCCCAATCAGGTCGCGGGCGGCGTCTATCACGCCATCTACGGCACGATCGTGCAGTCGCTGGTCGCGACGGTGATCGCCGTGCCGCTCGGCATCATGGCCGCGGTGTATCTGGTCGAGTACGGCCGCGGCTTGCTGGCCAAGGTCACCACCTTCATGGTCGACATCCTGGCCGGTGTGCCGTCGATCGTCGCGGCGCTGTTCATCTTCGCGCTGTGGATCGCGACGCTCGGATTCCCGCAGAGTTCGCTGGCGGTGTCGCTGGCGTTGGTGCTGCTGATGTTGCCCGTGGTCGTCCGCAGTACCGAGGAAATGCTGAAACTGGTGCCGGACGAACTGCGTGAAGCGTCCTACGCGCTGGGCATCCCGAAGTGGAAGACCATCGTGCGGATCGTGGTGCCCACCGCGCTGCCCGGCATGATCAGCGGCATCCTGCTGGCCATCGCCAGGGTGATGGGCGAGACCGCTCCCGTGCTGGTGCTGGTCGGCTACAGCAAGTCGATCAACATGAATATCTTCGACGGCAACATGGCGTCGCTGCCGCTGTTGATCTACCAGGAGCTGGCCAACCCCGAAGCTGCCGGACGCGAGCGGGTCTGGGGCGCGGCTCTGACCCTGATCATCATCATCGCCCTCCTGTACCTGGCGGCTGCGGTCCTCAACCGCCTGCTCACCCGGAACCGATAGAAGCGGAACGGATTACCGAAAATGGCCAAGCGGATCGACGTCAAAGATCTGAACATCTACTACGGCAAGTTCCACGCCGTGTCGGATGTCTCGCTGACCGTGCTGCCGCGCAGCGTGACCGCCTTCATCGGTCCCTCCGGCTGTGGCAAGTCCACCGTGCTGCGTTCGCTCAACCGCATGCACGAGGTAACCCCGAATGCCAGGGTCGAGGGCGCGGTGTTGCTGGACGGCGAGGACATCTACGGCACGCAGGTCGACCCGGTGGGTGTGCGCCGCACGATCGGCATGGTCTTCCAGCGGCCCAACCCGTTCCCCACGATGTCCATCAAGGACAACGTGGTCGCGGGTCTGAAGTTGCAGGGCGTGCGCAACAAGAAGGAACTCGACGAGGTCGCCGAGCGCTCGCTGCGCGGCGCCAACCTGTGGAACGAGGTGAAGGACCGCCTGGACAAGCCGGGCGGCGGCCTCTCCGGCGGTCAGCAACAGCGTCTGTGCATCGCGCGCGCCATCGCGGTTTCGCCCGACGTGCTGCTGATGGACGAGCCCTGTTCGGCGCTCGACCCGATCTCGACCCTGGCGATCGAGGATTTGATCACCGAGTTGAAGAAGGAATTCACCATCGTCATCGTCACCCACAACATGCAGCAGGCCGCGCGCGTGAGTGACCAGACCGGTTTCTTCAACCTGGAGGCCCAGGGCAAGCCGGGCAAGCTGATCGAGATCGACGACACCGAGAAGATCTTCTCCAACCCGTCGCAGAAGGCCACGGAGGACTACATCTCCGGTCGCTTCGGCTGATCCCAGGGCGGGTTCCGCATCCGCGGACGCGCCGCATACGCAAAACGAAGGCCCTGGGCGGTGACCACCCCCAGGGCCTTCGGATATTCGGGCCTCGGCTATTCGTCGAGAGGCGGGGTCTCGAACAGCGGCGTCGGCGTGGATTGCACTCGGCGCGTGTGCTCCGAATCCGATTCACGATTCGCCGCTGACATTCCTCCGAGCAGTCCGGTGCTCGCGGGTGCGGTGGACGGGGAACCGGACGCGGACGCGGGAGCAGCGCTCGGACTGCCGGAGTCGGCATTGGTGTAGCTCGCCTGCCGGACGGACGCCGGTTGGTCCTGCTTGGTTTCCGCGTGTTGCGACGAATTCGGTTTATCCGTCTTGCTGTTCTCGGTGCCTGCCGGATGGTCGGTCTTCGAATCGGTGGACTTCGCGTTCGGATCGTCCGTTTTCGCGTTCGGATCGGTGGCTGCGGGTTGTCCGGTCGTGGGATCGGTGGCCGCCGGATCCTGCTTCGGGGTCCCGGTTCCGGCGGGGTCACCCGTGGACGGTGAGTCCGTGTGCGTGCCGTCCGTTTGGTGCGTTCCGGCGATCGTGTCGACGGCGTTCGCGAACTTCTCGGCGCTGGTACCGGCGGCCTCGATCAGACCCTTTCCAGCCTCCCCGCCTGCTTTGATGATGTCGTCGAGATCGTCGTCGAGTTTGCCGATGGATTCGATCAGCGTGGGCACATTGCCGGTGATCTGGCTGACCGAGCTGATCAGACTCGTCACATCCGACGGCTTCCACGAGTTCGGGTCGCTGGCCGCACCGGTGGAGGCGGACTTGTCCTCGGACCCGTTGCCGGTGCCTTTGTCTTTGCCGTCCCCGGTGTCTTTGTTCTTTCCGTCGCCGGTGTCTTGCTTGTCTTTGCCGTCGCCCGTTTCTTTCTTGTCCTTACCATCGCCCGACTCGCCGCTGTCCTGTTTGTTCTCGGCGCCGGTCTGGTCGGCGGACTGCTGTTGGGCGGCGATCGGACTCGCCTGCGGTGTGCTCGCGGGGGCCGTCTGGTCGGACTGCTTGCTGTCGTCCGCCGGTGTGCCTGCGGCCTGGTCCGTGGCCGAGGCGTCGGACTGGTTGCTGTACAACGCGAGGGCCGGGTCCGTCCCGTCGGCGGACTTGTCGCTGTCGAGCGGGTCGCCGTCGCCGAGTTGAGCGGCTCGGGTGCTGACGTCACCGCTCGCCTGCTCGATCTTCGCCGCGACGTCCGTCTGGGTGCCGAGCAGTTCGTTCATGGCGGTGGTGATGGCGGTCTGGTAGGTGAACTGCGCATCACCGTCCTCGTCCGAGGTGCCCGGCCCGGGAGTGACCTGCCAGTCCTCGGAGACGGTGAATCCGGCCGCGACGGCCTCATCGACCTTGTCCAGCAACGTTTGGCGGAATCCGACGAGGCTGGTACCACTGTCGATCAATGTCTGGGCGAGCGTCTCGGTATCCAACGCCACCTTGTTCGCCGTGTCGCGGTCGCCTGCGATGCGGTCGTACGCGGCGTAATAGGCGTCACCGCTCCAATGCGCGCCCGCTGCCCGGATCTGCGTCACCGTTTGATCGATCAGGGAAACGAATTCGCCGTTGCGCGTGCGTATTTCGATACCGGCTTCGCTCAGTTTCCACGGCTGCCATTCCGACCGCACCTGGCTGAGGGTTGGCGTACTGCTCGTAGACCTCACAGCTGTGCGCCCATCGCGTCGAGACCCGCGCGAAACTCCTGGTCGGACACCTCGTAATTCGCGGCGCCGCCTTTCGCGATATTCGAAACTCGTTTGCAGCGCATGGCCATTCGCCGCCATGCGTCTTCGACGTTCGAACCCGCTGTGGAACACGCTTCACCCACCGTCGAACCGGGCAGCACGCCACCGAGCGCGTCGGTGGTGGCACGCACGGTCAATGCGCCGATCTCGCCGCCGATTTTGTCCATCGACGCGGCCAGCGCGCGCAGCTCCGCTGGATCGACGTCCATAACGCCCCCCTTCATGCCGGTTCCCCTCCGGCGTAACGCTATACCAGAGCAATCTCGCCCTGTGCGGCTCAATCTATCATTCGCCGCCTGCGAAACGTCAAGCGCAGCAAGCTTTTCGTTTACGACTCCGAGTCGGGGTCCGGCGGGAGCACTCCGGTGACCAAGAAGATGACACGGCGGCCGATTTCCACCGCGTGGTCGGCGAAGCGCTCGTAGTAGCGACCGAGCAGCGTGACATCGACGGCAGCCGCGACGCCGTACTTCCAGTCGCGGTCCATGAGCAGTGTGAACAGGTGACGGTGCAGATCGTCCATCGCCTCGTCGTCTTCGTTCAGCTGCGCGGCGCGCTCCGGGTCACGGGTCTCCAGCACCTCACGCGCACTGGCTCCCATGTTCACGGCGATGCGGCCCATCTCTGCGAAGTAGCCGTTGACGGACTCCGGTAGCGCGTGGTTCGGATGACGCCTGCGCGCGACCTTCGCCACGTGCAGCGCCAGCGCGCCCATCCGATTCACATCGGCGACGATCTGGATCGTGCTCACCACTTGCCGCAAATCACCGGCGACCGGAGCTTGCAGCGCGAGCAGAGCGAAGGCCTTCTCCTCGGCGTCCTGGATCAGCTCGGCGATCCGGTCGGACTCGCTGATCACCTGCTCCGCCAGGGCGAGGTCCGCCTGGAGCAGCGACTGGGTAGCCCGCTCCATGGCCGAGCCGGCCAACCCGGCCATCTCACCCAGCAGGTGGGCGAGCTCAGCCATTTGCTCGTTGTAGATGACACGCATGGAAACTGACACTAGTTCGCCGCGCTGACCAAGTCACGAACAGGGAGTGAATGACCGGTGCGCATCATTAGCGCGGGAGTTGCCGTTGATCATTCAACGACCGCGATCCGCACCCTCGCCGACCGCGAAACGGCAGCATCACGGCGATCTGTGATTTGCGTCGCATCTGTGCTGCCGTGTGCGCCGGGTGCAACATGCAGTCGTCGGCGGCGTTGATGTGCTCCAGATCGGAGGGCGGGTCCCGTTTCACCCCGAGAACTCCGATGGCGACCGAGCGCTCGCGCAGTCGCCGTCGGAGTTCGGCCCGAACCTAGCTGTAAATGCGATACCCCCAGGCGTCGCCGTCGCCGAACGAGCTGCCGTTGGGGACCAACTGGCACCCGCTTACGCGGCTTCCGTGATTTAAGGCGTCCTGTCGGGAGTGCTCACATTCCTGTGGCGTTTCGTACTGCCACCACCCGTCCGCTTGGGCAGGACCTGCGAACAATGCCATGGCGGCCGCCGCCGCGGTTGCTCCGAAGATTAGTTTGCGTACCACTGGAATCCCCTCCGTATCGATGATCGACATCGATGATCGACGTCCCCGACGCTAGCAGCGATCGAACGAGCGGCTCAAGCGAATATCGTTGCGGTAGAACGTGAGTCAACACGAACTTGGGCTGCGGGGGTGGGTCGGGTGCTGGTGCACCCGGTCGCCTACTTGCAGACCTCGTCGGCCGCGTTGACGTGTTCCAGGTCGGAGGGCAGGACGGCGGGCGTCGAACTCGTCGAGGTGCTCGTCGTGACGTTGGTGATCTCGTCACCGACCGGCGTCGGCGCCTTCACGGTGACGCCGGTCTTCGAGTCACCTCCGATGACGACCTCGACGATGCCGCCGAGATCGTCGGCGGCCTCGATGGTCGCGCCGGGGATGGAGGTCGCTACGGTTGCGGCCTCTGCCTCCAGGCCGGGGGCGTAGCGGACCTTCGTCGTGGTGGAGGTGCCGTTGGCGTAGTTTCCGGTGTTGTAGATCGTGAAGCCCTGGTTGCCGAGCTTGGTGGCCGCGGTGCGCGCCAGTCCTTCGACTCCGGAACCGTTGGACACCAGCAGCGAAACAGTCAAAGGATCCACCGCCTTGTACTTGGTCGGTGTCGGAGCGGTCGGTGTCGGAGCGGGTGCGTTCGCCTGAACGGTTGGCTTCTCGCCCGGCAGAGGCTGATCGTCGCGGATCGCCTTGAAGATCGCCTTGATGTCGGATTCCCGGGGGATCTCGTTGCCGTAAGTGGTGGTACCCGCGGTTGGAACGGTGATGAAGGTGACCACGCCGGCATCGATCTTCTGCAGTGAACGTCCCAGCATCAGCAGGTCGGTCGTTTCGACCTTGTTGACCCAGGTGTGCTCGCGAAGCGCAGTGATGAAGCCGTTCAGCTTACCCGGATTGAACAGAACCTTGCTGGACAGCGTGCTGCGCAGCAGCGAAGCGAGGAAGCGTTGCTGTCGGTTGATGCGGTCGTAGTCGCTGCGCTCCTCGCCGTAGACATGCCTGGCGCGCACGTAGTTCAGCGCGGTTTGGCCATCGATGCGCTGCTTGCCCGGGTGCTCGAGGATGGTGCCGAGCACGTCGTCGACGAGCGGCTTGGACGCGCAGACCTCGACGCCATCGATCTGGTTGACCATGGACTCGAAACCGGCGAAGTCGATGCCGATGAAATGATTGATCGACGCGCCGGTGAGGCGCTGGATCGTGGAGACGAGGCACATCGGCCCGCCGAGGTTGTAGACGGCGTTGAGCTTGTCGCCCATGGCAGACGGGAACTTCTCGTTGGTGTATCCGTTTTTCTCGTTGTCCCATCCGTTGCACTGGGGCCTGGTCACATCGAGGTCGCGCGGGAAGGAGACTACGACGACGCGACTCCGGTTCTTCGGGATGTGGACCAGCATGGTGGTGTCTGCACGGGCGCCTTCGGCGTCGTCCAAAGTGCCCGCGCCGAGCTGGCCGTTGGCCCCTGCGCGTGTGTCGGTGCCGACGAGCAGGTAATTCTCGTCGCCGAGCTGGGCATTGGAATCGATGATGTCCTCTGAGTTCTCGTCGAGGGCAGAGACCTGGGTGAAGCCGTCCGTGGTCGACCGTAGGTAGCTCCAGCCGCCGCCGGTGACCAGCAGAGCGAGCACAGCGCACACTGCACCCCCCGCCCTTCCCGCGGTCCGCAGACGCTTGTTGCGGCGCTCCTTGGAGGCCTGCAGACGGGTCTGTGCCGTGCCGACGGGCTTCGGCTTGGCGTCCTTGCCGTCCTTGGTCGGCCAACTCACGCCCTTGCGCTTGGCGCGCGTGGGCTCGTCGAGCGGAGGTAGGACGTCGGTGACCTCTTCGGCCTGTTCCGGTTCCGGGGGAGCGACGGGTGGCGCGGCGGATGCCGAGCGCTCGGCAGGGCGGCGGCTCGCGGGACGGGCGGCCGGTGTCGCGCCCGTGATGTCCTGGACCACCGGTGAGCTACCGGTCTGCCGTGGCGGTGGCGAGTCCGGTGCGCGCCGGGGACCGGCTGCCGCGCCACGGCCGTTGGCGGCGGCCGGGTCGGCGGGTCGGCGGGGAGCTTCTTGACGTGGCTCGGCGCGATTGATTCGTGCGGATGGTGGGCCTGCCTGCGGCGGTACCGGCTCAGGGCGGCGGCCTCGGTTCGTCGGAGAGCCCGCAACCGGTGGCGTGGGCTCGGGGCGGCGGCCTCGGATGGGCGCGGCGGCGGGGTCCGGCGGGCCGGGCTCGGGGCGGCGGCCTCGGATGGGCGCGGCGGTCGGGTCCGGTGGTTTGGGTTCCGCGCGGCGGCCTCGGCTCGGCGGGGCGGTCGGGTCCGGTGGCGTGGGTTCCGCGCGGCGGCCGCGGCGGCCGGTGCGTTCGTTGTCGACTCGCTGGACGAGATCCTGCACCGTCAGGGGCGCGGAACTCTGGTCAGGAGCGGCGTCGGTATGGCGGGAACGACGAGACGTGCGTGCGACGTCTCCTTCGGGGTTGTCCGCCGCGGGATACCGCTCCCACGGGGCGCGACCTCCGGGCCGTGGCGAACGCCCGTGCCGATCGTCACCCACCAACGAACCTCGCTTTTCGTCTTGCTTTCCGCCTGGGTCATACCGGACCGGCGGCACCGATCCCGCAATGATAACGATTCCGCCACGGCAGGCCACCCCACGGCGAAATCGAACAGGTCACAACGGTTCGACGCCAGCGTTCGCTGTGCGATTGCCGATCACCCTCCGCTGTGCATCACATCTGCCGCGCGAGGCACCGCGGGATCGTCCGGGTCATCGAGCCAGCCGTGTGGCAGCGCGACTTTGCCCGGCGAGCCCTGCCTGCCGCGCGGACCTTCCGCGTCCTCCGGGAACGGAACCGTCGGGTCGAGTTGGCCGACGAGGTCTTCCAGTTGTGCGAGGCTGCCCACGGTGGCGAACGCACGTCGCAGATCGGAGCCGACCGGGAAGCCCATCAGGTACCACGCCATGTGCTTGCGCAGATCACGCATGGCCTTCTCCTCGCCGAGATGCTCGGAAAGCAGCGCGCCGTGCCGGTACAGCACCGCGCCGACCCGGCCCAGATCGGGCGCCTCCGGCAGCGGCTCACCGCGCAGCGCCGCCTGCAACTCGGCGAACAGCCACGGCCTGCCAAGGCAGCCGCGGCCGACGACCACACCGTCGCACCCGGTTTCGTCCATCATGCGGACGGCGTCGGCGGCGGAGAAGATGTCACCGTTGCCGAGCACCGGGATCGAGGTGACCGCCTCCTTGAGCCGGGCGATCGCGGTCCAGTCGGCTTGGCCCGAGTACCGCTGCGCGGCCGTGCGAGCGTGCAACGCGACCGCTCGCGCGCCTTCGGCTTCGGCGATCCGGCCCGCGTCCAGATAGGTGAGGTGGTCGTCATCGATGCCGATGCGGAACTTCACGGTGACCGGGACCCCCGCCGGTTCCGCCGCGCTCACCATGGCGCGCACGATGCTCCGGAACAGCGTCCGCTTGTACGGCAGGGCGGCGCCGCCGCCGAGGCGGGTGACCTTGGGCACGGGGCAGCCCAGGTTGAGGTCGATGTGGTCGGCCCAGCCCTCGCCGACGATGATCCGTACCGCTTCGCCGAGCGTGGCCGGGTCGACGCCGTAGAGCTGCATCGAGCGAGGATGCTCGTCGGCGTCGAAGGACATCATGTGCAGCGTCTTCTCGTTACGCTCCACCACCGCCCGCGCGGTGATCATCTCGCACACGTAGATCGAGGTCGGGCTGCCGAATTCCCGGCACAACTTGCGGAACGCCAGATTCGTGATGCCCGCCATCGGCGCGAGCACGACCGGCGGATCGACCGGATACGGCCCGATCCGCAGCTTCGTCATCGCCTCGGTAGTCATCGTCACGCCGACCAGTGTCTCATTTGCGCACGTAAGTCGGCCGGAGCGGGTCGTTCGCCCGGTGCGCATGTCGCGCGGCACCGGGCCGTGCACACCGGCGCCGCCCTCGGTCTTCCGGGGCGGCGCCTGCTGTTGTTCCTCGGGTTCTACACGGAGCTGCCGACCATCGCGCGGTCGCGCTTGGCGGCCTCGCGGGCGAGCATCCGGTCGCGCTGTTCCTCGAACTTGATGACGTCCTTGCCCAGCTTGTCCAGGAACAGGCCGAGGCGCTCACGGACCGCCTCGCCGCGGGCGGTGAAGTCGGTGCGGTCGAAGATGTTCCACTTCTTCAGCACCGGCTGGACCACTTCCTCCAGGTGCTGGCGCAGATCGTAGATGCCGTGCTTGGCCATCAGCACTCCGTTGCGGCGGAAGTTGGGCATACCCGCGCCCGGCATCTGGAAGTTCTCCAGGATCAGGGTGATCGCCTCGATCGCCTGGTCGGGAGACAGGTCGAGGGCGGCGCCGCACATGTTGCGGTAGAAGATCATGTGCAGGTTCTCGTCGGCGGCGACGCGCTGCAGCATGCGATCGGCGATCGGGTCGTCACAGACCTTGCCGGTGTTGCGGTGGCTGACCCGGGTGGCCAGTTCCTGGAAGGTGACGTACGCGACGGAATGCAGGAAGCCCGCGTCGGCTTCCGCGGGGGAGGCGAAGCCGTTGGTCATGTGGACCATTCGGGCTTCCTCGAGCGCGACCGGATCGACGCCGCGGGTCACGACCAGGTAGTCCCGCATCACGATGCCGTGCCGGTTCTCCTCGGCGGTCCAGCGGCCGACCCAGGTGCCCCACGCGCCGTCCTGAGAGAAATTCTCGGCGATCTCGCGGTGGTAGGAGGGCAGGTTGTCCTCGGTCAGCAGGTTCGTGATCATGGCCGCCTTCGCGACCTCATTGAGGCGGGACTGCTCCGGATCCCAGTCCACGCCACCGAGTGCCGCGAAATTGCGGCCGTCGTCCCACGGAACGTAGTCGTGCGGGTGCCATTCCTTTGCCATGGAGAGGTGCCGGTTGACGTTTTCTTCGGCAACCGGCTCCAACTCCGTCAGCAGCTCGAGTTGAGTCAGATCCCTTGCCATGTATGAACCCTTCAGTGTGTGCTTCCGGTCGTGCAGGTCAATCCCAAGGTAGACCGATACCGATGCGGCCATACCTTACGGCACCGTAGGTGTGATGCGAAACGCATCCGTTAGGCGATCGATGCTCTGGTGATCCACCTCATACGACCTCTTCGCCGTTCGGTGATCTCCATGAGTGTATGGGCTCTACCCGCTGCAATGGGTCTATCGACGCGGTGATAGGAGCGTTAGCCGTACGTGGGCGAACACACAAGGGCGGCCCAGGGGGCCGATATGGGATCGAAACGCCCTGGTTCTGCGCGTGTCGGCGAACTGCGGCGAGCCCAGCTGCGATGTTCCTGTGAATTGGCGCCGACGACGCCCTCCGTGGAGAACGGTCGAGAGGTCGGCACCCGCCAGGAAGTGAGTAGGTGTGATGGCGGGATCCGGCATGTGTCTCCCAGACGCCACGCGCCTTGGTTGCATGACGTCGTGTGCGATCGAGCCGGCGATTCGTGATGGATCGCGGTGAAATCGGCGTCTCCGATCGCCATCTATCGCCTCCGAAGGCCAACGCCTTCATGCCGCTCTTCCCAAGTCGCACGCTTGTCGGATCTTCGCAGGCTTTTCCTCCCCGATCGCCGACGGCGGTTCGACTGCGCATCGCAACTACGCCGACAACCATGTCCTTCTATACGTAATGCGCCGCCCGGCGGCGTATGCCACTGCCCTCGGCTGCTCGTCACTATCGGGTCATGCCGCCATGGATTGTTCATGAAGCGACGAAGCATCCGGGCCTCCAGCTGTGCCGTCGTGACCCGACGGTTGTCCTGCGTCGCGAATTGTCCGTATGTATCTACTGTGCAAGCCGAGCTGTCATCGGCTTTTCCGCCGACCGGCGTACAACCGCGATCAAGGGGATATCACAACCGGCGCATGACTGACCGGTACGCGAGACGCGATCTCTCCAGTCGACGAATGCCCTATGTGAGGTAGCTGTGCTGTTCGTCACAATCCAACCGGTACACCTCTGATGCCACTCCATCGTGGTGCCCCCTATAGCCGTGCCGGGGGTGACCGGCGATGTCGCTCCGGCCGAGATTCCTGTTCCCCACCGCTTACACCGTCTACGGCGCCGACTGCGCAAACCGTGACCGGTGATCGGGGAGCGGTGCAGCCCTTCTCGCCGCCGAGCGCGCTCCCCGGACGCCGCCTCCTGCGAAGCGTCCGTGCGGCACAGGTAATAGAGCCTCGACGCGGCGTTTCCACTGCCGTATGGCCGGCGCCGCACGGCGGAGAACTCCGAGAAAACAGGTCGGGCGCCCGGAGCAATCCGGACGCCCGACCTTTGTGCCCCCAGTAGGGCTCGAACCTACGACCTGCGGATTAAAAGTCCCTTTTCGACTCTCGTATCAGACTGCCTGGACATACGTCAACAGTTCGGACATGAATGTACGTCTGTTCAGCGTGTTTGCGGCTGTTTTGGTTTTTGCATTCGGGTCGTGAGTGTACACATCGGTACGTCTGTCTGCCCCATGTCTGCCCCATTGGTGATGACCTACTGCCCCACGGAAGTAGGGAATGTTCGTGGTCTGCTGTGCCGCGGGCGATGTGAAAGCCTGAGCGGCGGTGCAGCTCATAGCCCACCAAGCGGCCGTCGAGGTCGGCACAATCGACTGGGTGACAGGATTCGTATTGACACCAGAGCGTCGTGAAGAGCTGTCCGATCTTCTTGGGGACGAAACACGCTTCCGCACTTCGTATCCCAGGGTTGCGGAGTACCTCGATACTGCCGCTGCCATACCTGGAAGCGGTGATGCCGAGGCCGACAGGGCCTTCGACATTCGTTTGCTGCACTACATGACGGGCGGTGACAGTGAGAATCCGTACTGGGACATCGTTGGTCCGTCCGTCAGTGCGGCCCCGGCCGAGCGTGGTGGGCGTCGCGAGGTCAACGGCGGTGTAGCGAAGGGCAGTGCGCGACTGGCCTATGCGCAGACGGTTCTCCAGGAGGCATATGCATATGCGATCCCGTCGCCCGAGACGCTGGAGTGGATCACCGCCGTTTGCGCGGGTCGAGGGCTGTTGGAGATCGGCGCCGGGCGCGGATACTGGGCGGAACAGCTGCGACGCCGCGGCGTCGATGTCTTGGCATTCGACTCGGAACCGCCCGGCCGGATCGAGAATGTGTCGTTTCGTGGGGGAGCTGGGCAGTTGGATGTCTGGCACGAAGTCGGCGACCTCGCCGACCTGGCCGCAGCGCGGGAAGCTGGCGAGGAGTCGCGTCGAGTTCTTTTCTTGTGCTGGCCGCCGGGCTGGGGAGATCCGATGTCAACTGACGCGTTGGAAGCGTTCGAGGAAGCCGGAGGCGACACGCTGATTTACGTTGGCGAACCTCGCGGCGGCAAGACCGGCACTGATGCCTTCTTCGACAAGCTCGCTTACGGGTGGGAGCAGGTTGGTGAGGATACGCAGTTCGTGTCCTGGTGGAACCTGCACGACAAGGCGCAGAGCTGGACTCGTCGGAAGTAGCACCAGAAGTCGCGCAAACGCGTCGCCCCACTTCCAACACGCTGCCATGATGTATGTATACGTAGTTGTGTATTGGTAGGGGTGACTAACTCCTGCCCGAGTGGACGAAGCGAGGGGATTGACTGTGGCTGAACCGGCATACGTGAAGATCGCGGGTGAATACGCACGCAAGATCAGGGCTGGTGAACTCCCGCCGGGAACCCAGCTGCGGAGCTACCCGGAACTGGCGAAGCGCCACGGCGTGTCGCAGATCGTGATCCGCAATGCGATCGAGTTGCTTCTCGGTCAGGGATTGGTGCGGACCGAGCGGCGGAAGGGCACCTTCGTTGCCGACCGGCCGAATCTGACCAGGGTCTCGCCCGAGCGGCAGTTCGAGCAGCCCGAGACGACATTCGAGAACGAAGCAACGGAGCCGGTGGAGGTGGAGCGTGACATCGAGAGTGTGTTCGCTACGGAAGACCTCGCGGACAAGCTGGGCGTGAAAGTCGGCTCTGAATTGACGCATGTAATCGTGCGCGCGTCGGAGGGCGGCCGACCGATCTCCGTGTCGGACAGCTACCAGCCCATCGACGTCGCCGATGTCTCGGCTGCGGCGTTCCTGGAGGAGACCATCACGGACACTCTGCCGCCGGCGAGCCATGCCGAGTGGCTCAGGACTCCGTCCGGCGAGCTGGTCAAGGCTGTATTTCAGCGCTACATCGCCAGCGATGAGCAAGTCCTCATGATCTCGAACATCTCGTATCCACGTGACCGCTACGACGCGTTCCTGTTCCGGATGGCACTAGAGCCTGAATCGGTCGCTACGAGCAGGCGGGAGACCTCCACTTGACCTGACTCGGACCGACTTCGGTCGAAACGTATAGGGGCCTGATCAATGCGTTGATCAGGCCTTTTTCATGCCCTTTGGCGTCTACACATGTGTAGGCCTTGTGCGCATGCGCAACTACACATACGCTGTTGTGTATACGTAACGACAAGTCGCCAAAGGAGTGACATTTATGAGCAGACGAAGTGGCTCGGTTGGTGGACCGAAGACGCTGATCAGCCTTCGCGTCGCGGCGGAACTGGCCGGGGGTGTCCACCCGCGGACCGTCCGGCGCTGGGTGGATGGCGGCCTCTTGCAGGGCTTTCAGGTCGGCCCGAGGCTCATCAAGGTCGATCGAGATCAGGTCCTCGCGCTGGTCCGTCCCTTGAACGAGACCGGAGTCGCGTAATGCGGGCGGGGACTTTTGGTTTGGTGGTCGCCGCAGTTGCGGTCGGCTACCTCGTGCTGACGGCGCCCGAAGTCATCGGGATCACGCTGGTGATGCTGGGCGGTTTCGCGCTGTGGCGGTCCTCGCGGCAGTGGGGGCTTCGGCGATGAGCATCTACCTGCGCGATGGGGATCAAGAGCGGCAGGCCCACCCCGAAGGCGTGTTGCGGGACTACGTGGGTCACTACGTGATCGCGGCGAGCGAGTCGGGTGTTCCGGTGGATACCGGGGTCTCCGCGGAAATCTCGGTGCACGGGTCGTTCCGGGTGCGGTACGCGGCACACGTCGACCGGGTATGTGTCCGGGTGTACCCGGCGTCGTCGTCGACGTACGTCGGGATGTCGATGCAGTTGACGCTCGAGCAGGCAACCGCGCTGCGCGCGCTGCTCGACGCCGGCATCGCGGATGCAGTGGCCGCGCGTGACAGCCGCGGGGCCGACACGGGCGAGGCGGTCGACGGCGACGGTGCCGAGCGGAACGAGGCGGATCGATGACCGCGCCGTGGCGGGAGGACCCGCCTGTTCAGGGGTACACGGTCACTCATTTCGACCGCCGCGGTGGTCACAACCCGTTGCATTCGATGGCCGGTCCGGAATTCACCGGCGCCAGTGCGGTGTTCGCCCCCCTGGGGTTGTTGCCGCCGATGGTGCGGCTGGCCGCGTTCGGTGCGCTGCTGCTTATCGGCATGGGTGGCTGCACGGCGGCGTGGATCGATCACCAGGACTACATGCCGTCGCCGAACATCTGCCGCCCGCTCAATGCCGGGGTCCCTCCGGAACCGGCGGGTTCGTGCGTGTCGCGTGAGCAGGTGGCGCGGTGAGCGAAGGCATTCCGACCTACCGGTGGCACATGGCGCCTGGGCATTTGCGGACGAAGCGGCAACTTGAGGCCGCAGGGATGCGCCCGAATGGGCAGGACATCCAGGGCCGGATTCCGTTCCGCCGCTACGGCCGAGAGCAGGTGGCGCACCTGTTCGACGTGAACCAGGCCGCGCCTAAACGGCCCGCGACGCCCGCGCAGCTGGCAGCTCTGGCGAAGGCGACGCGTGAGCACCAGCTGCGTGCGGCGGAGCGTCACGGCCTCGACCGCGCCGAGATCGAGCAGGCCGGGGATCCGGGGCCGGGCTGGAACACATCCACCAGCGCTCTCGCGGACTACCGGCCGGGTTCGTCCCTTGCCGACGTGTTCGGGCGAGAGACCGAACGGGAGGGATACGACCGATGAGTTTTCGACTCTCGCCCCGTGATCTCGCTGGCCTGACAGTCCTGGCCGAGATGTACGGGGCACCGCTGGATGTGGTCGCCGAGATGTTGGGCGTGAGCATCAACCGCGCCTACCGGATCACGGCGAAGTGGGAAGCCGCTCAGATGATCAGCGCCAAGCGGATGCGGCCGGTGCCGGGTCCGTCGTGGATCTTCCCGACGAAGTCCTCGGCGGAGGCCCTGTTGGGTCGGTCGGTGCGTTATTGGGTGCCGACGCCGAAGATGGCCGCTCACACCAAGGCCGTGTTGCAGCTGCGGCTGACCTTGGTCGGTCTGGATTTGGACCGCTGGATCTCGGAGCGGTCGATGCGCGCGGATGTCGGCTTGGTGAAGGCCGGGCAGCCGCGCCCGCATATCCATGACGGCCGCTATCTCACCAGCGCTGGTGAGCTGTGGGCTGTCGAGGTCGAGCTGACTGCCAAAAGCGCTACGGCCGCGCGTACTTCGGTGGTCCAGGCGCTGAAGGTCGCCGAGAGGGCTCAGTGCATGGGCTTGACCTACTACTGCCGCGGTGAAGCGGTGAAGAACGTGATCCGGGCTGCTGCGGCCGGTCTGGATCTGTCGGATGGCCCGAAGCTGCGGCTGGTCGATCTGGACGAGCTGCTGGCCAGGAAGAAGGTCGAATCCTTCTCGCTCGCTTCGCGTCCCGGGCTCCGGGTGATCGCGGGCGGTGCCGCTGATCACGAAATCTCCCAGGGCGCAGACCCGAACGAAGGAAAGGCGGTCTGATCATGACCGATTGCACTCCGATCATCACTCAGGCCGATTGCGCGCCGTATGCGCAGACCCCGGTCGTTACCCCGACTCCGACGCCCGCGCCGGGCGCACCGATTCAGATCGAGCGGAAGATGCCGCCGATCGGGCTGGACCATGACCCGCTGGGGTGGCTGCCTGATTTCAGCACGTGGTCGCTGGAGGGTTTGGGCGATGGCGCGTTGCTGATCGCGGCGTGTGTGATCGCGATCCTGGTCATGACGATCATGATCCTGATCCCGGCGACCGCGCTGGCGTGGAAGCCCACCCGGTTGCGGAACTGGCTGATCGGCAGCGTGTTGGCGATGCCGGGCGCGACCGCGCTGTGGGCGTGGGACGTGTTCGAGCCCGGCCGGATGGCCACCGAGGCCAGCCACCAATTCCTCCAGGGCCAGTACACCGCCGGGCTGCTGGGCATGGCCGTGGTGCTGGTGCCGTTGGCGTGGCTGACCGCGACCATCACCTACACCAACCGCCGCGTCCAGCTCGCCACCGTCGGGTTGAAGTCCCCGGCGCGCACGGAGCGGGCGTTGTGGGCGCAGGCGCAGCGTGAGCAGCGCGCCGCCGCCCGGTTGTCGCGGCGTCGGTTGCCTTTCACCACGGGCGGGTTGTCGCCGGAGATGGTGATCGGGCGCCTGGCGCTGGAGACCGACCAGGCCCCGGCGGCGTCGATGCTGCGGCAGCTGCTCGGGCGTACCGAGACCCGGCTGATCGTGCCGTGGATCAACGCCGCCGAGCACCAGACCACCGTCGCGGGATCGGGGTCGGGCAAGACCACGTTGATGGTGCGGCTGTTGGTGTCGTGGTTCATCACCACGTGGATGCGGCATCGGCAGTGGTGGCGGCTGGATCGTCCCGGTCGGCCGCTGGTGATCGTGGTCGACTGCAACGGCGGGCCGGAGTCGCGCAAGGTCGCCGCCCGGATGCGCACGTGGTTCACGGCGTTGGGTGTGCCCGCGCCGCGGATCGGGATCTTCCCCGACGACGTGTCGCTGGGCATGTGGCCGCGCAACGACTTCGACGCGCTGGAGGTCAAGGCGCAGAAGGCCATCGTGGATGACCTGCGCTCGATCCTCTCGGCGATGGTCTCCGGCGGCTCGACGCCGACCACCGACACCGAGAAGTACTTCCACGAGATCCGCGAGACCCTGATCCACCTGATCGTGGACGCCCCGGCTCGGGTCGAGGTCCTCGACGGCGTCCCGACGCCGATCGGGCACAACCCGCCGCGCACCTGGCTGGAGTTCCTGTCGCGGTTCGACGTGGAGCGGCTGTCGAAGCTGTGGGGCGGGCAGCCCGCCGCCGAGGTCTGGACCGGCGTCATGGGCATCGACATGGAGATCAAGTCGACCATCGACGGCAAGCAGCCGGTGATGAACTCCGCCCGCGCGGAGTTCGCCAACCTCTACCGCGCGTTGGGGGATGCGTTCGACGGCGACAAGGAACTCACCGACTTCGACGTCCTCTACATCGTGCTGGAGGGCGTGAAGACCCCAGATCGGGCCCGCGCCCAGTTCGGCGCGATCGGCACCATGCTCGAACAGCTCGCCGACAAGGAACACGGCCGCACGTCGCTGATGGCGGTCGATGAGTTCTCCGCGGTCTCGGATGGCAAGACCCGCGCGGTGAAGTGGGTCGAGCGCCTGCGCAAGGCCGGCATCGGGTCGTGGTGGATCGCGCAGTCCTGGCAAGGCCTCGGTCACGACGACGACAACCGCACCGGCCTGGTCGCCGCCGCCTCGGGTGGCTCGCTGCTGATGCGCTCGTCGGATCCGGAAACGCTGGCCAAGAAGTACGGCACCCGCGCGAAGTTCGAACTGTCGCGCAAGTTGATCAGCGGCAACCGCGACGGTGACGAGGGCAACGTCAAGCCGGGCGATCAGTTCCTGATCCCGCCGAACCGGCTGCGTGCCATGGCCAAAGGCGACGTGGTCCAGGTCGCGGGTGGCCGCGCCCGCTGGGGCCGGGTCTCCCCGCTGGACGACGCCGAGCTCAAGCGGCTGCGTCCGCTGCCCGGCATCGCCGATTTCACCGACCCGAAGCCCGACACCGACGACACCACCGGTCTGGCGCCGGTGATCGACCTGACCAAGCGCCGCCCGGCCTGAATCACCGCTACGACAAGGAGTTACGAGCAATGGCTTTCCCGAACCCGATCGAACCCGAGGACCACGGTGAAGAGCTGGGTGGCCGCAGCGCCGCTGAGCAGGCCCGCGAGCAGCAGGTGCTCGAAGCGCTCACCGCCGACATGGAAGGCAGCGAGGCGCAGAAGCTCGCCGCGCAGCTGCTGACGCCGGTCGTGCCCGACGGCGGCAGCGTGGGGCGCACTGTGACCCCGCACGTTTCCCGGCTCACCAAGGCCCGCGACAGCGTGCGGATCTGGGGTCCGGCGGTGGCGACCACGGCCGGCGCGGTTGTCGCGGTGGCGGTGTTGCCGCTGCCGGGCCCGCTGTCGCTGTACGTGCTGGCTTTGGCGGCGTTCGCGTGGTGGCACTGCGCCGGACGCCCCGGCGCCATCGAAACCGTCCGGATGCTCGCCTACGCCCTGGCCGACGCCGGTTCCTGGATCCAGCGGGCCGGAACGGACCTGCTGACCCATGTCCGCGCCAACGTCGCCGCGGGCTACATCCCCACCATCCAGAAGGAGAAATGATCATGTCCGATCGCAGTCCTGAGGACGAGATGATCGCGCAGGCACGCCAGTTCAGTGCCGCGATGCGCACGGCGATGCAGCGCCACGCCCAGGCCGCGAACTGGATTGAGCGGCGCCGGGTCCGCAAGGAGATCAGCCGCCTGGTCCGCACCGAGCGGCGTGAGCAGCAGCAGGCCCGCGCTCATCACCGGATCTGGACCAGCCAGGCCGTTGACCGCTACCGGCTGCACGCCCAGGCCGTCGCGCAGCGTGCCAACGATCCGCGGGTGGATCACGACCGCCGCGCCCGCGACGCCCGCGCTCTGGTCGAGCACCGCGACCGGCTCGCGGTGCAGTTCATCGGCAACGAGCACCTGACCCGTACCGAGCAGGGCATCGCCCTGGACGGCTTGGACGCGGCGACGGTGTTCCCGGAGTACAAGACCGGCGACCTGTTCGCCCGCGCCCACAAGGTCAAGGGCCTGGAAGCGCTGCACTACCGCGCGCGTGTGGCTCGCGAGACGGTCAGCGCCCGGCAGCGCGCGGAGCGGGAGCGTGAGAACTGGCTCGTCGACCCGAACCGGCTGCGCGAGATGGGCGACGGCGACATCGCGCACCTCTCCGATGTTCAGGCCCGCTGGGGCCGCATCGCTCAGGACCGCGACACCGAGCGTGGATCTCGGCCGGTGCCGCAGGTCTCGGTCAAGGACGCGCCGTGGGCGCACGTCCAGGCGGTGCAGCAGCTTCGTGCGGCCCAGTTGGCCTGGGACGCGAACGCGCCGCGGTTGTCCCGGCCATCGACCGCGTCGCTCGATCCGGCCGCTCAGGACCGCGCGAACCGGGCGGCGCTGAATGCCTACGGCCGTGACATCAGCACCGCGCGGGAGCGGGCGATCGCGGCCGGCCTTTCTCCGGAGCAGGCCGAATCCGAGCTGGAGAACGCACAGGAGCGGGCGAAGGTGTCGGCGGCGATCTCGATCGCCCCGGACGAGCCCGGTGGCTATGTGCGGGTCGAGCGTAGCTGGCATGCCACCGACGCCGAGGCGGCGGCATGGGCAGACCGTCGGGCGCGCACTATCCCGGCCCGGCCGGGTGCGCAGATACGGGTGTCGGTGTACGAGCGGGACGCCGAGGCGCCGAAGTGGATCAGCGAGGGCGGTCGGGAACACGTCACCACCGCCACGCGGGAATGGCGCGAACGCACCGACCGACCTCTCACCGAGGCCAGGCAGGAGCGCGGCGCCCAGCAGCTGCCCGCGTCGGGGCAGCAGCTTGCGGCCGAGCGTGACCAGCTCGCCGAGGATCTCGCGCGGCGTGGTCGCGAGATCGAGCAGCTGTCCGGGGATCTGGTCGACGCCGCCGAGCGCAACAACCAGCTGGCCGGACAGCTCACCGCGCGGGATAAGAAGCTCGCGGAGCTCACCGCCCGGCACGGGTTGTCGATCGAGCACAACAACCAGTTGACCGAGGCCAACGCCCGGCTCACCCAGCAGTTGACCGCGCTCACCGCCGAGCGCGACCAGCTGCGCGGCGAGCGCGACGAGGCGGTGGCGAAGCTCGCCGAGCGCACCCCGACCCACGAGCGGTTCGGCAGCCCGGAGCGCCAGGCCGAGCAGGCCAAGGCGTCCGTTTCGAGCGGCCGTTCTGCGCTGGCGGACTACCGGCCCGGCAACAGCCTGGCCGACGCCATCGCACACAACGGACACGACCGAGAGGGCATGGACCGATGAGCAGCAACGACCTGGATGACCTGTACATCAACCGCTACGCCGGGCGCGTCGAGAACCCGGAGGAAGTGTTGATGCGGGCGGACTTCGACCGCGTGAAGGACCTGAGCGAAGCCGCGTTCCGCACCGAGTTTCGGCAGGACAGCGACCGGATCTTCGACCAGGTCGATGAGATCCGGGATCGCTGGAGCGGCCGGGATGACGAACTCGGGGCGGCCTACCGGTACCTGGAGGACGCGCACAGCGACTGGCGCTCGGCGCCGGACACCATGCGCCGCATGCACGAGCAGATCACCGCGGATCGCGCTCAGGGCTTCCACGCGATCAGCGAGATCGACTGGCGCAGCCAACTGCACGCCCGCGAGCTGGCCGGACACGGTGCCTGGGTGGTCGAGCCCCGCTCGATCGAGCAGGCCCGCCAGCAGCTCGCCGCCGTCGAACGCCGCGATTCCTGGTCGGATCCGGCCGAGGCCCGCCCGTCCGCGGGGCCGGTCCCGGTGTCGGGCGCGTTCGCCGCCGCGCGCACTGCGGAGCTGTCCACGGACATGCCGGGCGGTGCAACGCCCGGCATGCACCGACGGTCCGACACCACAAACATCCAGCAGGGAGCCGAACCAACCACCGACATTACCCGCGATACCGCGCCCCGTTCGGCGTTGGCGGACTACCGATCCGGCAACGTGCTGGCGGCGTCGCTGGCGAACACCGAGCGTGACGGAGTCCAGCGGTGAGCGCCCCGTCGGTCGAGGCGACGATGCCCGCCCAGCCCGCGGACTGCTTCGCCGACGCGCTGGCCATCCGGCCGACGCCGCTGCGGTCGACCCCGCAGTCGGTGTCCCTGGTTGGGACTCCGCCGGTGAGCCCGGCCCAGCCGACGACGTCCGGTTCGGCCACCGGCGATTTGGAGGCGCGGTTGATCGCGGCGAACGAGCGCGCCGCGGATCTGGCGCAGCGGCTGGCGGTCGCGCTGGCGGCGCTGGATGCCGCCGAGCACCAGGCCGCTCAGCTGGAAGACCTTAACCGCGAGCTTGCCAGCGATCTGGACAACGCCTTGGACCAGCTCGCCGGGCACGCACTGCACGCCGAGCAGGAACGGCTGATCCACACCCCCGTCTACGGCCTGTGGGCGGTGTCCACCGATCGAGAGGGATACGACCGATGAACTCGACAGCCACTGTCCAGTCCGTCCACCGGGCGTCCAGCGGTCGGTTCGATGTCGCGGAGCTGACCGCGCTGGCGATGACGATCGTCATCGGCGCGGGCGCGTTCGCGTGGTCGTTCGCCGCCCTGACCGAACTGAGCGTGATGGCCGGGATTACACCGCGTCTAGCGTGGGCCGGACCGATTTTCGTCGACGGCGCGATTGTCCAGTCCGCGGTCGCGCTGGTCTCGTTGCAGCGACGAGCCCGCCAGAACGTGACGATCCCGGCCGGGACGCGCTGGTTCTTCTGGGGTGAGTTGTTCGCCGCCGAACTCATCTCCGTGGTCGGAAACGGCTTGCATGCTGCGGAATCCGGGCAGCGGATCTTGCCCGCGACGATCGCGGCGTGCGTCGCGGGCGCCGCGCCGCTGTTCGGCCTGGCCGCCACCCACGGCCTGACCGCCCTGATCGAGGTTCCTCGTACCCCGGAGCCAGGTCCGGAGGACGGGTTGACGCCGGTGTACGCCGAGGCGACCCGGCTGGACACCGAGTGGACAGGACCGGACAGCGACTCCACACGACTCGACAGCGACCGGACAGCGCTGGACAGCGGGCAGACAGCCACCGCCGAAGTGGTGGACAGCGACCCGCTCGCCGAACGCGATGCGGAGATCCTGCGCCGCGCTGCGGCGGGGGAGTCGACGCGCCGGATCGGCGCCGCGGTCGGGTTGTCGCACTCCCGCGTCGCGCAGATCATCGCCGCCGCCGATGCGGACGACACCGGTGGGGAGGTGCTGAGCCTGATTCGCTGACCGATCGCCAGAGGGCAGGGCCTGCCTGCCCTCTCTTCTCCTCCACTTCTCAACCTCATCCATCGAAGGAATTCACCATGACGAACACCTTGACCGACCTGGACCAGATCAACGCCGAGCTGATGAGCCAGGGCGCCCGCAACCCGTTCGGCCGCGACGTGGAGCCGAACACCACGGTGTCCGGCGAGATCGTCGCCGTGGTTCGGCGCCACCGCCACAACAGCAAGGGGCAGCCGCTGTTCTGGGTCAACCGCAAGCCGATGGTCGCCCATGCCGGGGATCCCGTCATCGATTCGGCGCTGATCCTCGAGACCGACGAGCGCGCCGACTCCGACGACGAGGGCCTGCGCTCGATCACGCTGGATCGCGACGTGCAGCGCGCGATCGCCGCGGGCGTGCGCCGAGCGCGGGCCGGCGGATTCGCGATCGGCGGCCGCCTCGATCAGCTGGTGTACGTCGGCCCGGTCGAGGGCGGCGGTTACGGCCGCGTCTACGAGCTGCTCGCCTACATCCCGCCCGCCGAGTAACCCGACCAACCGACAGAAGCCCGGCCGTGAATTCGGCCGGGCTTCTTCGTGTCTACAGCCGGTCTACAACTCAGCTGTGGATCCCCTGACCTTTCCCCTGGCCCTTCCTCCGCAGGCAAATCGAGTCCGGAGCGGTGGTTGCTCAAGGGTGGCCGAATGGCCATCGCCGTAGGCGACGCGACGCAGGAGCGCCCTTGAACAACCGCCGAGCCGGGCTCACGCTATCCGGCCGAGGAAGGGCCTTCTCGCCGTAGTCTCGACGGATCGAGATGTCGATCTTGTCGGCCGTCAGGTGTGCGAGAAACGCGCAACTTTCGAGCGAATCACGCATACAAGCGGGTGCGCGATTCTCGCGCCTCTCAGCCACCACCCCAACCCTCCGTGAGCTGGGTAAAGGGCGGGATTTCTGCTCACTCCCCCACCCCCTCCCAGTCCGACATCTCATCGCCCACTGCGTGTTCAACGAGATGTCGGACTGGGAGGGGGTGGGGGAGCAATCAGAAATCAAAAGAGCAGAAAAGGGGGAGGTGGGGTGGTGGCTGAGAGAAAGAGAAGTGGTTGCGTTGGGTGGGCATCGGAAAGTTCGCGTGTGGGTTGCTCTGGGAGACGGTGGCGGTGGGGGCGGCGTGTGCATCGGCTGCGGTCTACTGCACGCGGCTGTGCGTGTGTCGGGGTCGCGTAGCGCGAGTTCCGTGGGTCGTGGAGCGCGGGCGTGTAGCTGCACGGTGGTGCAGCGCGCGGCGCGATTCGGAGTTGGTTCCGCGACCTGGCGGTCGCGCGGTCCGGCGCGCAGGGTGCTGGGTGTCCCTCCGGTATGGCCTTGTCTGGGGCTATCACGACGACAACGACCGTCAAGGGCAAGTCGGCTGCGCCGATGGCCTGGCGGCCACCCTTGACGGCCGCCGCCGTCGTGATCGAGTAGCCCCAGGCCATACCGGAGGGACACCCAGCACGATCCTGAGGCGCGCGCTATTGACCGGGAAAGCTGCGCAGCCGAAGGCTGCGAGGCGGGGCGCTGCCCCAGCACCCCGCCCTCGCCGGGAGGCAGGCCACCCAGAGGGGCACAGGTGCGCAAGCGGGAGTCGGGTTGGTCTACCGCAGCTCCATTGCAGCGGGCCGGTCGCCGAACTACTAGCTTTGCCGACCCTCTCAGCAACTTCCAGGCATCGCAAATAGCTACCGATTGGAAGTCGGTGGAAGGGGTGAAATTTCCTACTGGCCGCGCGTTGGTGCCCGAGAGACTACCACCAATTCGCGGCAGGAAACCCGCCACTTTAAACGATCAAACATCCTGGTAGACGCACAGATCGCACCGTACAAACCGTCTGCCAGGGTAGGTGGACATGTGCGGCATGAACGCATTCCATCGAATCCGGCACCGATGAAACGGGTAGGTTATTGATTAAAAACGGGTAGACTGTTGCATAGAAGTTCGTTGTGGCCGGACACCACATCGCGGCTTCGTTCCCACCCACGAAATCCGAAGGGATGCAAACATGCTCGACTTGATGGACTGGTTCTGCGGCGCAGGTGGATCGAGCCAGGGCGCGCACTCCGTGCCCGGGGTGCGGGTCACTCGCGCGGCGAACCACTGGACACGGGCGATCGAGACTCATGCCGCGAACTTCCCCGACACCGATCACCACCTCGGCGATATTCGGGAGGCCCCGGTGGAGAAGTGGCCGACCGCCGATCTGTTCTGGGCGAGTCCGGAATGCCCGCAGTGGTCCTCGGCACGCGGCAAGACCCGCGACTTCCACAACACCATGCAGGGCGATCTGTTCGACACCCCACGCGACGAGGAGGCCGACCGGTCGCGGGCGTTGATGGAGGAAGTGCCGATGTATCTGCGCGGTGTGATCGAGCGCGGAGGCAAGGTCCGCGCCGGAGTGGTCGAAAACGTCGTCGAGGTCCGTGCTTGGGATCAGTGGGACCGCTGGCTGAACGAGATCCGCGCGTTGGGCTACCGCGTCCGCGTGATCGCAGTCAACAGCATGCACGCGCAGTCGGTGCGGACTCCGGTCGCGCCGCAGTCCCGCGACCGGCTGTATGTCGCGTACTGGGATGTCGCGCTCAAGCGCGAGCCGGACTGGAACAAGTGGTTGCGCCCGATGGCGTACTGCTCGACGTGCGAGCAGTGGATCTCGGCAATTCAGGTGTTCAAGACCGAAGGTCAGGACATGGGCCGCTACCGCCAGCAGTACGTCTACCGCTGCCCGCGTGTGTCGTGCCGTAACTCGGTGGTGGAGCCGCCCGCGCTTCCGGCAGCCGCCGCGATCGACTGGACGCTGGAGGGGGAGCGGATCGGTGATCGGGCCCGACCGCTGGCGGAGAAGACGATGCAGCGGATCCGGGTCGGGTTGACCCGCTACGCGGCGTCGGTGCCGATGATGGTTCCCGCTGGCGGTACCTGGCGTGATCAGGCCGCGCCGGTCACGGTGCCGTTGTCGGCCCGCACCACCCGCGAGAACGACGGCCTTATGATCCCGCAGCCGTTCCTCGCGCTGCTGCGGTCGGACCGCCCACGCACGATCGGAGTTCACGAGCAGCTGGCGACGATCGTCGCCGACGGCTCGAACCACGCGCTGGTCGTGCCGATGGAGGGCCGCGAGGGCAAGGAGGCGCAACCGGCGACGGTGCCGCTGCGCACCCAGACCACCCGCGCGGAGACCGCCGTTGCGTTCCTGCCGTTTGTCGCCGAGCTGCGCGGCGGCGGCAGCGACGCCCGCCCGGTCAGCGACGCGCTGGCCACGGTCACCGCGAGCGGCAACCATCACGGCCTGGTCGTCCCGCACGGTGTGCCGCAGCAGGTCTGGGAGTCGATGCTGCTGCCCTACTACGGAAACGGCGCGGCGCGGCCGGTCGACCGGCCGATGGGCGCGCAGTCGACCCGTGACCGGTTCGCGCTGGTCGAGGCGATCCGTCAGCCCGCGATCGAGGATGTTCGGTTTCGCATGTTGCAGCCGCACGAGATCGGCCGCGCGATGGCCTTCACCACCGGCTACGCGGTGCTGGGCAACAAACGCGAGCAGGTACGCCAGTACGGCAACGCCGTCACCCCGCCGGTCGCCGAGATCCTGATTTCGGCACTGGTCGAGGCGATCACGGGAGAGGACATCGACCGCTGGACCGCGTGAGATGAGCTGAAGGGCGGCCGGTAAACCATGACCCATGGGTCACGGCCGGACATACCGGCCGCCCGAAGGCGCCCCACCCACGAAGGAAAGGGCACAGGCCAGAGTAACGCCGCCCCGGCCGGAGCAGGAAGGAGACACGGCTGCCATGAGCAGCTGGGTACGCTGCCGCGGCGCCGCAGGCTCGCACGGCGACAATGGGTACATGGGAACGTTGGTCACGCTCGCGGAATGGGCGGAGCGGCACGACTTGAGCCCGGTCAGCGTGCGCAATCACTGGGCCACTCGCGATGACTTCCCTGCACACAAGCAGTACCGACCACGCGTGGGTTCCGGCCGTCGTCACGAGGAGTACGACGCCGACGAGCTGGATGCCTGGCTGGATCAGTGGCAGACCGAGCACCGACCAGCCAAGTACGCCATGCCCACGGATCCCGACGAGTTCCGCACGCTAGGAGCGATAGCGCGCCTGCTCGGCGTGGACGGCAAGACCATCACCCAGTACCGGACGGTCCTGGATCAGCACGCCGATCATGAGGACCGCGGCAAACGCCGGATGTACCGAACACGCGATGTTGTGGACGTCTTGAACCGCCGGCGCGGCGTCGGCCGGGCGATGGACCCGAGCACAGATGGCCGGCGCCGTGCGGAGCCTTCAGCGACTGCGGGCCGAACCTTGCCAACGGGCGAGAGTTGATGCGTAAGCGTCGAATCCGGTAAAGCGCGAGCACCGACGCCCTGGTGCGGCGCTCGCACTTATGGATGCGCCGCTTGGTTGGCGCACCCCAAGTAGGTTGACGGCTTTAATTAGAGCCGGAATTCTACTGTTTGCCACCTAGGGCAGACACTGACGTGACTTTCGCATAGCCAAGAGCTGAGGCGCAGAGTTCGGCGAAGCCAAAGTACAGATGGCTCAATTGAGTCATGGAATGGAGGCAACATACCTTGTGAAACTTTTCTTTGGTGGGATCGTCTTCCAATTTCTCCAAAGCTTCGCGCCTATTTCCCCAATGCAGAGTCTCTCCGTAGTTATAGGTTTGTATTATATAGTCTGGATCTATTCCTTGGAGGCTGCGCGGAGTACTGTCCGGCGCGCCAGACATAAGGCGGTCACATATCAATGTCTCGATCATTTTTCCGGAAAGGGCTTCCCTTGCTTTCGACCACGCCTTGATCGTCGTGCGAGCCTTCTGCCTGGTTGCCTCAGTCTCAAGCCTGAGGATTGCATTCTTAATCGCTCGTCGGGCTGCGATGAAGCTGGCATTCTCTTTGTCATTATGGATTTGTCGAAAGGTCGCAGAGATCCCGGTGAACTCCTGGTGCGTAGGAAGCTCTGCTACTAGCGTCCATTCGCCATCTTTGCTGGTGATATTCATGCCGCCGGTGCTGTCATTTATCACAGTGTAACCTGCCAGATTCTGGCAGGTAGTAACGAAGCGAGCTACTACTCGCTTTTCAAGCTCGTCGAACGGAAGGGCGTCAAATTCTTCAGGATTCGGGAGCTTGAATGTGTACGTCAGCCTCTCCCAATGGTAGATAAATGCTGCCGGATTGGTTCCGAAACGCTGGAGTGGAGGCGGAAATGTGAGACTGACCGGCCTGATGGTATCCTCAAGTGGAGTGGACCTCACGTCTATCGTATTCGCGGTGAAGTTCTGCCGCACCTTCGTTATTTTGAACATGAATGTCATCGGCCCCCAGTCGATAGACTGGTATTTGTCCTCGGTCAAGATTCTCCATGGCCCATAGTTATCTGTATGTGCACGACTGAGCGTATTGGCCCTGCGGCGCTGGCTGCGACGTACTTTTTTCGACACGTATCACTCATCCCTCGATCGAGTGGAACCAAAGCTTGAATGATAGCTGGGACGGTGGTGTCCTCGTGGAGCATTGAAAAGTGTTAGTTGATACGGATGTCCCACTTACTGTCCACGAATAGCCACCCAGTGCGCGACGTTACCGAGGGTGTTCGCCGCGCTCAGAATCGCGACAACCTCAATGCTGGAACCTGCCGGTCTGGGGACCTGGGCAAGGGCATGCGCGACGGCCGGGAGGACCGCATGATCTCACCAACCCCACCACGACCCTCCGGCGCGTGGGTGTTCGCCTGTCAGGGGGTCCCAATCGAACGGGTCGAACGAGCATGATGCAGCCCCGCACGGCCGTGTTCGAAAGCGTCGGCCTGCTGTTGCGGTACTCCCATGGGTTGACCTGGAGGTGACTGGCCTTCGAAGTTGAGAGAGCGGCTGATCGGCTCCAGGCCGGGTCGGCAGCAAGCAACGTGTCAACGTATGGCTCAACGAACATTGCCCCAGGGGCGTGTCGTCGCGGACGAGTCCGGACGATAGAGGCCAACCTGGGGCATGTTCACTATAGCATCGCAGGTGTGTCAGCAACGTCTCCTTCACTCTTCAAGCCCGCGTGGGTCTCCTCTGAACGGTTTGCAGATTTTTTGGAAGCCGCAGATGAAGATATGGATGGAGCAAGAGCACTATACGAGTGGAATGCAAGTATATCGTCGGCGTTATTTGAAGTAATTCATCACGTAGAGGTTTTGATTCGAAATGCGATCATCGAAAGTCTTAACGCGGTACCGTTGAGTGATGTTGAAGTTCCCGGTACCCCCTGGGTTCAACAAGCGGCTTTAATTGAAGAGGTAAAGGGGCGTCTGAAGAAGTCCAGAAAAGAATTGTCCGTACATCGGATAGTGGCGGGCGTGACTTTCGGATTCTGGGCTACGATGTTCGACACCGAGTTCGAATCTCTTTGGCGTTCCTCATTAAGGATGGCGTTCAAGAATTCTCCCGGTGACAGGAAGTCCGTAGGCGGTGTCATGCAGAATGTGAACGTTTTAAGAAACTTGATTGCGCACCATGGAAGCCTATTGAAGCTTGATCCGGAAATCGAGTTTGAGAAATTGGCACAATTGGCAGGCTGGGTCGACCCGGAAGCTGAAATTTGGATCCGAGGATTAGAGCGCGTATCGGCCATCGCTAAGCGCCGACCACTGCCGCCCAAGCGTAATGTCGTGATTGTAGCGGCGGATAAAGCGTGGCCCCTCTATGAGAAGGTGAATGCATACATCTGCCCGCATGAACGCACCTTTCAATCTATTGAGTACCTAGGGTTCTATGCGGACTATGAGGTCAAACCGGTATTTGCGAAGGTTGTCCGACGCCTTCCTATCGTGACATTCAGTAAGGCAGAAAGTAAGATTCTCGCGCAGTCTTTACATGCTGACGACAAGGAGCTTGCAACCATAATCGGTACTTCGTTGAAAAGTGGTTGGTCGCCTGGCACATATCAGGTGTTTGTGCTGAGTTCGCAAAGAGATGGCGCTTCGAAAGTGCTGACCCAGCCGATTGTTCATCAAAAGAGGGGGAGAGGCAGCGCTTTCGTTCAGAACAAGCGATATTTCAGCCTGGGCTCTCTGCTAAGTGCCACGAATACGGACCATCTGTAGATCGCAAGGGCAGTTGTTGACGAGTCCGATCCGCCTGAGTCGAATCGCAGATTCTTCTCCCGGCACAAGAGTTCTCCCTAGTCCAGCGCAGCCCGGACGCTGTCCCATCGCGACTTCGCACGGTGGGCATACCGCATAGTGGTGGTGACCGAGGCGTGTCCAAGTAAGCGCGACACGTCTTCGATCGGGATGCCGCGTTCGAGTAGTCGACTGGCGTAGGTATGGCGGAGGTCGTGCAGCCGGACATGTCCGATCTGGTGACGGGTCCGCGCCTTGCCGACGTACGCGATCCGCACCGACGCCTCGAAGCGGTCGCGTAGGTTGCTCGAATCAAATGGCCGACCTTGCGTGTGCGCGAGGACGAGACCTGAATGCACCCGTGCATTCCGCGGGTACTTCACGGGAGCCGGAGCAGGGCTACCCATGCCGACACGATCGAGGCGAGACTTCAACAGCTTTGTTAGCTTGTCACCAATCGGGATAGTTCGACGTTCGTAGTCCTTCGGTGGATTCATCTCGTGCTCTACCGGGTCGTACGCCCACTCCACGACGATCTCGCGACGCTTGAGGTTAACGCTCTCCCAGTGAAGGCCCATCGCTTCACCTAGACGGACGCCGGTGCCGAGCAGTAGCTCGACCACAACGAGGTCGAACGGATCGAGGGAAGCCTCGATGGCTGCTATCTCGTCATCGTCGAGGTAGCGCTCGGGCATCGGTCCTGGCTTCGGGAGGGTGATGCCTTTGCACGGGTTCACGTCTATGCGGCGTGCAAGGTGAGCAGCCTTCATGGATGAACTCAGAAGGTAGTAGCACTTGGCGACCGTGGAGGGCGCCATGCCGCTGTTGGAGAGGTCGGTCACCCACTTCTGTACGTCGTCGGTCGTGATCGAGCGCAGCGGTTCCTTCTGCCACCGCGGGCGGACATGATCGCGCAGCCGGGCTACGTCGGAACGGTTTGTGCTCTTTCTCACAATCCGTGCGGCCATCCATGTCGGCTCCCACTCGCCCCATGTCATCTTGTCGGCTCCGTCGGGAGTGGGGGAGCGGCGCTCGGCGACTTCCTTGTTTCCGGCCTGCCGCTCGGCCTCCGCCTTCCGTGTGAAGGTGCCGGCGCTCCGCTTCTTCCCGTTTGCGTCCCTGTAGACGCCCCTGTACTTGCCGCTGGGGAGCTTCTCCGCCCACGCCATCGACTGGTCCACCCTTCAATCGGTTCGTGCCCCACAGCCGCTGTCAGCTATGCTGTCCAGCCGAGCCCCTTTAGCTCAGTTGGTAGAGCTGGTGACTTTTAATCACTAGGTCGTAGGTTCGAGTCCTACAGGGGGCACCATCACGACGGCGGGGCGTGGGGATCTGAGAGCCCCACGTTTGCCCCACGATTCTAGCGTTTCCGCTGGTAGAAGCGCCCCAACCTGCGGATTAAAAGTCCGTAGCTCTACCAACTGAGCTATAGGGGCGCGGAGCAACAGTGTAGTGCGGGCAGGGGCGTATGCCCCAATCGGGGGAGTTCGTGTCGGCGGGCGGGCTGGATGGGTGGGGCGGCGTGGCGGACCCGCTGGGGCGGGCGGACGCGGGGGGATGGGTAACGCGGCGTGCGCGGTGGGCGATGCAGGCGGTAAACACTTGGCACCCAGCTTTGTTCATCTTAGCTGGATCTGGATATCATTCAAACATGTTGGCTGGCAATCTCTTTGGATTTGCAGGGGTGAACGGCTGTGGCCGGGGAAGGCGTGGAGGACGGGTTGGCGGGCGAAACGTGGGCGGCGGCCGGTCGTCCGGGTTGTCGGTCGGCGCGCGTGAACAACCTTGAACCGCTGGCGAATTCGCGCACCACCCGGATGGGCGGTTCAGGTTGCCGAACATTTGCCGTAACAGAAAACCGAATCGGATGGCTACCTGACTCCTCGGTTTGCCGCGTGTCGGATCGGGATTCCGGGTACGGTGACGCCTTGGTGAATTCCGAAAGAATCGTCGACTCGGTCGGCGTCACGGAATTCGGATTGTCGTTGCTGTGTCCGAAGGTGCCGCGGTCGGCCCGGCCGGCCAGGGCTCGACGGAACTCGATGCCGCAGGAGGAGGCACGTTCGAAACGAAGAAATGCCCGGATGCGCACCCCCTGCGGCGCACCCGGGCAGGCAAACTATACCAGCTGGTGTGTTTCAGGTTTTTAGGGCGTTTTCGTACCGAAAGTCTGCAATCGGTCGAAAACCGGGTTCCACGTATTGATAAAACTCATGAATTCGCGCCGAGGGTCCGTTCCTTCGGGGGTGGCTGATTGGCGGCGAGTAAGGCTTCGGAGGCGTTTCGAGCATGGCACGGCAGCAAGAGCGGGCGCGCCGGACACGGGCGGCGATTATCAGGTCCGCCGCCGTTGAGTTCGGGAAGAGCGGCTATGCCGCTGCATCGCTCAACCGCATATTGGAAGGATCGCGTGCCACCAAGGGCGCCATGTACTTCCATTTCGATTCGAAGGAAGACCTGGCACGCGCGGTGCTGGAGACCGCGGTGGAACGCTACCGCGCCTCCGCCGAGCGCTGGCTGGCGCGAACCGATCTCAGCCCGCTGGACATCCTGCACGGGGTGGTCGACGAGATCGCGCTGCGACTCGAGCACGACATCATCGTGCAGGCCGAGTACCGCCTGATCATCGAACCGGACTTCTATCGGGACGTGCAGGCCGGTGGCGGCCGCATCCTGGGCCGCACCACCAGGGTGCTCACCGTCCGCGCCATCGACCACGGGCAGCTGCGCGCGGACGCCGATCCCGACCGGTTCACCCGCACGCTCGCCGCGGCGCTGGCCGGTCAGCGGTACATGGTGGATCTGCTCGGCGGGCAGGTCGATCTGCGGGCGCGGTTCGAGGAGGCGCTCGAGGTCGTGATGGAGGCGATGGCCACCCCGGAATGGCTGGAGAAGTTCCGCAGCGACGGGTGGCGTGCCCACGCGCGCTTGGAAGAGCTCGGTTTGAGCCTCTGACCAGCCGGTTTGGGATTCGAGTCCGGTCTGTCATAAGCTATCCCAGCTCCCAACGGACAGCCGTTGAAAGCCGGTCCGGAGAAATCCGGGACGAGCCCCCTTCGTCTAGCGGCCTAGGACGCCGCCCTTTCAAGGCGGTAGCGCGGGTTCGAATCCCGTAGGGGGTACGATCCATGGATCGTTGGTAGCAGAGCATGGCCCTGTGGCGCAGTTGGTTAGCGCGCCGCCCTGTCACGGCGGAGGTCGCGGGTTCGAGTCCCGTCAGGGTCGCAAGCAAGCGCCGGAGATATCCGGCGTTTCGCGTATGGCATTCACTTCGGGTGCCTGCGGCCAGGTAGCTCAGTTGGTACGAGCGTCCGCCTGAAAAGCGGAAGGTCGCCGGTTCGATCCCGGCCCTGGCCACCTTCACTTGTTGGCGAGCCCTGTTCACGGAGAGCGTGAGCCGGGCTCGTTTCGTTATGTGCTCAATTCCTGTTCTACGGGTCTGCGTCGCCCGACTTTCTCGCTTGGTGGTTTCCTTCGTCCGCGCGGGCGGACGGCTGATCGTCGTCCGGTGTGGCGTTGCTCTCTGCTCGCTGACGGCTCGATTAGATCTGGCGAATCGAGCGGTCGCGCATCGGGGTTCGGGACTACGCGGTTGCTTGTAGGGCGCGGGTAGGCTGGCGCGGCCATGTGGATCCTTCTCCTCGCGCTCGCTGGGTTCGCCTTCCTCGACTCGCTCGACCTGCTACTGATCGGCGTCACCGCGGCGGTGGTCTACGACAGCAGATTGAGCCGTCGCTCGCCGCTGGTGAGCGGTTTGAGCTTGCTGGCGGGCGTCTTCGCCGTCACCACCGCCTTCGGCATCTGCACGATCCTGGGGATCGGTTTTCTGACCGATCTGTTCGACTTCGAGATCACGCCGACGGTGCGGTATTGGGGAGAACTCCTCGCGGGGGTGGTGCTGATCGCTCTCGCGTGTATTCGAATGGCCGGTACGGCGACCCCGGAACGGGCGAGCGCGCTACGACGGCAACCGTGGGTGCTCGCCGGCCTCGGCGTGGCGATCGGCATCGCACAGGCGCCGACCGCGGTTCCCTATCTGGCCGGACTCGCGATGATCTCCGCACGGAATCCGCTCCCGACGTTGTGGCCGCTGATCGTGGTCGCGTATTGCGCGTTGGCATTGCTGCCGCCGCTGGTGATACTCGGCCTCGCGATGCGGCGTACGACCGGCGCGCGGCGGATGTATCGGAAAATCGTTCGCATTATCAGCTCGTACGGACCTGCTTCGGTGCGCGTACTCTTCGCGATCTTCGGTGTGGTCGTCCTGTGCCACGCGCTCATCCATTACAAAAGCCTCTGGCCGTGAATTGCCGAGTCCGGGCAACGGATGGCGAACGGAAAAGCGATTGAGCGGTGGTGTTCGGTGGGATGCTGGAGGTATGGCTGAGCGCTGGTATTACTGCTTGAAGCACAATCGGGCCGAGCAAGGGCGGCAGTGCTGGTTCCGCGACCGGATGGGGCCGTACCCGGACAAAGCGACGGCCGAGCGCGCGCTGGAGATCGCGCACGCGCGCAACGAGCGGGAAGATGCCCGGGATCGGGCCTGGCGGGACGGGGAGTGACGCGCCCAGGGTGTTCCCCCGGGCGGTGAAGTTGATCTTGGGCCGCAGGTCGAGGGCTCGGACCGCGTCACACCGGGTGCGGCCGCTCAGGTCGCGATCAGGTGTATCGAGTACGGTTCTCCAGAACTCGACGAATGCTCGGAGGTCCTGGCGTGGGCTGCGAGCGGAAACCAGGATCAGCAGGGAGGGCGACCCTTGAGGGTTACCGTTGTTGTGCCGACCTACAACGAGCGGGAAAATCTGCCGGTTGCGGTGGAGCGGCTGACCGCGCTGCCGGTGCCCGACCTGCACGTACTCGTGGTGGACGACAGCTCGCCGGACGGCACCGGCGAGGTGGCCGACAAGCTCGCCGCCGAACTGCCGAACGTGGTCGGTGTGCTGCACCGTACCGAGAAGGACGGACTCGGCCGGGCGTACGTCGCGGGCATCACTCGGGCGCTGGACGAGGGCGCGGACGTCGTGATCCAGATGGACGCCGACCTGTCGCACCCCGCCGAAGTCATCCCGGCCATGCTGGAGAAGCTCTCCGGCACGGACGCCGGCGTCGTGCTGGGTTCGCGTTACGTTCCCGGCGGCTCGACCGCCGCGGAATGGAAGTGGTACCGCAAGGCGCTCTCGGCCTGGGCCAATTTCTACGTGAACCTCATCCTGCGCTTGGGCGTCAAGGACGCCACCGCGGGCTTCAAGGCGTGGAAGGCCGACACCCTGCGCGCCATCGACGTGGCCTCCATCCGCAGCAACGGGTATTCGTTCCAGGTCGAGATGAATTACCGGACCATCAAGAAGGGGATCGCGATCGCCGAGGTCCCCATCCGATTCGAGGAGCGGACGCTCGGCGCGTCCAAGATGAGCCTGAAGGTGCAACTCGAGTCGGCGCTCATGCCGTGGAAGCTGCTGTTCGGCCGCGCGGTCTGAGTTACGGCCAACCGGTCCGGTTCGTCGGCGGCTCAGGCGGTCAACGGCTGACCGAGCGGCTGTGCATCGCCTCCAGCCCAGTCACGAGCACCGACCGCACGGTCGAGGGGAGACGCACAGACCAGGTCGAGGTCCGGCGTGATAGCCGCCGCAGGCTGCGTCGCACCGATCACCCGCGCCGCTCACAGCACGTCGGTCCGCAGCTAGGGACAGCATCGCGGCCGAAGCGGGGCGACAACACGACCGGCGGCCGTCGTGGCGCGACGCCGTGCCGATCAGTGCGGCCAATTCAGTAGCGTGTCTACGAACAGCTGGCGGACCCGGGCCACGTTGTCGTCCAAATCACCCGGCTCCCATGCGCTGACGTCGATGGGGTCGAGTATCGCCACGTCGACTGTTCCCGGCCGGGCGACCATCGCGTTGCGCCAGCAGATCTCGCCCGCGTTCCGGATGACGACCGGGATCACCGGCACGCCCGCCTGCATGGCGATGTGGAATGCGCCCTTCTTGAACGGCCCGACTTCGGGGGTGTAGGAACGGGTGCCTTCCGGAGCCACCGCGACCGACAAGCCACCGCGCAGGGTCTCCACCACCGGCCGCAGCGCCGCCTTGGCCTGAGCGGTATTCGCCCGGTCGATGAACGTCACGCCGACGAAGCGCATGAGCGGCCCGAAGACCGGATTCTTGGTCAGTTCCTTCTTGCCGATCGCGGTCACCCCGCCGCCGAGCACTTCGGGCACGATGATGATGTCGAACTGGCTCTGATGGTTGAACAGGAAGACCGCGGGCCGCGGCGATCTCGCGTGCTCGCGGCCGGTGACCCGCACGCGCACGCCCGCGATGCGCAGCGTGTTGCGCGCCGCGTGCGCCATCAGCGCGTCGGCCATCCGCTGCCGGTCCTGGGTGAGCGCTTTCGACGCGACGCCGAACAGCGCGCCCCCGAGCAGCCCGGCGAATCCCGCGGCGGTGCGTACGTAATCGCTCGCACGCGGCGCGCGGCGCGGCCGGAATGCCAACGTGGCCCAGTGCTGCCGGTCGGCGGCGCCGCTGAGCGCGTCGTCGGCGTTCACCGCCACCGGATGCCCTACCAGCGACAGCGTGGGCAGGTCGGCGATCGAGTCGGCGTAGGCGTAGCTGTGCTCGAGATCCACTCGGTGCGCGGCGGCGAAGGTAGCCACAGCCTCGGCTTTGCCGTTGTGCCACAGCGTCTTCCCATCGGGATAGCCGGTGAGCACACCGCCGCTGGTGGCCATCGGCGTGTACAGCACGTGCTCGATGCCCAATTGTGCCGCCGCCGGCGCCACCTGGAATCGGGTCAGTGAGCTGACCAGCACGATGGTGTGCCCGGCTGCTCGGTGGGTGCGGATCAGTTCCCAAGCTTCGGGATACAGGTACCCGTAGACGGTGCGCTGGAACAGGCGTCTGCCCAGGTCGTCCAGCTCCTGTTCGGAGCGTCCGGCCAGCGCCTCGGACAACTCGCGCAGGAACCGGCTGTATTCGCCGTCGGTCATGTGATCGCGGATGCCGCCGAGCAGCACATCGGCGGGCTTGCGGCGCAGCCGACGCGATTTCGGGGCGTCGATGACCGTACCGCCGAAATCGAAGATCGCGGCGACCGCGCTGCCTTGCGGACCGGAGCGGATGGCGGCGAGCGCGGCGTCGAGGTCGGCGCGCGCGTCGGTCACCGCGCCTCCCGATTGGATGGATCCAGCGTGGCGGCCTGCGCGATGCGGGCGCCGATGGTGCGCAGGCGCTCGGCGAATTCGTTCCTTCGCCCGACCAACTCGGCGCGGCGCTCCTCCGGCTCGTCGTCGGAGACCGTCTCCAGCAGGCCGTAGTTGTCGGCGAGCTTCAGCGCGCTGGTGAACAGCTCGGTCGAGACCGACTCCGGGCTGTGCAACCGCTGCTGCAGCATCATCTGCTTGCCGACCGCCACGCATTCGGTGATGAACTCCTTGCGGTCGATCTCGTCGCCCGCGTCCCGGGCGGCCAGCCGTTCGGCCACCACCAACTGCGCGTCGATGAACGAGCGCAGCACGCGGTGGGCCATGGTGAACCCGGAGGCGGTGAGCTTCGCCAGGATGTCCGAGCTGAGGGTGTCGCTGCGGGTGTGGCTGTACCAGTCCGGATCGACCAGCAGCATTTCCGCGACCATCTGATCGGCGAACTCGCCGCGGTCGGGGAAGAAGAATTCGAACTTCAAGAGGTCGCGCAGCCGGAATGCCTCGTCCCACCCTGTCTTCAGGGCGTCGGCGTCACCGTTGTCGACCCCGGCCAGGATGGACAGCTCGAGGATGGCGCGGTTGACGAACCAGTGCACGGCGCTGTTGCGGTAGAAGGCGGCCTCGAGATGCGCGCCGGGCTCGATCGAGTACACCGGCTCGACCCCGCCGCGATACACCGTGACCACCTTGGCCAGCGAAAGCTGTTCCAGCACGACGGCCAGGCCCTGTGCGTCGCGCAGCGCGTCGAGTTCGCCGCCCGGCAGCTCACGCTTGTCGATATAGCCGAGCACCGGATTGAGCACCGTGCGCACCTCGCCGAGGGTGAGGGCGCGCCCGTCCACGCCAAGCAGAGCCAGGGTGACCAGCGCGCTGACCGTGATCGGGGTGACCGCGTTGATGCCGACCGCGACTTCGAATGCCAACCGCTGCACGGCCTTTCGTTCCAGTTCGGCGATTTCCGGCGGCTCGCTGTCGACGACCCCGGCTTCCGTGCGCGGCGCCGGAATCGGCTCGGTATGGTGCAGGGGGATGGTCAGCGGCGGCGCGGTGAGCGGGTCGCCATGTGCGGCAAGACGATCGCGGGCCGACAGCGGCTCCCCGAAGCGGACGTACACGTGCCCGGCGGAGTGCTGCTGGCTGCGGATGTAGCGCGCCAGCCAGGTCAGGCCCTCCGGTTTCTTCTTGCCGCCCTCCTGCTCGGTGGCGATGGCGCCGAGCTCGTTGAGCCGCTCGTAGGTGATCGAGACCGGAACCAGCATGACGTCGTCGATGCGGTTGGAACGGACCGCCGCGGCGAGGTAGTTCAGCAAGCCGTAGCGCGGGGGCCGCAGCTTGCCGGTGCGGGTGCGGCCGCCCTCGAAGTACCACTCCAGGTTGAAGCGCTTGGCCAGCAGGTAGGCGAAGTACTCCTCGACGACGGCCTTGTAGACCTCGTCGTCGCCGAAACTGCGCCGGATGAACACCGTTCCGGTGCGCCGGGCGATCGGGCCCATCGGCCAGAAGCTGAGGTTCGCGCCGCCGATCACGTGGTTCGGTGGGAAGTCGTTGCGGGCCAGCACGTCTCCCAGTACGAACGCGTCGACGTACGAGCGGTGCGAAGGCAGGAACACCAGCGGAAAGCGGCGGTTCAGGTCGCGCAAGCCGGTCAGGCCGGACTCGTCGAAGTCCACATTCCAGGTCGAAGCGTGCACCGGGCGCATGGCCTGGGTGAACAGGTCGGAAACCAGCCTGCTCTGGGCGGCGACGAGTTCGTTGAGCGCTTTCTCCGCGCGCCGGTACACCTCGTGCGGGCTCGCCCCGATCTGGTCGGCGATGACTTCCAGCCTGCGCAGGAAGTCGGGTGAGTCGAGGATCTCCTCCGCGACCAGCTTGGGCACCTTGTACCGGTCGCCGATGATGGTGCGCTCGGCGCGTTCCAGCGCCACCACCGCCGCACGCACGATCGCGCGGGCGAACGGTTCGGCGGTGCCCTTGTCGTAGAGCGCCGAAGCCTCCGGATTGTTCACGCGCAACTCGCTGAGCCGGGCCGGCGCGCCGGTCAGCACGACGTGCCGGTCCGGTGACTTGGACACCAGCTTGCGCTGTGCCAGCCGATTGGGCTTGCGCGGGTTGGTCAGCAGGGCGAGATCGCCGAAGGTGACGCGGCGTACGCCGTCACGTTCCTGCGGCAGCCACAACACGCGGATCGGCACCACCAGCGGATCGTCGCGCCTGCCGACCAGCCGTGCGGCGACGGCGCCCGCGTCCAGGTCCAGCTGGGTGACCGGGGCGTCGGTACCGAACTCGGCGCTGATCCCGCCCTCGGCGAGCCACTTGCCGACGAGTTCGCGTTCCACCCCGGAGGCGGCGTCGATCAGGGCCACCACCGATCGCGGTGTGGTCCCGGGCCGGACTGTCGCGGGTGAATCGCCGCGGTGATCGATCATCGATGTTCTTCCCTCCGCAGGTGGCGCTTCCCACTATTCAATCTCGGCGGGTCTGTTCCGCGCAGGCAGTCGGCGCAGCGAGTTCGTGTGCGGGCGCCGACGACGTGAACGGCGCAAGCCCGGACAAAGACTCGGCAGGCGCGAACCATCCAGCTCGAAGCGATCTCTCGGCGTCCGCGTTGTGGCCGCGAGCACACCGGCACGATGAAGAGGTAATGCTAACCTTACCTCCACAAGTTAGGCCAGGGTTACCTTTGGAGGATCGTTGTCGACCACGGAACGCCTGCGGGTTGAGTATGTGACCGATCCGGCGGCAGCGATGTCCCGGCTGGCGGGGGCGGATCGGTTCGGCGAGTACGTGATGTACGAGCGTCCGGGGGAATGGGTGTTCGCCGCCGATCCGCTCGGCAGTGTCGAACTGGATGTGCGAGAGCTGCGCGTCACCTGGCAAGGGGCGGCCACGACCAGCCGGTGGGAAGGCAATCCGGCGGCGGTGATCGACCGCGCGCTCGGCGCGCTGCCCCTCGACGGGCGGAATGCCTACGGCTGGATCGGATTCGAGTTCTGCGCGTGGGCGCTCGACGCCACGGAGCACCTCGACCCGCGCACCGCATTGGCGCACCTGATGGTTCCCCGCATCGAGGTCAGGGTGGGCGAATTCGGCGTCCGGGTATCGGGTGCGACGCCGTCGGAGATCGCGGACATTCACGAGCTGATCGCGCGGTCGCAGAACACCGAACTGCCGCAGGCGCATCCGGCCGACATCCGCATCGACCCCACCGGCTACCGGAACCGGGTGGCCGAGGCGGTCGGCGAGATCCGGGCCGGGCGTTATCAGAAGGTCATCCTGTCCAGGAAAGTCGATCTGCCGTTCGCCGTGGATGTTCCGGCGACCTATCGGCTCGGGCGCGCGCACAACACTCCGGCACGGTCGTTCCTGCTGCGGCTCGGCGGCCTGGAAGCGGCGGGCTTCAGTCCGGAACTGGTCGCGTCGGTGGACGACGATCGGGTGGTGACCACCGAGCCGCTGGCGGGCACCCGCGCGTTCGGTCGCGGCGCCGCGGCCGATCTCGCCGCCAGGGCCGAACTGGTCACCGATCCGAAAGAGATCGTGGAACACGCCATTTCGGTGCAGACCTCGTTCGCGGAGATCACGGCGGTCGCCGATCCCGGCACCCCCGCGGTGTCGGACTTCATGGCCGTGCGTGAGCGTGGCAGCGTGCAGCATCTGGCGTCCACAGTGCGCGGGCGGCTGGCCGCGCACCGGTCCAGCTGGGACGCGCTCGAGGTGCTGTTCCCGTCGGTGACTGCCTCGGGAATCCCCAAGCGGGAGGGCGTCGACTCGGTGTTCCGGCTCGATCACGACCCGCGCGGGCTGTACTCCGGTGCGGTGGTGACCGTTGCGCCGACCGGTGCGCTGGAGGCGACCCTGGTGCTGCGCGCGGTGTACCAGAACGCGGAGGGAGCCTGGTTGCGCGCGGGCGCGGGCATCGTCGGTCAGTCCCGGCCGGAGCGTGAGTTCGAGGAGACCTGCGAGAAGCTGGGCAGTATCGCGCCTTACGTCGTCAAGGCGTAAGGCGGCACGGGCAGCGCGCCGGTGGTGCGCTGCCCGTCGAGCTAGGACTCGGCGCGCAACGCCTTCTTGTCGATCTTGCCGACCGCGGTGATCGGCAGCTTGTCGCTGCGGCGCAGCACGTCCGGCAGCTTGTAGGTGGCCAGCCCGCGCGCGGTGAGGAAGGACTTGATCTCGGCCAGCGTGGGCATCTCACCATCCACGACCAAGACGGCGCAGACCTTTTCGCCCAGCACCGCGTCGGGCAGCCCGACGGCGGCGGCATGCCGGACCGCGGGATGGGCGAGCAGATGTTCCTCGAGTTCGTCGCAGGACACGTTCTCGCCGCCGCGATTGATCACGTCCTTGATTCGGCCGGACACCACCAGATGCCCGCTGGGCAGGCGGCGGACCAGATCTCCGCTGCGATAGAAGCCGTCCGGTGTGAACGCGCGTGCGTTGTGCTCGGCCGCTCGGTAGTAGCCGCGGATCGTGTACGGCCCCCTGGTCAGCAACTCGCCCTCCGCGCCGGGCGCCACATCGTTGCCGTCGCCGTCCACCACGCGGATCTCGTCGGCGGGTGAGAGCGGACGACCCTGGGTGGTGTGCAGCAGTTCGGCCGGATCGTCCAGCCGGGTGTAGTTGATCAGGCCCTCGGCCATGCCGAACACCTGTTGCAGGGTCGCGCCGAGCGCCGGGGTCACTTCTTTGGCGTTGACCTCGGCCAGTCGTGCGCCCCCCACCTGGAGCAGGCGCAGCGAACTCAGGTCGGCCTCTTCCCATTCGGTGGCCGCGCACCAGAGTTGGGCCAGCGGCGGCACGACGGCGGTCACCGTGACCCGGTGCCGCTCGATCGCGGCGAACGCGCTTTCCGGACTGGGGTCGCCGACGAAGGCGACCGCGCCGCCCACCCCGACGGTGCCGAAGATGCCGGGGCAGGCCAGCGGAAAGTTGTGCGCGGCGGGCAGTGTCGCGAGATAGACGTCCTGCTCGGTCAACGCGCACACCTCGGCGCTCGTGGTGGCGTTGTAGACATAGTCGTCGTGCGTGCGTGCGATGAGCTTCGGCAGGCCGGTGGTTCCGCCGGAGACCAGCATCAGGGCGATATCGCCCGGATCGATCTCGGGCAGTTCGCCGCCGTCGCGCGGTACCGAGGTGAGGTCGGTGAACGGCCCCGGCTCGCCGAGCACCAGGACGTGGCGCAGTGACGGCACCGCGTCCCGCACGGTCGAGGCCAGTTCGCGATAGTCGAAATCGCCTGCCCGGTCGGCGACGATGTAGCCGACCGCGTCGGAAAGCCGCGCCAGATGCTCGATTTCGGCTCGACGATGCGCGGGCAGGCTCAAGACGGGGATGATTCCGGCGCGCAGCAGGCCGAACAACACGGTCATGAACTCGGGCACATTAGGTAGCTGGACGACCACGCGGTCGCCGGGAGCGATGCCGAGCGCGAGCAGCCCGTGGGCCATCCGGTCCGCGGCGGCGTCGATGTCGGCGTAACTGTGCGAGCCCTCCGCATCGAGGAGCGCGGGGCGCTGAGGATACCGGTGTGCGCTCGCGCGCAGCAGATCGCCGAGCGGGCGCCCGGCCCAGAAGCCCGCGGCTCGGTACTGCGCGGCCGCGTCGGCGGGGAAAGGTACGTAGCCGTCGCGATGCGCGGACCCGGTCGGTGTGGAAGTCACGTCTGCCTCACAAATCAAGCAAAGGTTCCCTTATATAGGTTAGGCAACCCTACTTCACGTGGGTTTGTGCCGTCCCGATCACCGACTCCGGCCGGTGGCGGCACCGTCGCCGTGACGCTTCCGGCGTCGGGTGAATGCGGTCGCCCGGGCGTGTTCGAACCTGCCGCCGGGTGCCGCCGCGCACTAGACTTTCCGGCATGACCAGGTGGGACACCTCGAACATCCCCAGCCAGAGCGGCCGGAAGTTCATCGTGACAGGGGCCAACAGTGGCCTGGGGGCCGAGACGGCGCGCGCGCTGGCCGCGGCGGGCGGCGAGGTGGTGCTCGCCTGCCGGAACGTGGCCAAAGGCGAGCGGGTGGCCGCCGGACTCGGCGACCGGACGCAGGTTCGCGAACTCGATCTGGCTGATCTCGATTCGGTCCGCGCGTTCGCCCAGAGCGTCGACGGGGTCGATGTGCTCATCAACAACGCGGGCGTGATGGCTGTGCCCGAAGGTCGCACCGCCGACGGATTCGAGAAACAGGTCGGCACAAACCATCTCGGTCACTTCGCGCTCACCGGCCTGCTGCTGGACAAGATCTCCGACCGGATCGTCACCGTCTCCAGCGGTGCGCACCAGGTCGGCAAGATCGACTTGGACGATCTCAACTGGGAGCGGCGCAAGTATCAGCGGTGGGCCGCCTACGGGCAGGCCAAGCTGGCCAACCTGATGTTCGCTCGCGAGCTGCAGCGCAGGTTGACGGCGGCGGGCTCCACGAAACTCTCGGTCGCCGCGCATCCCGGCTATGCCTCCACCGAATTGCAGTCGCACACCGAATCTTTCCTCGACCGGGTGATGTGGGTCGGCAACCGGTTGCTCGCGCAGAGCGCCGCGATGGGCGCGCTGCCGACGCTGTTCGCCGCGACCGCCGACGTCCAGCCGGGCGGCTACTACGGACCGACCGGCCTGGGTGGCATGCGCGGGTATCCGGGGCCGTCCGGGTCGTCGAAAGCGTCCAGGGACGAGAAGGTCGCCGCCGACTTGTGGGAGTTGTCCGAGAAACTGACCGGGGTCACCTACGACTTCACGAAATGACCGCAGCTCTTCCCGCGGACGCGGTGTGACCTACGTCTCATAAGCCGTTGTCACACTCCGTCTTTCCGCGTCGTCCTCCTTGTGAACCCACAGGGAACGACAAAGGACGGACATCATGGAACAGCGCTTCGAACTCTTCGCCAACCCGGTCGGCGCCAGCTTCATCAAGCGGCTCACCATGGCCTCCAAGGTGATCGACGATTCCACCCTGGACGCCGCGACCTACGAGTTGGTGAAGATTCGCGCCAGCCAGATCAACGGCTGCGGTTACTGCACCGACATGCACACCAAGGACGCCGCGCACGCGGGCGAAACCTCCGTGCGGCTCAACCTGATCGCCGCCTGGCACGAGGCCACCGTCTTCACCGAGGCCGAGCGCGCCGCGCTGGCGCTGACCGAGGAGGCCACCCGGATCGGCGACGGACGCGTGGTCAGCGACGCGGTGTGGCAGGAGGTGCGCAAGCACTACGACGACGACCAGATCGCCGCCCTCATCGCCGCCATCGCGATGATCAACGCCTGGAACCGGATGAACGTCATCGCCCGCACCCCGGCCGGTGATTACGTGCCCGGGCAGTGGGGATGAGCCGGATCGTCCGGCATCGCCCGCGCCGTTCGGGGCCCCTTGTCACGTGGGCCGCGAACGGCGCTTGTAGGTCCGCCTCCCCGTCGAAACACACCGTGGCAGATAACACAGTTCACCGATCGGATATGGGCTGGTACTGTGCCTGACGTGCAGCGCGTGTATTTCTGGTTTAGCAAGCCGGCCCTGGGTGGGCTGGTCTGCGGCAACCGCGTGCGCTGACGAACTTCCACCCTGAGCCGGACGATGGACCGGCTCGACGGGATTCTCATCCGTGGGTCGGCCCCGAGAAAAGGAACCCACGACATGACAACCGCAGCCGACGTCGACGCACGGCATTCGGATCTGGACGATCAACGCACCCTCAACGTGAGCCCGCTGCGCTCGCCCGCGGAGGTGCGTCGGGTGCACCCGATCACCGATGCCCTCGCCGACACCGTCCGTGCGGGACGCAAAGCCACCGTCGACGTGCTGAACAGCGCGGATGATCGCTTGATGGTGATCGTCGGCCCGTGCTCCGTGCACGACCCCGCCGCCGCACTGGATTACGCGCGCCGTCTGGCGGCCAAGGCCGCGGAGCTGGACGATCGACTGCACGTGGTGATGCGGGTCTACTTCGAGAAGCCGCGCACCAGCTTGGGCTGGAAGGGCCTGATCAACGACCCGCACTTGGACGGATCGTTCGACGTGAACACCGGTTTGGGCTTCGGCCGCAAGCTGCTGGTCGACATCACCGCTCTCGGTCTTCCGGTGGCCTGTGAGTTCCTGGACCCGATCACGCCGCAGTACATCGCGGATCTGGTGTCCTACGGCGCGATCGGCGCGCGCACCGCGGCCAGTCAGGTGCACCGCCAGCTCAGCAGCGCGCTGTCGATGCCGGTCGGCATCAAGAACGGCACCGACGGCGACGTCCAGGTGGCGGTGGACGGCGTGCGCGCCGCGGCGGCCAGCCATGTGTTCCCCGGTACCGACCTCGACGGCCGCTCCGCGCTCATCCGCACCACCGGCAATCCGGACTGCCATGTGATCCTGCGCGGCGGCAGCGCCGGGCCGAACTACGACGCGGCTTCGGTCGCCGAGGCGTGCCTGCGGCTGGAGAAGGCGTCGCTACCGCAGCGGATCGTGGTGGACGCCAGCCACGGCAACAGCAACAAGGACCACAACAAGCAGGCCGACGTGGTCACCGACATCGCACGGCGGCTGGCGGCGGGCGAGTCGAGCGTGGTGGGCGTGATGCTGGAGAGCTTCCTGATCGCGGGCCGCCAGGACCTCACTCTCGGCCACGCCGATGAGCTCACCTACGGCCAGTCGATCACCGACGCCTGCTTGGACTGGGAGACCACCGCCGTGCAGCTGGACCGCCTCGCGGACGCGGTGCGGCAGCGCCGCGAGCGCTGACCAGCGCGTTTTCGGCGCGGCTCGTGCCCGAGTGGACGAAGCGCGAGTTTCGTCCGCTCGCGCACGAGCCGGGAAGCCGCCTACGCGCAAGTCAGCTGGGCCGGCCCGAACGCCGGGCCCGCTTCGGCTACGGCACCCCCGGCCCTTGCGTGCTCGGCGTCCGGGCGGAGATGAACTGGGCGGGCCAGTCGTCCGACGGTCCGGGCGGATCGGTGCGCAGCCGGGCGGCGAGCCAGTGATCGCGGCGTCGTCCGCGTTGGATGCTGCCGAGCCTCGACATGCCTTCGTACCGGAACCCGGCGCGCCGGACCACCGCCGCCGAGGCGTAGTTGCCCACGAAGGCGCGCCAGGAGATCCGCTCCAGCGCCAGTCCGTCGGCGTGGAACCCGAATTCGCACACCAGCTCGACCGCCTGTGTCATCAGGCCGCGCGACCGTTGCGCCGGAGCGAGCCAGAAACCGATCTCGGCCGCGCTCTCGTCCTGTTCGCCCAAGCCGATCATGCCGACGACCGGTGCGCCCGCACGTGGCCGGATCGCCCAGGTCGGGCTGCGCGCCGCCCACCCTGGAACGACCATCTCCTCGAGGAAGGTCACGGCGCTGTCCCGGACGTACGGCACCGGGATGGTCACCCACTCCGCGATGGCCGGGTCCTGGCAGCACTCGGTGATGGCGTCGACATCGTCCGCCGTCGGAGCCGACAGCCAGATCGTTCCGTTCGACAGCACGCGGTGTTCCATCGCGCCATGCTGTCACGGAAGCGGCCGGTGGATCATCCGGTTTGTCCGGCGCAGGCCGCCGATGCCGGGATGATGCGAATCGGACCGTAGACTTCCCGTCGATGGTTGCCGCGCTGCTTTCCGACCTGTTCGAGTCACATCGAGCGCATCTGCTCTCGGTCGCCTATCGACTGACGGGCAGCGTCGGCGATGCCGAGGACGCGGTGCAGGAGAGCTGGTTGCGCTTGGCGGGCGCGCACCAGTCCGAGATCGAAGATCTGCGAGCTTGGCTGACCACCGTGGTGAGCCGGATCTGCCTGGATCGTCTGCGGAGCGCCGCGGCGCGGCGGGAGAGTTATGTGGGCCAGTGGCTGCCGGAACCCGTGGTCACCGCTCGCACACCGTCGAGCGCTCCCGACCCGTTGGAAGCCGTGGTGCGCAAGCAGGAGTGCCGGTTCGCCGCGCTGATCGTGCTGGACACCCTGACGCCGCCGCAGCGGGTGGCCTTCGTGCTGCACGACGGGTTGTCGGTGCCGTTCGACGAGATCGCCGACATCCTCGGCATCTCCGCCGACGCGGCGCGGCAGCTGGCGGTGCGCGCCCGCAAGGCGGTGGCGCAGACGCCGCAACCGGTGCCCGACGCCGAGCACGAGGCCGCCGTGCAGCGTTTCCTCGTCGCGCTGAGCACGGGTGACGTGGCCGCCGTCGCCGCGGCGCTGCATCCGGACGCGATGATGATCGGCGATGCCAACGGCACCACCGCCACCGCGATCAACGTCCTGCACGGCGCGGATCGCATCGCCCGTTTCTATCTGGGCCTGGTGCGCAAGTACGGGCTCGAGGACGCCTCGCAGGTGTACGCGTTCGTCTCGGTGAACGGGCAATTGGGTATCAGCGTCGCGGCGCGTCCGGAGACCGAGGGCAGGGGCGGTTATCCCGCGCGAGTCGTCGGCTTCACGGTTCGGAACGGATTGGTCTGGGGCGCCTACGACGTGGCGAATCCGGCCAAGCTGGGTGGCGTCCGACTGGGTTGAGCCCGGTTGTGCGGTGGACCGCTGGACTAGTCTCCGGATATGCCCTCGCGACATCCGACCGTTGCCCGTCTGCGCCCTTTCGCGTCCACCATCTTCGCCGAGATGACCGAACTCGCCGTTCGGCACGACGCGGTCAACCTGGGCCAGGGGTTCCCGGACACCGACGGGCCCGCGAGCATGCTGGAAGCGGCGCGCCGCGCCATCGCCGACGGACTCAACCAGTACCCGCCGGGACGCGGTATGCCGGTGCTGCGCCGAGCCGTCGCCGACGACCGGGCCCGGCGCTACGGAACCTCCTACGATCCCGATTCGCAAGTGCTGGTGACCGTGGGTGCGACCGAGGCGATCAGCGCGGCGGTGCTCGGCTTGGTCGAGCCGGGCGAGGAGGTAGTGCTGATCGAGCCGTACTACGACTCGTACGCCGCGGCCGTGGCACTGGCCGGCGCCCGACGGCGCACGGCGCGTCTCGTGGCCGACGGAGATCGGTTCGTCCTGGACTTGGACAGTCTGCGCGCGGCCATCACCCCGGCCACCCGGATGCTCATCGTCAACTCGCCCCATAATCCGACCGGCACGGTCCTCGGACGCGCGGACCTGCTCGCCATCGCCGAGATCGCCTGCGAGCATGACATTCTGGTGCTCACCGACGAGGTCTACGAGCACCTGGTCTACGACGGCGCCGAGCACATCAGCCTGGCCACCTTGCCTGGCATGGCCGAGCGGACGGTCGTGGTTTCCAGCGCGGCGAAGACCTTCAGCGTCACCGGGTGGAAGACCGGGTGGGCGTGTGGGCCCGCCGACCTGATCGATGGGGTGCTCGCCGCCAAACAGTTCCTGACCTTCGTGGCGGGCGGGCCGTTCCAACCCGCCGTCGCGCACGCGATCAACCACGAGTTGGAATGGGTCGGCAAGCTGCGGGACTCCTTGTCGGAGAAACGGCTTCGCCTCTCCGCGGCGCTCGCCGATACCGGTCTGCGGGTATACCCGAGCGCGGGCGGTTACTTTGTCGTCGCCGATATCACGCCGCTCGGCGCCGCCGACGGCCTGACCTTCTGCCGTGAGTTGCCCAAGCGGCTCGGCGTGGCGGCGGTGCCGGTCAGCGCGTTCGCCGACGACACGGCCGCCTGGAGTCATCTGGTCCGGTTCACCTTCTGCAAGCGCGACGAAACGCTCGACGAAGGGGTCCGCCGGTTGCGTCACGGTTGATCCCGAACCATGACGTGAACTGTCATGTTTCGCTGGCAACGTGCACGGCATGGCAACTCAGTACTACACGGCAACCAGTCTCGACGGATATCTCGCCGACACGGAGCACTCGCTCACCTGGCTTTTCGAGGTGGACGGAGCGGACGAGGCGCAAGCGGGCATGGCGGGCTTCCTCGCGCAGGTAGGCGCCATGTGTATGGGAGCGACCACCTACGAATGGGTCGTGGCGAACGAACCACCGGAGAACTGGAGTAAGTACTACGGCGACCTCCCGTGCTGGGTCTTCACCCACCGGGATCTTCCCGCGATACCGGACGCGAATCTGCGGTTCGTCGCAGGGCCGGTCGAGTCGGTGCACCGGGAGATGGCCGCGGCGGCCGGCGCCCGCAATATCTGGATCGTCGGAGGCGGGGACCTGGCCGGGCAATTCGCCGACGCCGGCCTGCTCGACGACGTCATGGTGAGCGTCGCTCCGGTGACGCTCGGCGCGGGCGCCCCGCTGCTGCCGCGGCGCATCCTTTCCAGCCGGATGCGGCTCACCGCGGTGCAGCAGGCCGGTCAGTTCGTGGAACTGCGCTACCGGTTGGCGAATCCGGCCGATCAGCGCTGAGTCGAGGCCGTTCGGCTCAGGCCGGGATGGGGCGGGCGCGGTCGGTGGCGAGCAAGGCGGCGATGGCGCCGAGCATGGTGCCGGTGAGGTATCGCTGGGTGCGCAGCCACAGGGGGCGGGCGGCGAGGAACGTCGCCAGACCGCCCGCCCCGAGGACGATCAAGCCGTTCACGGTGAGCGCCACCGCGATCTGCACCGTGCCCAGGCACAGGCTCTGCAACCACACTTTCCCGTGCTCCGGCGTGACGAACTGCGGGATCAGCGCCATGTACATGATCGCGATCTTCGGATTCAGCAGGTTGGTGACCAGCCCCATCGTGAACAACCGCCGGATGGGGTCCGCGGACAGCGCCGCGGGCGCGAAGACCGAGACGCCGCCCGGTCGCAGCGCCTGCCAGGCCAGCCAACCCAAGTACGCGGCTCCCGCCAGCTTCACCGCCAGGTACAGGCCGGGGACCACCGCGAACACCGCCGTGATCCCCGCCGTCGCGGCCGCCAGATACACCCCGAACCCAGCCGCTACCCCCGCCAACGACACCAACCCGGCCCGTCGCCCCTGCGACACCGTCCGCGACACCAGGTACATCATGTTCGGCCCCGGCGTGAGCACCATCCCCAACGCCGCCACCGCGACCCCGGCCACCGCCGCCATCTCGATCATGCCCCGATCCTCGCCCGCCCCACCGCTCCTTGTCGCGGTCCACTCGACACCTGCTGGACGTGAGGCGACGCGTACCGTGCTTCCGATCAGCCCTGCGTCAATTCCAGATACGGCTTCTGCAGCTGGGCCGGCGGCTGAACCGACTGGAAGCGGGACTCCGGTCCGAGTACCTCACCGCTACGCACGCCTCGGAAGAGCTCGGAGCCCTGTGCGGCCCGAATTACCTGTGTGGGAGTGGAGCCCGTGATGAAGACGTAGAAATTATCGATTGGCCGGTCGAACCCGGAGTCCGGGAGGTTGGACCAGCAGTATCCGGGAAGATTCGCTGCCGAGTTCAGCTTCTCTGCTGGAAGCCCGGAAGACGCTATGACGACGCGATCCCACTGATCATCCCACCCTGCGGCTTCGGTCAGCGCCCGCAGCGAATAGGTTCCCGGCTGCGCAGCCCGCTCTCTGATGGAGCGCCGCAATTCGGTCGCGGAACCCAGCGGCTCGGCGCGCGACTCCAGATCGAAGTTGGCCGAGCACTGCGAAGCGGTCGCACTGCGGTCCTCCGACGTGGAGCATGCCGCACTGGCCAGCAGGCACAGAATTACAGCCGTGATCCGGAGCAGATTACCCATGGATCACCGACCTGCCGGAAGCGGGATGTCAGCACGCGCCGGGTGCCCGTTCTTGCCCACTTCGACCTGGTTGCTCCATGCGACCTGGCCGCTCGGGTCGAGCACGATCGCGCCACCCTCCTTGATTCGTTGATATACCAATCGCTGTAGTTCCTCCGGTGCGGCATTCGGATTGTCGATGGCGATCTGCCTGCCGATCGCGTTGTTGTGTAGATCCATCGCTTCTCGCGTGGGAGGGTTCGCGCCGAGTCCTTCATGCGCGGCACCATAGTTTTCGCTCCACTCCGCGCCGTAGCGCTGTGTCATGAGCGCATTCCAGTACATGTGCCGGAATGCGTCGCCGTGGCCGTCGTTGAGCGCGTTCTGGTCCGGGTTGGTGTAGGTCTTCTCGGCAGCGTCCTCAGCCTGCGCTTTTATCTCGAAGAAATCCGTGATTTCACCTATTCCAGTGGTTCCCGGCCGGGCGACTCGTGATGACAGCAGCGCTATCTCTTCGGGCGTCATCAGGATGGGTTGGAAGTCCGGGCGGACGGCACGGATGCGATCGAGGACCAAACCGGAGGGCCACAGCGTGGCGGGAGCACTCGACGGTGCGGTCTGGAATTTGGTAAGGACCTCGACCAGGCTCGGGTCCTCGGGCATAGCGGTGACTCCGCGCCGGGTCTCCGGTGAGAGATCCTCTAGTAGTCGCTTGATTTTCTCCGCGCCCTCCAGGTCGGTTTGCTGGATCGCAGTCAGCGCTGCACGGATCTGTGTGGTCAGGAAGAATTCGAGCCCCTCCTTCTCCACGAGGCCCGATGCCCCGAATTTCATCAGGACCTCGGTATTGGACATCCTGGAGTCCACGCCACCGTCGTCTCTGACGAAGAAATCGAACTTGGCGGACTCGGCTTCGGCCTTCTTGTCTTTGATCACGTCGATGTAGCCGACGATCGCATCGATCTGAAGGTAGACCTGCTGCTGGATATCGATGAGAACCTGCTTCGTTCGCCGGGCATGGTCTCGGTCCTGAGCCGCTCTGTCGCGGGCGGAATCAGCGACCGATCCCTTGAAGTAGGTGTACGACATGTCGATCCGGGATGCCGCCTGGTGCGTCTGCTCCTCGATCCGCAGCGCGGCGTCTTTGAACGCGTTGGCAACGGTGACCGTGGCACGTGGATCCCAGGACAGCACTGTCGATACCGTAAGCGGCGTCGTGTAGCTTCCGCCGCTCATCGCTGGCCCGCCTCCCGGAGCGCGGTGGCCCAGGCCTGATCCCGACTGACGAACTCCACCACCGCAGCGTCCGTGACGTCCGCGAATCCGATCAATCGCTGCGCGTGGTAGCTCACCACTCGGTCGAGCGCCGTCGCGATCTGATCCACGGCGTCTGCTATCTGGGAGTCGCGCATGGTTTCGACAGCGACGACATCCCTCGCCAGGGGCACCGACTGCCGTATCGCGTCGGCGTGGCCACGTACTGCCCCCGCCATCTCTCGCGTCTGGACCGGATCAAGTTCGAGCTCGCTCACCGTGCCCCCTCGAGGTCGTATTCCGGACAAGCGTACCGGCCGCAGGAGGGCATCGTGGCAGCGCCGGGAGACCTGGTGTCGTGTTCATGTAGGCGTCGACAAATCGGACGATCGGATCGAAAAGTGTTGTCTTACCGCAAGCTCGGGATTGTGCCGGTGTGGCGTGCAATGAGTTGGATGGAATAGGCGCAGCGCGCGGACACCCCGGCCGAGGCGCATGCCCGGCGGCGAGTCGGCGGGACTTGTCCGGCCGGACCGATGACAATGCTGCGCATGGCGGCCACGGTCAGCGGGTTGGGAAATCGGCGGGCGGAGCTGATCGACGGAGTGTCGCCGGGGGCGGCATTTCGGGGGGACATCGAAGGAATGCGGGCGGTCGCGGTACTGGCCGTGGTGCTTTTTCATGCCGGTGTGCCGGGAATCGGTGGGGGATTTGCCGGTGTGGACGTATTTTTCGTGATTTCCGGTTTTCTCATCACGGGAATGCTGTATCGGGAATCGGCGGCCGACGGCACTGTCGGGCTCGTCCGTTTCTATGGCGCGCGAGCGCGCAGGCTGCTGCCTGCCGCAGGGGTCGTGCTGGTCGCCACGGCGATCGGCGCGGCCGTGCTGCTACCGCCGCTGCAGGGCCGCCAAGCGCTCGGCGACGGGATCGCGAGCGCGCTGTACGCCGGGAACTATCGCTTCGCCCTGCAGGGCACCGACTACCTCGCCGCGGACGCGCCGCCTTCACCGTTTCAGCACTTCTGGTCGCTCGGTGTGGAGGAGCAGTTCTACCTGATCTGGCCCGCGCTGGTGATCACGACGGCTCGGCTCGTGCGACGGCGCCGCAGTGGTTCGGCCACCGCGCTGCCGTACCTGATCGTTCTCGTCGTCGTCGCCGCGCTCTCTTTCGCGGTCGCGCTGACCTGGACGCGCACCATGCCACCGTGGGCGTTTTTCGCGCTGCCCACTCGGGCCTGGGAGTTGGCCGCGGGCGGCATGGTGGCGCTGTCGGCCGCGCTCTGGTCCCGGTTGCCGAAGTCGGTGGCCACCTGCGCGGGGTGGGCGGGAGCCGGTTCGATCGTCGTGGCCTGCGTTCGGCTCGACGAGAAGACCCCGTATCCGGGCGTCGCGGCGCTGCTGCCCGTGCTCGGCGCGGTCCTGGTCATCGGGAGCGGCTGTGTCGCACCGCGATTCGGCGTCGGTCGCGTCCTGGCGGTACCCGAGATGCAGGCCGTCGGCAGGCTGTCCTACTCCTGGTATCTCTGGCACTGGCCGGTGCTGGTGCTGGCCCCGCATGCGCTCGGCCGCCCGCTCGGGCTGGTCGGCGCACTCGGCGCGGTCGCCATGGCCGGTGGGCTCGCCGTGCTCACTCAGCGGTTGATCGAGAACCCGGTCCGCTTCGCGGCCCGCCTGCGTGGTTCGGGCCGGCTCAGCCTCGCCTGCGGTGGTGTGAGCACCGCGCTGGCCATCGGTGTGGCGGCCGCGCTACTCGTGCTCGTACCCCCTCCGGTCGGACACGGCACGGCGGCGCGGAGTCTCACACTGACGACACCGGCCGCACCGGCCACTCCCACCGCCGACCCCTACGATGCCGCGATCGAGCAGCTGACCGCGCAGACCCAAGCGGCGGTCGCCGCCTCGGCGGAGGTCCGCGACGTCCCGTCGAATCTCACGCCGGCACTGTCGAACGCGCGCGGCGACCGAGCGGAGGTGTTCGACAACGGTTGCTTCCGTTCCTGGACTGACGTGGGCCAAGGGGAGTGCGCCTCCGGCGATCCCGCCTCGTCCACCACGGTCGCGTTGGTCGGCGATTCCCACGCGGCGATGTGGCAACCGGCGTTCGAGAACATGTCGGTAGCGCACCATTGGCGGCTGGAGACCATGGCGAAGGTCACCTGCCCGCTGCTCGATCTGCCCATCACCAGCCCCTACCTGGGGCGGACGTATACCGAATGCGAACAGTGGCGCGGGCAGATCATGACCCGGTTGCGGCACGAACGGCCCCGGCTGATCGTGGTCGGCATGTCCCGCCGCTACGGCGGCGACTTCGGCTTCGTGACCTACGACCCGGCGTGGATCGACGGCGTGCGTCGCCTGGTCGCCCAGCTGCGCGAGTCGGGCGCGGCCGTCCTCGTGCTCGGCGGCATCCCCGATCCACACGCCACCGTGCCGGCGTGCGTGGCCGAGCACATCGACGACGCCTCCGCATGCGCCCCCGCCCGAGCGGTGGCGGTCGACGAGGCGGGCATCGCCGCCGAGCGCGCGGCCGCTACGGCGGGCGGCGGCCAGTACGCTGATCTGACCGCGCTGTTCTGCACCACCGCCCGCTGTCCCGTCATCGTCGGGAACACCCTCGTCTACCGTGACGACAATCACCTGACGAGCGGTTACGCCACGACGCTCGCCCCGGTCGTCGGCGCGCTCACCGAACGGGCGCTCGCGCGCGGCTGAGCCGTCCCGGTGCGGTCCGCGGGAAGACATCGCGCTCTTCCGGCGTTGCATCCGGTCGCTGCCGCACCCGCGCCCTGCGGGAAGGGCCGGTAACCTGCGGGTTGTCGGAGGGGTCGGGGAGAATGGCGGGGAATCTAGCTGAGGAGGGACTGTGAACGACGGTCCGCTGATCGTGCAGAGTGACAAAACGCTGCTGCTGGAGGTCGACCACGAGTTGGCCGATGCCGCGCGGCAGGCGATCGCGCCGTTCGCTGAGCTGGAGCGGGCGCCCGAGCACGTGCACACCTATCGGGTGACGCCGCTGGCGCTGTGGAACGCGCGCGCGGCCGGGCACGACGCCGAACAGGTGGTGGACGCGCTGGTCAGCTTCTCCCGGTACGCGGTGCCGCAGCCGTTGCTGGTCGACGTGGTGGACACCATGGCGCGCTACGGCAGGTTGCAGCTGGTGAAGCATCCAGCCCACGGGTTGACGCTGGTCAGCCTGGATCGCGCGGTGCTGGAGGAGGTGCTCAGGCACAAGAAGATCGCGCCCATGCTCGGCGCGCGCATCGATGACGACACGGTGGTGGTGCACCCGTCCGAGCGCGGCCGGATCAAGCAGACGCTGCTGAAGATCGGCTGGCCCGCCGAGGACCTCGCGGGTTACGTCGACGGCGAGGCGCACCCGATCGACCTCGACTACGCGACCGACGGCTGGCATCTGCGCGATTACCAGCAGATGGCCGCCGACTCGTTCTGGGCGGGCGGCTCCGGGGTGGTGGTGCTGCCCTGCGGCGCGGGCAAGACGATGGTCGGCGCTGCCGCGATGGCCAAGGCGAAGGCCACCACGCTGATCCTGGTCACCAACACGGTGGCGGGCAGGCAGTGGCGGCGTGAACTGCTCGCCCGCACCTCGCTCACCGAGGACGAGATCGGCGAGTACTCCGGGGAGCGCAAGGAGATCCGCCCGGTCACCATCGCCACGTACCAGGTGATCACTCGGCGCACCAAGGGCGAGTACAAGCACCTGGAACTGTTCGACAGCCGCGACTGGGGGCTGGTCATCTACGACGAGGTGCACCTGCTGCCCGCGCCGGTCTTCCGGATGACCGCGGATCTCCAGTCCCGCCGCAGGCTCGGCCTGACGGCCACCCTGGTGCGCGAGGACGGCCGCGAGGGCGACGTGTTCTCGCTGATCGGCCCGAAGCGTTACGACGCGCCGTGGAAGGACATCGAGGCCCAGGGCTGGATCGCTCCGGCCGACTGCATCGAGGTCAGGGTCACGCTGACCGACGCCGAGCGGATGGCCTACGCGACCGCCGAGCCGGAGGAGCGCTACAAGCTGTGCTCCACCGCACACACCAAGATCGCCGTGGTCGAGTCGATCCTGGCTCAGCACCAGGATGCGCCGAGCCTGGTCATCGGCGCGTACCTGGACCAACTGGACGAACTCGGGGTCGCGCTCGACGCACCCGTGATCCAGGGGTCGACGAAGACCAAGGAGCGGGAGGAACTCTTCGACGCGTTCCGGCGCGGCGAGATTCCGGTGCTCGTGGTGAGCAAAGTGGCGAACTTCTCCATCGATCTGCCGGAAGCGTCCGTGGCCGTCCAGGTTTCGGGTACCTTCGGCTCGCGACAGGAGGAAGCGCAACGTCTCGGGCGGCTCTTGCGTCCGAAACACGATGGCGGACAGGCGCATTTCTACTCGGTCGTCGCGCGCGACACCCTGGACGCCGAATACGCCGCGCATCGCCAGCGTTTTCTCGCCGAACAGGGGTACGCCTACCGCATCACGGATGCCGACGACTTGCTCGGACCCGCCATCGGATAAGCGGAGGCATCCCCTCCACAAACTGTGCTAGGAATAAGGGCGTGCGACACTTCGAATTCGCGGTGGACCGCAAGCACGCCCACGCGGTGAACGAATTCTTCGCCGACCTTCGCCGCCTGCGACTGCTGGCGATCGCCGCCACGGTGGTCGCGGCGGCGGGCACGGCGTTGCTGATCTGGCTGGACCATCCGTGGGCGTATCTGCTCGCGGTCGCCTTCGCGCTCGGCACGGTGACGGCGCTGTGGGTGGCCTTGTGGACACCGTGGCATTCCAGCATCGACAAGCTCTACGCGGACGGTGAGCTGGTACCCGCGGTGGTTTCGGAGGCGCGCCCGTCGGGTGTCGTGCTGCTCGCTTTGGTCGATGTGTCCGCGCCGGATACGCGCGATCCGCGCTACGCCTTGGTGACCAGGAAGGTCCGCGACCTGCCCGGTCACCAGGCCAGGGCCGGGGAGCGCGTGCCGTCGGTCGCGGTGCGGACCGACCGCGCGCCGCGCCAGGTGGGTCAGCGCTGGCAGTCGGTGAGCGCCATGCCGATCGCTTGGGGCACGACCGACGACTCGGTCATCGCCCGCGCCCGCGCCGCGATCAGCGAGACCGAGTGGCGGCTGCTCACCGACAATCTCGCGCTCGCGGAGAAGGTGCGGCGCACCACCACGAAACGCCTGCTGCTCGATCCGCACCAGCTACCGGGCGAACTCGGCTCCTGAATCCGGCTGTGTCCGCGGGGTTTATCGGTTGCGCTGTCGCCTAGACTCGAAGGATGGTTCCAGCGTCCAATCTGCTGGCATTCGTCGCCGCCGCGGTCGTCATCATCGTCGTGCCCGGTCCCGGCGTACTCTTCACGGTCGGTCGCGCGCTCACGCTCGGCCGGCGCGCGGCCCTGCTGTCGGTGCTCGGGCACGCCATGGGCGTCTACGCGGCACTGGTCCTGGTCGCGATCGGGCTCGGCGCTTTACTGACCGCGTCGGCGTTGGCGCTCACCGTGGTCAAGTTCGCGGGTGCGCTGTATCTGATGTATCTCGGAATCCAAGCGATCCGTCAGCGTTCGGCGTTGCGCGAGGCGCTGGGCGCCGCGGTCGAACCGGCCCCGAACACGCGGGTGCTGCGGCAGAGCGCCGTCGTCGGGCTCACCAATCCCAAGGCGATCGTCTTCTTCTCCGCGGTGCTGCCGCACTTCGCCGACCCGGCCTCCGGGTCGCTGTCGTGGCAGCTTCCTGCTGCTCGGCACGGTCTTCCTGGCCATCGCGCTGGTCTCCGACAGCGCGTGGGCACTGCTGGCCGCCTCGGCGAGGTCCTGGTTCGCCAAGTCGCCGCGCAGGCTGGAGGCGATCGGCGGCGCGGGCGGGGTGATGATCTTCGGTGTCGGCGCGTCGGTGGCGCTGACCGGAAGCGGTGACTGAAGCCGCTACCATCCAGCGAAGTCGGTGCGCCGGTACCGGCGGGAGGCGGGGTGGAAAGGGGTGGTTGTCCGTATGTGGTTGTCCGGCTGGATGTGCGCCGCGGTCGCGTGTGTGTTCGCCGCGGTGTCTCAGGTGCCCGCGCACGCGGAGCCGCCCCCGGACCCACTGGTCGGCGCGCCGGGTCTGGGCGATCCGTACTATCCGCTCGACGGCAACGGTGGCTACGACGTCCAGCACTACGACGTCGGCATCGACTACGACCCGCCCAGCCGGAAACTGGCAGGCACCACCACGATCACCGCGCACGCCACCCAGCCCCTGCGCGTGTTCAACCTCGATTACGCGGGGCCCGATGTGCGCGAGGTGGCGGTCAACGGGCTGCCCGCCGACTTCGACCGCAACGGCGAGCACGAGTTGACCGTCACGCCGACGTTGCCGCTGCTGCCAGGCCTGCCGTTCACCGTCACGGTGGACTACGCGGGCCCCGCGGTGAACGCCGAAGGGGAGGGGTGGACCTTCGCACCCAGCGGCGGCGCGTTCGTCGCCGGTGAGCCGCACTCGGCGACGACTTGGTACCCGCTCAACGACACCCCGCTGGACAAGGCCACGTTCAGCCTGAACGCCACCGTTCCCGCGGAGTGGGAGGTGATTTCCAACGGCGTACGCATCGAGGACGTGGTGCGCGGCGACAAGCGGACGGTCCGCTGGTTCAACGCCAAGCCGGTGGTCGGCTATCTGACCACGGTCGCGATCGACAAGTTCGACTACCTCGAGCAGCGCAGGGCCAACGGCATTCCGCTGATCAGTGCGTTCGCCCCGAATGTGGAGCAGGATCAGCGCGAGCTGGAGCAGCGTCTGCCGGAGATCCTCGACTTCGCCGAAAAGATTTACGGCCCTTACCCGTTCGAGGCCGCAGGCGGCATCCACGTGGACGCGGGCATCACGTTCTCGCTGGAGACCCAGACCCGCCCGCTCTACGCGCCGTCGATCGATCTGCAGACTGTCGTGCACGAGATCGCGCACCAGTGGTGGGGCGACTGGGTGTCGATACGCCGGTGGTCGGACATCTGCCTGAACGAATGCTTCGCCAGCTATACCGCCGACTACCTGTGGCCGGAGCGGATGGACGGCAAGAACGTCGACGACCAGTACCGCGAGACCATCCGCAAATACCGCGACAGTGAGAAGTACTGGAACATCCCGTTGGAGGACCCCGGCGTGGGAAAGGAGTTCACCTCCGTCTACTACCGTGGCCCGCTGTTCCTGCACGCGCTGCGCAAGCAGATCGGCGACGAGGTGTTCTTCGCGGCTGTTCGGGACTTCCTCGCCGCGCATGCCTACGGCAATGCCTCGATGCCGGAATTCCGCGCTTTCGTGCAGACCCGCTCACACATGGACCTGACCGGGTTCTTCCACGCGTGGCTGAACACCACCGCGCCGCCGCCGGAGGAGTACCTGTTTCCGGGCGTCCTGCGCAGCTGACCCGTCAGTCGTCCCCGGCGCGCTGCCTGGCCTTCGCCAGCCTGCGTTCGGCTCGCTCCACCTGACGGCGCGCCGCGTGCAACTCGTCCTTCGCCGACCGCTCGGCCGACTTGCGGAACTGCCGCTGCTGTTCGGCGTGCTCGAGCTCGTCGCGCAGCGCGGCGACGCGTTCCTCGGCCGAGGACAGTTCTCCGGTCGCTTCTTCGAACGCGGCTCCGGCCGAATCCTCCTCGGCACGGGCGGTTTCGAGCGCCTCCTCGGCCTCCCGCAGTTCTCGGCGCGCGCTGTCGTCGGGCGGCCGCACGGCCGCTCGTCCGGGCCGCATGGCCCGTTCGGGCACCGCGAGCAGACCCGGTCCACTCGGTCCGAAGCCTTCGTAGCTCGCGGCCGTAGCGAGTGTTCCGGCACGCAGCCGATCGGCTACGTCCCGATCGGCGAGTGCGGCGGTCAAGGTCTGGCCGATCTCCCGGACGACGTTCTCGCCGACCGGATGCCCGTGTTCGGCGGCGAGCGCCCCCGCCTTCTTGGCGAGGGCGTTGACCAGTTGCTGGCGCTGCGCGGTCAGCTCGCGCAGCTGTTCGGCCGAGAGTTTTCGCTGCGCGGCGGCCAGCGCGGCGGCCAGCCGCAGCAGGGCGGCCACGTCCTCGGGCGCCGCCCTGGACAGCAGGTTCGCCGCCCACGCGGTCAGGGTGGGTTTACGCAGCTTGCCGATGGCGGCCGCCAGTTGCTTGTCACCCGACTGCTTCGCGGCGGCCGCCCGGTCGGCGCGCGCCGCGACGAAATCCGCGGGCGCCAACCCGTACAGGTCGCGTGCGACGTCCTCGACCGTCATACTGCCCAAGCGTAACGACTCGGTCTCGGGCGACGACACACTCCGCATACCGGACAAGAGTCCAGTTGCATGGAATACGCGAAAGGCGTTGCTAGTGAATTACTCTGCGTTCTTCTTGCTCGGCCGTCTGCTCCCCAGCATCCTCGGTTACGCGCTCATGGGGCTGTACGGCACGCACAGCATCTAGGCCGCCCCCGTGCCAGGTCGCCCGCGGGCTGATGCGGCCGCTCAGGTCGTGCGGGTATCCTCACCGCGTTCACGAGCACGTGAACGTTTCGGTGAGAGAGGTTTTCAGGTGAAGTTTCCAGGAGCGAGGTTGCTGGCACGGATCGTGCTCGCCCTCGTCGCGGTGGCCGCGGTGGTGGTCACGGTGGCCGGCTGTTCGTTGATCGAGGACGCGGGTAAGTCGGACACCGCCAAGGCCAAGGCCGGCGACTGCATCAACGTCATCGAGGGCTCGGCGGTCGACTCCAAGACCGAACCGGTCGACTGCTCGTCGGACAAAGCCGTGTACAAGGTCGCGCAGTCCTACGACAAGAAGACCGACTGCGCCGCCGACTACACCTCCTACGAGGAGACCCTGGCCGGCGGTACCACCGCCTTCCTGTGCCTGGCCCCGAACTTCAAGGAAGGCAGCTGCTACAACGAGAGCAGCACGACCGGATACAAGCACGTCGACTGCGCTGCCTCGGACGCCACCTTCAAGGTGCTGAAGCGGATCGACGGCAAGGCCGACGAATTGCTGTGCGACCAGGACGCCGACGGCTTCCGCCTCATCGAAACGGACCCGAAGGTCACCTTCTGCACCGCCAAGCCCAAGGGCTGATCATTCCAGCAGGGCAACCGACGCGATCCGGTGCAGCGTGAAGTGCCGGACCGCGCCGGTGACCGGGTCCAGCGCGTCCAGCTGCCCGTTGCCCACCTTCAACGGCTCCACCACCCGTTGAGAAGCGACGCCTTGGGCGTCGACGTAGCCGATGTTCACCGACCGTCGCACCCGCGCCGCGAGCTGCAACAGGGCGAGGGTGGCGGCGGTATTGGTCCGCGTGCCGTCCGTGCGTACCGCTTGACCGGACCGGGCACTGGCGGCGCGTTCGCCCGCGCGTAATTCCGTGACGAGCAGTTCGAGTTGTTCGGTGCTGGGCGGTGTCGGCCGATACGGCTGCCGTGCGACGGGCCGCACCGAGATCCGCGCGCCCCGCGGCCGCAGATCGACGATCGCGCCGCTCGAGTCCTCACCCGCGGGCGCGAAACCGGCAGCGCGCAGCTGCTCGAGCAGTTCGCCGAGCGGCGCTTGGGCGATGGCGACGGTCGGGGCGATGGATCGCAGCGCCAGCGCGCTCGCCACCGGCGCGGACAGCACTTGGGCCAGTAGCGCCGGGTCGTCACTGCGGATGAACGACTGGGCCATACCCGCGCGCAACTGGCCGTGACGCCGGGCCACGTCATCGATCAGATAGGTCAGTGCCTGCGGGATCGGCGTCCGGGAATGCGCGGCGAACAGCGCGTGCAGCTCCGCCGCCGTCAGCCCGGCGTCCAGCGCGCGCCGCACCGAGGACTCTCCGATCCGGTATACCGTTGCGGCGCCTGCGGATTCGACGTCGGCGACGAGGGCGACGCGACGCTGGAGATCGGTGGTCAACGGGCCGGGTGCGATCACCGTGAGATCGGCTTGCACCAGCACGTGGTCCACCGGCTCCGGCAGCGCCGCCTCCATCTCCGCCTCGGCGTCGGCCACGCTGGTCGGCGCCGCGTGCAGCAGCGCCCGCGCCGCCGAGCCGAGCGCGCCGCGGCCGATCAACCCGAGCGCCGCCGCCTCGGCCAGCGTCTGTTCGACCACCTCCGGCCGGAAATTCCTGCGCCTGCGCGGCTGCCGCCAGGCCAGTACCCGGCCGATTTCCGTTGGGGCCAGCGCGGTGCCGGACGGATATTCCGCCAGCAGGGCGAGGATCGCGTGCCGGTCGCGCGGCGCGGTCGGGGTGCGCAGTTCCAGCGACAGCGCGGCCAGCGGTTTGTCGTTGGCGTCGCGCATGCCGATCATCCACGGCATCCGATCCAATTCGAGCCAGGTCAGTCCGAGGGCGGCCCAGCGCCGGGCGGGCGGCGCTTCCAGCCAGGCGTCCACCAGTGGCGTCGGCGCCCAGAAGTCGTCGGTCGTCTCGAAGTCCGGTGGCGGATCCGGCAAACCCTTCTCGATCAATTTCGCGGCCGCCAGCAGCTCGACCAGCAAACCCGCCCTCGGCTCGTCGACACCGACCTGCTTGGCGATGCGGCGCAGCTCGCGCACGCCCAGGCCGCCCGCGCGCAACGCGGGAGCCGGGGCATGGCCGAGCACCTCGAGCACGGCCGCGCAGTGCCGCAGCAGCTCGCCGACCTCGCCCGCCGCGACCGCGTTCACATCGGCGGGCGGGTATTTCGCCGGCTCCGGTCGCGGCGGCGTCAGGGCATGCGGGTGGGTGACCGGTTCCCCTCGCAGCACCTGGCCGACGGTGACCGGGAGTTCGACGGTCTCGTCATCGATCCGGTGCAGCAGCCTGCGCGCCAGCAGCCGCTGGATCGGCCGCTCGGCCGGAGTGCCCGGTGCGGCGTCCTTGGTGCGGCCACGAGGCCCTGTCGCGGCCAACTTGTCCAGCAGGGACCGTTCGGCGGGCGGCAGCTCGGGCAGCGCCGCGACCACCTCGGGTTCGGTGAGCGCGTCGGGGATCTCGGTCGCGGTGCCGATCGGCCACGGCAACGCCTCGGCGGCCGCCGGAATCAGGTGCAGTCCCTGCTCGGCGTCGATCCAGACCAGCGCGCGAGCGGTCAGCCGCTCCAGCGCCTCATCGATCGCGGCGGCCGGCACCCGTTCGCTCAATTGCACATGCAACTCGGCGCGGCGCAGCGTGCCGCCGTCGGTGCGCGTCACCCCGTGCATCGCAAGGGTTTCCACGATGGCGAATTCGAGGGTGTTCAAGTCCTCCGTGGCGCGCAGCACCGACGCGCGCTGTTCGACGCGGGCGGCGAGCACGGCCATGGCGGAGGGCAGCGGGACGGCCAGGTCGGGCCGAAGCTGCAGCAGCGTCACGAGCTGGGCATCACTGCGGGCACCGAGCCATCCGGCAAGGGAGTCGGTCACGGTCATCCGATCCAGCCTACGATGCTGGGCGATCGCCCGCCGACGTCCGGAGCTACGGGCTGCGGCGCATCCTGGTTGAGCGGCCGGGCTAGCATGGGGCCGTGGTGAACAAATCGAAGAAATCCTACGTCGACAACGGCTGGCCGAAGGTCGCCGACGGTGACCCCGCGGTCACCGAGCTCTCTTCGGCCCGATCCGGTGGTCTCTCGCCCTACGGCGAGGACACCGAGTTCCCGGTCCCGGCTGAGCAGTTGCCTTACATGCACCCGAACACGGTGATCAACCGCTGAGCGCGCGACCGGAACGTTCTCGGCTACGGAGAAGGGCCCCGCATCCACGTTGATGCGGGGCCCTTCTTGCGGAAGCCTTCGGGTCAGGAGGGGAGCAGACCCTTGTTCGCCTCGTAGAAGTTCACGATCGCGGGGTCGAGGGTGACTCCGCTGGACTTGGCGGCGTTGAAGAAGTCGAGAGCTTCCTTGGGCACCTGGACGCCCTGGCTCTGCACGACCTCGAGAGCGCGGTCGACGGCCGAGAAGATCTGCTGCGTGTCGGCAGGCGCGGCAGGCGCTGACTGAGCGAGCTGCGGCGCGGGGTTCCAGCGCGGGGTCTCTGCGGTGGCGGGCGCGGAGCGCGGGCTCGGCGCGCTGCTCAGGCCCAGCTTCGAGGAGCAGGAGGGCCAAGCGCCCCAACCCTGCGAGGCGAGCACCTTCTCGGCGACCGCGATCTGCTGTTCACGGCTGGCCTGGTTGGCGCTGGCGGCGTATTCCTGACCGCCGTGGGCGCGCCACGTGCTGGGCGAGAACTGCAGCCCGCCTTGGAAACCGTTGCCAGTGTTGATGCCCCAGTTGCCGCCGGCCTCGCACTGAGCGAGTCGATCCCAGTCGGAGTCGGGTGCCGCGCTGGCGTTGCCTGCGAAGGCCACACCGGCGGTGCCGATGATGGCTCCGGTGACGGCAACCTTGGCTACCGTGCGTCCGGTCGAGCTTGGCTTGCGATGGCGTCCACTCATATCGGGTTCGTCTTCCTCTCGACGCACCTGCGACATCTTCGGTTCTGGTTCGGACTGAGAGGTCGTCCGTTCCGCCCTCGCCCCTACGTTTCCGTCGGGGGATCCGGTACCCGCGGGGCGAGGCTCGGTGCGGCGGGCCGGTGGTCGCCGGGGGTGCCCCGGCTGGATAAGACCGTACGACGAACCGCGGGAAAAATCACTATTTGGTAACCGGCGTGTACCAACGGGTCTCGACGCGATATCGGAGCGGGGAGGAGGCTTCATGCAGCTAGAGGCGCCGCGGTCGCACCGGCGACCGGTCGTCACCGCTTCGTGATCTACTCGTAATGTGATGAGGATCACACACTGGAGTGGGTAACGATCGCATCGGGTAACCGGTTCGGTGTCGGATCGGAGATGATCACTCCGCTTCAGCGCGACCGGCGGCCCGAGCGCAGCGCGAAGGCGAGCGCGAGCACGAACCCCAGCGGCGCGAGCATCGCCCCGAAGTAGAGCCACAGCCCCGGCTCGCCGTCGGTCAGCAAGGGGATCGCGAAAATCGCGACGATAGCCAGCAATCCCAGCGCGAACACGGAGAGCGCGAGTTGCAGCAACCAGTCGCCGCGCCGCCGTGGGGCGCCGCCGGGCGGGGTCGGAGCGGAAGGGTTCGTCACGGTTCGACGGTAAAACTGATGTGCTTGCGTTATTCGCACCGGGGTAGACTCGATAGCAATCGCGTCCTGCAATCCTGCTGGGCGCGTTCTTTTCGCACAGGAAACGGGCCGGTCGCGCGACCGGCCCGGTAGACGGATGTGCTCGGGCCGTAGGGGTCCGAGTTTTCGATGATGAACGGGTGAGCGCAGTGCCGACCGGCAGGGTGAAGTGGTACGACGTCGAAAAGGGCTTCGGCTTCCTTTCCCAGGACGAGGGTGAGGACGTCTACGTGCGCTCGTCCGCGCTGCCCCAGGGCGTCGAGGGCCTCAAGCCCGGCCAGCGCGTCGAATTCGGCATGGCCGCAGGCCGTCGCGGCCCCCAGGCGCTGAGCCTCAAGCTGCTCGAGGCGCCGCCGTCGGTCCGGCAGGGCCAGGAACGCAACGCGCGCAAGGAGCCTGCCGCGCGCAGACACACGCCGGACGAGCTGCACGGCATGGTCGAGGACATGATCACCTTGCTCGAGGCGAAGGTGCAGCCGGACCTGCGTAAGGGCAAGTACCCGGATCGCAAGACGGCGCAGCGCATCTCGGAGGTCGTCCGCGCGGTGGCGCGCGAACTGGACCACTGATTCCGCTCGATCTCGCTTCATCCGGGCGGCCGTCGGGCCGAATTCACTCGAGGTAGGCGTTTGGGGCCGCGGAGGTCAAGGGAAGCCCGGTTGCCGGACTTCTGACGCCGATCGTTCGTGGCCGTCCATCGGTGGATTCATCCGACCCGCAGCGGGTTTCGGGTGAGTCCTGCCCGGCCACCGTGCAGGCGCCGTGCGCTCGGAACGCGCACCGGCGTCTGCGGAGTCGGCGAAAGACGTTGCGTCCGAGACTCGCTACGCCGTGCTGATCGACCAGGTGGCGTGCGGCACGTAGAACTCCCGGCCCGTTTCGTCGCGGGCGAGGATCGGCAGCTGGAACTCCACGCCGATGAGGCGCAGGTCCGGCTCCGGTTTGGAATCGATGGTGAGGGCGAAGGCCCGGTCCGGGTAGTCGTTGCGGCTGATCACCTGGTCGACTTTCTCGCCGTTCGGCAAAAGGTAGACCAATTGTGCGAGCCAAGGCGCGTCGGCGACCTTCTTCGGAAGCGACAGCTGCAGTGGGTAACCGGCGGGCACTTCCAGGTCGACGGTGCGGCCACGGTGGCAATCCGGCGTGTCGGGCCCGCAATTCAGCGTCGTGAACACGGTGCCGGGGACATTGTCCTCGGGCAGGATGCTGCAGTCCTGCATGGTCACCGAGCAGTAGCTGAACGGCCGCACGGTGACCGTCTTGCCGTGTGCGTAGGCGGTGAGGGTGACGTCGGGCTTCTCGGCGTCGTGGACCAGCACCGCCAGCACGCCCACGAAGGCGACGGTGAGCACGAGCAGTGCGACCGCGGCCAGCGCGGCGATCGTGCGTGCGTTGAGCTTGCTCACCAGATCGGGTCTCCTTGCCCTCGTCGAAAGCGTTCGGCGTCACCGTCGCGCGGCGCCGGGTCCTCCGCCCGAGGCGCGCTCGCCGGATATCCGTGCGGCCGGGTCGTCGGCACCTCTTGCTCCGCGTGCTGGGGACGGTTGCCGCCGAGGCCGGGCAGTAGCGAGTGGCCTCGGAAGCTGAGGAAAGTCTGCACCAAGCCGAGGACGAGTATCACGGTGACCACCGCGAAGCCCTTCCAGTAGTCGGTCGGCAGCAGCACACCGGCCGCACCGCCGACGACCCAGCTCAGTTGCAGCACGGTCTCCGACCGCCCGAAGCCGGAGGCGATCGACTCCGGCGGCAGGTCGTCCTGGATCGAGGCGTCCAGCGACACCTTGGCCAGCGCGCTCGTCCCCGCCGCCACCAGGGCCGCGGTCGCCGCGCCGAGGAGGTTGTCGGCGAACGTCGCGAACAGCGCCACCAGCGCGCACGCCGCCGTGCAGCCGAGCACGACCAGCGAGGGCTTGCCGAGTTTCAGCCGGGCGCCCGTCGCATTGCCCGCGAAATTGCCGATGGCCGCGGCCGCGCCGACCGCACCGAGCATGAGGGCCTGCTGCGCGGGCCGGTGTTCTGTCGCCTTGGCGACGAACGCGACGTAGAAGGTGAGGAACCCGGTCAGGACACGAATGGCGCTGTTGCCCCAGAGCCCGGTCACCACGGCGCGGCCGAGCGGTTGCCTGCGCTTGCGCGGCGGGATCGACGACTCCGCGCCGGACGAGAGCACCTCGGTGCGCGCGTCGGCGCCGTGATAGCTCAACGTCGCGGGCACCTCGCCCTCGGTCACCTCCACCCAGGAGGGGATGCGCAGACTCAGATACGTCCCCCCGCAAGCGATCAGCGCCGCGAAGACCAGTGCGCCGTTGGAGCCCGCGATCGCCGCGGCCGACCCGGCCAGCGCTCCGGCGCCCATGGTGCCGCCGACCAGCCCGAACACCGTGAGGCGGGAGTTGGTGCGGACCAGATCTATGTCCGGCGGCAGCACCCGGGGCGTGACCGCGCTCTTGAGCACGGAGAACGATTTGCTGCCGATCATCATGCACAGCGCGAGCGGATACAGCGCCCAGGTGTCGAACTGGAAGACCAGCACCACCGCGACCACCGCGCGCACCGCGAACGACGTCGCCAGCGCGAGGCGGCGACCGCGCTGCAGGCGATCGAGCAGCGGTCCGATCAGCGGGGCGATCACCGCGAACGGCGCGATCGTGATCAGCAGGTACAAAGCGACTTTCGTCTTGCTCTCCGCGGTGGCGCTGGCGAAGAACAAGGTGTTGGCCAGTGCCACCGCGATGGCGGCGTCCAGGGCGAAGTTCGCCATGGTGGCGTAGGTGAGCGCCGTGAGGCCGGACTTGTCCGCGCCGTCGGCCTTGGCCGCGCGCTGGAAGGTCGCGATGCCTTTCTCGGTGAGTTCCCTGCCGCGCATGGCGGCCACGCGGGTGACCGTGAGTTTGCGTGGCATCCGCCGCGCGCCGGCGGCATCGGGGCTCTCGGGTTGCCGGCCCTGATCCTGCGCGGCGGTCTCGGGATGGCCGCCTTCGGCGGGGGCCGGTGTCTCGCTGTACCGGGGCGGCTCCGGACGGTGCGGGAAGACGTGCCGAGCCGCGCGGCCGGAGGCCTTCGGCTGCTCGGCGTCGGGCCCGACCGGGAGCGGCTTGGTGGGCGGAGGCTGCGCGGGCCGTGGCGGGTCGCGTCGCGGGCTCGGCGGCGGTCCCGGCTGGTCATGACGCTCGGCGGCGCGTCCGGATCCCGGTCCGAGCGGTGGTAGCGGCCTGCGGCGCCGCGGCCCGTTGGGTGGCGGATATCGGTCGAAACCGGGATGCCGATCGAACGGCGGGACCTCCTCGCCTTCCCGCCGATCACGGTCGGGACCGGAAGGTTCGCGGGGAGTAGTCACGACTCCAATTCTGGCGCACTCTCGGGCCGGGTGTTCACGCGCGCTCCGAGGTGGCGGCGGAAAGTGATCGTCGTCGCGACCCGCGATCACGCTCAGGCGGGGGCGAAGCGGACCTCGAACATGGTCGGCCAGTTCTTGCCCGTGATCAGAAACCGGTCGGTGCCGGGCAGTTGGGCGATGCCGTTGAGGGCGTCGGCGCCTGCCCGTGCGGTCGCGGGGAGCAGACCGGCGGCGTCGGCGGTCGCCAGCACGGCGCCGGAGTCCGGGTCGATGCGCAGGATCGTGTCGGTGGGCCAGTCGTTGGCGTAGACCGACCCGTCCGCCGCGCATTCGAGCTCGTTGAGGCGTGCGCCGTGGTGACTGTCGAGCTCGATCGAGCCGGTAGGGGCGAAGGTGACCGGATCACGGAAGGTGAGGCGGTCGGTGCCGTCGCTCATCACCAGCCGTCCGTTTCCGGCACACAGACCCCAGCCCTCGCCGTCGTAGCTCACCCGGCCGCGTTCGGCGAGCGTCGCAGGGTCACGGGCGATGGCCACGCCGTCGTGCCAGGTCAGCTGCCAGAGCGTGGCGCCGGCGAGGGTGATGCCCTCGCCGAAGTACGGGGCGGGCAACTCGGTTCTGGCCAACTCCTCCCCGGTCGTGAGCCGGGACGCGCGCACGCCGGACGCGCCGACCAGCCCGGTGCCCTCGTAGAGCACGTCGCCGTCGACCTCCAGGCCTTGGGTGAACGCCTTCGTATCGTGCGGCCGGGTGGCGATCACCTCGATGTTCATGCTGGGTGCCTGGTCCGCTACGCCGCCGCATCCACCCACGATGAGCAGACCGACCAGCACACTGATGGCCAACGCACGCCGATTGCGTTCCATACGGCAAAATGTAGGCCGTGAGCGCAGTTTCTGTTTCGGAGTCCGGCGTGCGGCCGATTCTGGCCGATGCCGTCGATTTGGCCCGCCGTGCGCTCCTGGAGTTGGAACCGTCGGCCGTCGGCGCGCACCTCGGCGTGATCGCCGAGGACGAGAGTGCGGCGACCCACCGATTCGAGGCCACGCTCCCCGGTTACCGCGGATGGCAGTGGGCGGTCGTCGTGGCCGCCCCGCCCGACGCCGACCACGCGACGGTCAGCGAGTCCGCGTTGCTGCCCGGGCCCGATGCCTTGGTCGCGCCCGAGTTCGTGCCCTGGGAGCAGCGCGTCCGCCCCGGGGATCTCGCGCCAGGGGACCTGCTCGCCCCGCCCGCCGACGACCCGCGCCTGGTGCCGGGCTACGTCGCGACCGGCGATCCGGTGGTGGACGAGGTGGCCTACGAGGTCGGTCTCGGCCGTACCAAGGTGATGAGCAGGGAAGGCCGCGAAGCGGCCGCCGAGCGGTGGTACACCGAACACGGACCCGACTCGGAGATGGCCAAGGCCGCGCCCGCCACCTGCGGGACCTGCGGCTTCTATCTGCCACTCGCCGGGTCGCTGCGCGCCGCGTTCGGTGTCTGCGGCAACGCCATGGGCGCGGACGGGCGCGTTGTCCACGTCGCCTACGGCTGCGGCGCGCACTCGGATACCGAGGTTCCAGCCGGTAACGGGTCGCCGCTGTTCGAGGCGTACGACGACGCGGCCATAGAGGTGATCTCGCTCGAAACCGCCGACTCTCGCGTGGCCCCGCAGGGCGCGGACGAAGCGCCGACAACCGAGGACATCGATCCGCACGGTGCGGCCGCCGAGAATGTCGCGGTGGCCGCCGACCCGGGAGTCGCCGAAGGCGCAGCCGTGGCCGGGGATGCCGCCGTGGCCGCTGCGCCTGCTGAAGACGTCTCGACCGGCGAGGGTGCCGCGGTCGTCGAGAAGGCTGTGGACGTGCGGGCTCCTGCGGTTTCCGGGGAAGCTGCCATCGCGCCGGAGGACCGGTCCGAGACCACCGCCACGACCGGCGATCCCGCGTTCCGCCAGGATGCCGCACTCGGTGAGCGCGCCGCGGTGATCGAGGAAACCGCGGCGATCGGGCACGAAGAGGTCGCCGAGAACGCTGCGGTGACCGAGAACCCAGTCGTCGCTCGAGATGCGGTCTTCGCCCAAGACGACGCCGCCGCGATCGCCGCCGGCGGCGAGCATTCCGGCATCGCGGAAGCACTCGCGGCTGTCGAAGGTGACGAGACGACGGAGGACACCGCCGCCTCGGAGGAAAGCACCACCGTCGAGGGCTCGGGCGCGACCGCCCAGCCCGCGGGCAGCACGGCGGCTACGCACCGCGATGTGGTCGAGTTCGTCGAGGTCAGCGCCGCCGAGGTCGGCGAAATCGACGCCGCCGCCGCGTTCACCGAATCGAGCATCCCGCCCGCCGTGCGTGCGACGCCGAGCGTGGACGATGCCGCCGAAGCACCGACCGGCCACGAGCCCGCCTCTGCCGACACGGTTGCCGGGACGGTCGCGGATGAGCCGAGCGTGGCGACGGACGACGCAGCCACCGGTCCGGCTCTCGGAACGGACGAAGCGGCGGACGCCGATGAAAGCGGTTCGCATGTCACGCGGGCCGATACGGAAAACGCCGATGCCGCCACGCGTCCCGCGGTGGCGACCGATCGCGAGGCCGGTGCGGCGGAGTCCGAGTCGGGCACGACGGGATCACGTGCACCCGGGGTAACGAGCGGTGATGTGTCGCCGGGTTCTGACGATCGATATGCCGTCGACGCGCGCGCGACCGAACCGGACGCTGTCGAGTCGAGCGAAGCAGCCGGATCGAGTGACGCGACGACGGAGGCCGTCGAGTCGACCCCGGTGCAATCCGTCGCAGCCGATCCGGATGTGGCCGAGGCTTCCGACGCCGTGTCGCAGGCGCACGAGCCCGCATCGTCGTCCCAGGCGGACACGCCTGGCGCACCGGAACCCACCGCTACGCCGGTCGCCGATGACGCCGACGCGCGATCCGAGTCGGGTATCGCTGACGCTCCGGGTTCCGAGGCACGGCCGGAGTTCTGGTCATCGCCGCGGAACTGAGCGACGCCGCCGACCCGTTCGGCACTTCGGCGCTGCGAGCGGCGGTGCTCGCCGCATGGCGTGATTCGCCGACGCGGTTGCGTGAGGACGCCGCTACCGAGAACGACCTGGTGCGCGCGGGCTATCGGGACCGCTTGCTGACCGAGTTGGCGCAGAATGCCGCCGACGCCGCGCGCAAGGCGGGCGTGGACGGCGCCGTCGTGGTCTGGCTGGACGGTCGTGACCTGCACGTCGGGAATACCGGTGCGCCGCTGGACGTCTCCGGTGTGCACGCGCTCACCGCATTGCGCGCGTCGGGGAAGTCCGACGGCGGGACCGTCGGTCGATTCGGTGTCGGTTTCACCGCGGTGCTCGCGGTGAGCGACGACATCGAGCTGCGGTCGGCCTCCGGGTCGCTGTGGTTCTCGCGTGCCGAGACCCGGAACGCTCTGCACCGCAACGAGATCCGTTTACCTGCGGTCGATGCGGGCGAATTCGCCGCACCGGTGTTGCGGTTGGCCTGGCCGATCGAGGCGCGACCGGCGGACGGTCTCGACACCGAGGTGGTGCTGCGGCTGCGCGCGGACGTGGACGCCGACGCACTGCTGGCCGCGATGCGCGCCGAAGCCGTCGATCTGCTGCTGGAACTGCCCGCCCTGCACCGCATCCGGATCGGCACGGACGAATTCGTCAGCAGTGCCGAGGACATGGGCGACGGTATGCACGAGGTCTATGTCGACGGCCCCGGCAGCGAACAGCGCACCTGGTGGCAGTACCGCGCGCCGCGCGCCCGCTGGTTGCTGCCGGTGCGTGACGGCAGGCCGGTGGCCGCCGCCCCCGATGTGCTGCGCGCGCCGACCAGATCGGACGAGGAACTGTCCCTGCCCGCCTTGCTCATCGCCGACATCCCGATGCAGCCGGATCGGCGCAGATTGCTGCCCGGCGCGCGGCTCGGCGAACTGGCCCGCGGCTACGCGGATTTCGCTCGTGCTCTTCCGCCACGCGACCGGCTCGTGCTGGTACCAACGCCCGGGTTCGCTCGCAGCGAGGCCGATGGCCTGCTGCGCGAAGCGCTGCTGCGCGAATTGCAGACGCGTTCTTGGCTGCCGGTAGTCGCCACCCGCCGGCACGCCTACCCGGAAGGCCTAGGCGATCCCGAGCCCTTGACCGCGGACCACCTCGGGTCGGGCACTCCCGCCTTTCCCGGTGCGGACGACGAACTGCGGGGCCGAGAATCGGGTGCCGTCGCCGACGTCGAAGCGGGGAACATCGCCGTCCCCACCCGCGCGTACGTCTTGGCCGGTCTGACCGCGGAATTGGCCGACCTGCTCGATGAAGTGGTCGGTCCCCTGGTGATCCCGGACCTCTCCGGACGGGCGCACACCGAGGCCATGGGCGCGCTGGACGTGCACCGGCTCGGCTTGGCTCGGCTGGCGGAGTTGTCCGGGGGCTTGGAGCGGCCGCCGAGTTGGTGGCGATCGTTCTACGCGGCGCTCGAACCGTTCGTGGTGGATCCGCTCGCGGCGGAGGAGTTGGGCGCGCTGGCGGTGCCGTTGGCCGACGGCAGACTCGTCACGGGGCCGCGCACCGTGGTGCTGGACGATCAGCTCGAGGTCGCGATCCCGCTGCACTGGGCCAGGCTGGCGCATCCGGAGGCCGCGCATCCCCTGCTGGCTCGGCTCGGCGCGCGGTCGGCCACCGCCGAGGATCTCCTGACCGACCCGGGCTTGCGTGCCGATCTGGAGGACCATCCGGGCGACCCGGACACCGCTGATGCCATCCTGCGTCTAGCCGCGCATGCCGACCGGGAGGCCCTGTCTTCCTGGCTGGGGCTGCTCGAATTGCCCGACACCGAAGGTGACTCGCGGCCCGCCGACGAACTGCTGCTGCCCGGCGCGCCGCTGCGCGAGCTGCTGGTGCCCGATGCGCCGTTCGGCACCGTCGACCCAGAACTGGTCGAACGCTACGGCGCGGACGCGCTGCGCGCCGTCGGCGTCGGCTGGGATTTCGGTGTGATCGTCGAAGCCGATCCGACCGGTCCGGACCACGATCTGGACGACGAGGAGCACTGGTGGTCCACGCTTCCGGACGATCCGCCCGAGCTGGTCGCCGTCCGTGACCTGGACCTGATCGATGACGCCGCCTGGCCGGAAGCGTTGCGGCAGTTGGCCGGGTCGCCGCGCACCCGCCGCCTGCTCACCGACGCCGACGGTTACACCGCGTGGTGGTTGCGCCGATACGCGCGGGTCGACGGCACTCCGCTGGGACTTCTGCGCCATCCCGCCGACACCGACTTCGACGGTCTGTTACCGGCGTTCGCCGTCGCCGGCGTCGACCCGGACGCTTGTCGCGCGGTTCTCGCCGACCCCGCGACGATCACCGACGAGTTGGCCGCCGCTTTGTTGGAGGCGCTCGCCGACACGTCGAGAACTCCCTCGCCGGAGGTCGTTTCCCGCACTCATGCCCGCTTGGCCGCCGCTGTCGCCGCCGGCCTGCTCGACCTCGCCGACCTGCGGCCACCCGATCGCGTGCGCGCGCTCACCGGCGCCGTGGTCGATCCGGAAGACGCGTTCGTCCTCGATCGACCGTGGTTCGGCCTGGCGGTGCCGCCGGATAGATTGGTGGTCGGCGACGCCGGAACGGCCTCGTCTCTGGCCGCTCTGCTCGATCTGCGGCTGGTGTCGGAGGCCGTCACCGGCGAGGTGGTGAGCGTCGGCCGTCGCACGACCTGGGCAGCGGAGCCGCTGGGAGTCGTGCTGCGGCAGCTGTTCGCTTTGCCGCCGCAAGCGGGCGAGCTGGTCGTACACCACGACCTGACGGTGCGGTTGAGCGGCGCGATCGAGGCCACGGTCGCGGTGCCCTGGTGGCAGACCGGCTCGGCCGTGCACGTCCGCGCGCCGCGGCCGGGTGGCTGAGCTCGGCTACTGCGCAGCGTACCCCGTGAGCATCTCGCTCAGCAGATCGAGCTGTCCGCGCACGCTCTCGCTGTCGTTGTCCACCAACCAGCGCAGCACCACACCGTCGATGACGTTGAGCGTGAACCGGCTCAGTGTCTGCACCGGGACCGACCAGGTGTTGCCGGTCGCGTCGCGCGCGTGCTCCAGGATGTCGGCGACCGTGGAGTCGTTGAAGTTGTACTGCTCGCGCGCGATCGCGAGTTTCGCCGGGGTTTGTTCGCCCTCGCGCAACGCGTAAGTGGTCGTTTCGTAAGTGAGCAGCTGTCGTTCCGGAGTGGCTTCAATGTTCAGCCACATCAGTTCCAGACCCGCGCGGATCAATTTTTGAAGGGCTTCTTTTCCACTTCCGACGTCCTGCCAAACCGTTTCGTTCGCGTCGACGGAATCGCGCAATTCCATCGACAACGCTTTGACCAGCTCGGTCATCAGCGCGTCCTTGTTTTCGAAACAGTAATGCACCACACCGAGCGAGACGCCGGCCGCCTGAGCGACATCACGCGTGGTCACGCCCGCAACACCCTTTTTCTCGGCAAGGCCGATCGCGGCCTCGATAAGGTGGGCCCGTCGTTCTTCGACGCTCAATCGGGAGGACACCCAAGGGAGTTAAGCGCCCACGGCTCGTGCAGTCAATTCAAGGGTGGAAAAAATCTGGACTGGACGAGTGACCAGTTGTGTGGTTCGCTGCATCGGGACAGAAGGAGACGGGTATGCCGGTGTCACGCCGAACTGTTCTGACTCGGACGGCGATCGGGTCCGCCACGCTCGCGGCCGCGACGGTGCCCGGGATGAGCGACGCACTCGGCGTTCCGGCGGCCGCCGCACCGGATCCCGGCGGTTACGAGATCGGTGTCGGACTCTCCGACATCACCGGCCCGGCCGCCGAATGCGGGATGATGGGCTACTCCCAGCTCGAGCAGCAGACCGCGGGCATCCACCTGCGCCCGCGGGCGCGGGCGTTCATCATCGGCGGCGCGGGGCGGCGGATCGTCTTCGTGGTCGCCGAGAACGGAATGATCTTCCAGTCCGTCCACCGCGGCGTGCTGACCGAACTGACCCGGCGTTTCGGCGACCTGTACACCGAGCAGAACGTCCTGCTCACATCGACCCATTCGCACGCGACCTGCGGCGGCTCCAGCAACGACTACGCCTACAACCTGTCCATCCTCGGTTTCCAGCAGCAGGTGTACGACGCCGAGGTGAACGGGATCGTCGAGGCGATCGCCGCCGCGCACGCCGATCTCGGCCCCGGCTCGCTGTCCCTCGGCCGCGCCGAGCTGCACAACGCGAGTGTGAATCGGTCGCGCGTGGCTTGGGAGCTCAATCCGCCTGCGGACAAACAGCATTTCCCGGATGCCATAGACCCCGCGGTGACCACTCTCGTCTTGCGCAAGGGCGGGCGAACGGCGGGGACCATCACCTGGTTCGCCACGCACAACACGTCCATGACCAACACGAACCGATTGATCAGCTCGGACAACAAGGGCTACGCCGCGTTCTCCGCCGAGCACATCGAGCACGGCGTGCGTTACCTGGACGGCAAGCCCGCGTTCGTCGCCGCCTTCGCGCAGACCAACGCCGGTGACATGTCCCCGAACCTGAACCTGCGCCAAGGCTCCGGTCCCACCGAGGACGAGTTCGAGAACACCCGCATCCTCGGCGAGCGGCAGTACGCGGCGTCGAAAGAAGCGGTGGCCCAGGCCCGGTCGATCTCCGGCCCGGTCGACGGGACGCTCTGCTACATCGACCTGGCGGACATCGCGGTAGACGGCCGTTTCACGCCGGACGGCCTGCCGCGACGCACCGCACCGGCCGCGGCGGGAGTCTCGCTCATCGCGGGAAGCGTCGAGGACGGCCCGGGACTGCCCGGCGGCCCGATCCCGGAGGGCGTGCGCAACCCGTTTATCGAGTCGCTCGGCGATCCGGCCCAGCCCGCGCCGGTTTGGCTGGCGGACGCGCAGGCGCCGAAAGCGATCGCGGTGCCGTTGGGCCTGCTGCCTCCGGTGCCATGGGTGCCGAATGTGGTGCCGATTCAGCTCGTTCGCATCGGCGAGCTCTATTTGGCCGCCGCGGGCGGCGAGTTCACCATCACGTCGGGCCTGCGCATTCGCAAGGCTGTCGCCGCGGCGCTGAGCGTCCCGCTGGAGCAGGTGCTCATGCAGGGATACGCGAACGCCTACCACGAATACGTCACCACGCCAGAGGAATACGACTCCCAGCAGTACGAGGGCGCTTCGACGCTGTTCGGCCGCTACACGCTGTGCGCCTATCAGCAGGAGTTCACCCGTCTGGCTACGGCATTCGCCGCCCGTGGACCGGTGCCGCGCGGCCCGGCCCCGCGCGATGTGTCCCAGCTGCAACCGAACTTCCAGCCGGGCGCGGGTCCGGACGCGGCCGCGCCGGGTCGCGACTTCGGTGACGTGCTCGTGCAACCGCACCCGTCCTACGGTCCCGGAGACCAAGTGCTGGCCGAATTCGTCTCGGCCCACCCGAAACACGACAATCGGCGTAACGGGACGTTCCTGGAAGTGCAGCGCAGGAATGCTTCCGGCGAATGGGTGCGGGTGGCCAACGAGGGCGAGTGGGCGGTGAAATACCACTGGAGCAAGCGCGGGCTCGCCGAGTCGGTGGCCCGGTTCACCTGGGACATCCCTCTCGACGCCGAGCCGGGACGCTATCGCTTCCAGCACTACGCCACCCGTCTGGATCCCGGCGGCGCGCTCTACCCGCTCACCGGCACGACCGACGAATTCGAGCTCGTCCGAAGTTAACCAGGTCGGCTACAAGCCCGTCTGCGCGCCCTTGTCCCCGCGCCGCGCGCCGCGGCGCTGAACCAGATAGATGACCAGTCCGATCAGCCCCACCACCAGGCCCATCAGGCAGACCGGACGTGCCGACGCCCACCGGTCGCCGCCCGCCCACACCACCACGGTGGCGATCAGCCACAGCGCGCTGCCGACCGCGAGCACGGGGCGCGGGTCGGTCAGGCGCGGCGGAAGCTGCGGGACGTTCTGTGTCACGGGTCAAGCCTAATCGGCCCGGCTCGGAGGAGTCCGCCGCCCGCGCGAAGACGAGGTGGCCGCACCATGGCGGGAAGCCGCGACCGGCCGCCCTCGGTCCCGTATCGTTTGCCACTGTGACAACGCCATCGGATGTCAGAGCCCTTGCTGGTGAGCTCTCGCTGGCGGTCGTTCGACTGACGCGACACCTGCGCGGCCGTCGTGCCGACTCGCAGATTTCGCTGACTCAACTCTCCGCGCTCGCCACGCTGGCGCGCGAGGGCGCGATGACCCCGGGGGCACTCGCCGCCAAGGAACGCGTCCAGCCTCCGTCGATGACCCGCGTCATCGCCTCGCTCACCGACCTGGATCTGGTAGAGCGCAATCCGCATCCGACCGATGGCCGTCAGATCATCGTCTCGCTGTCCCCGGCGGGGCGCGCGCTCATCGCCGACGAAGCCAGCGCCCGCGAGGCATGGATGACCGAGCAGCTGTCGACGCTCACCGAGGACCAACTCGTCGTGCTCACCCGTGCCGTGGCGATCATGAAGCAGATCGTCGCGGAATCCGAGTAGCGCCACGGCCGCAACGGAGTTCGTCGCATACGCCGCCGAAGGCTCGGATCAACGCTTGGCCCGGGTAATTCCGGCGCCCCACCACAGCAGGCCGCCCGCGATGGCCAGGCACAGGACGAAGGCCGGATAGACCAGAACTCCGTAGTCGTCGGCCCATCGGGGCAGGTGTGTGAGCTGGGTGGCCGCGCCGATCAGCAGCAGCACTCCCAAAGTCACCGCGATCGGCGCGAGTGGCGCGGTGTCCGAGTCGGCCCGGCGGGCGGTTCGGTCGGTCATGGTGGAGCCCTCCGTGCGGTCGGCTCGGCGCCCGCTCGGGACGCTGTGGGCACTGGAAATAAATCAGTTACCTTCTAGCTAACCTTCGCACGGAGGTGTGATTTCGTTAACACACTGTGATGCGGATCACAGTGTCGTCGCGAGATGGCGCAGCTCTTCTTCCACGGCGTCGAGCGATGGAAACCCTGGTGGACCTGGTGCTATTGCGCGCCGAACGGCCGATCACTGTCCACGATCTCCCGCCCCAGGGGGAACAGCGAGATCGGTATGAACTTCAGGTTCGCCCAGCCGAACGGAATGCCGATGATCGACAGGAACAGCGGAATGCTGGTGAGCAGATGCCCGAGCGCGAGCCACCACCCCGCGACGATGAACCAGATGATGTTGCCGATCAGCGAGCCCGCGCCCGCGCCGGGCTTCTCCACGGTGGTCCGGCCGAACGGCCACAGCACGTAGGCGGCGATCCGGAACGACGCGATGCCGAAGGGAATCGTGATGATCAGGATGAAGCAGATGATCCCCGCCGCGATGTAGCCGAGCGCCAGCCAGAATCCAGCGAAGACGAGCCACAGGATGTTGAGGATCAGCTGAATCGGCTTCATGAGACCAGCATGCCAGCCCGCGGCCCGCCGCGCGTCGTCAGAAGAACCAACCGAGCATCGCGTCCCGCTCCGCGCGGAAGGCGTCGTCGAAGGTACGCAGCTGCGCGGCGTCTTTCGCCCGCAACCGGTTCGCCGCGGCGAACACGCGCGCGGGATACGCGCCGAGATACATGCTGCCGAGCACGTCGATGCCCAGCTCGATATCGGCCGCGCGATCGGTCGGCTCGCATTCGGCCTCTCCGTTCCGCACGCGCAGTGCGAACGTGCCGCCCGCGTTCCGGAAGGGATCGGTCACCTCTAGCGTCACGTCCGAGTCGCTCGCGTAAGCGCGTGCTGTCAGTGCCGCCGGGACGTCCATCAGTCGCAGCCACAGCCCGTCGTAGCGGGCGGTGGTGCGCACCAGGCGGGGATCGGTCAGCAGATAGGGCAGCGGGTCGTGGTCGGTGAGCACGGCATCCACCCGTCGCACCAGGTCGAGTCCGAGCAAGGCCCGCCACAGGGCCGCGTGTGCCTCGGTCGTGACCGTCCGCATCTCGGCGACTTCCACCGTCCGTGCCCTGCCGTCCGCGTGGTACCGATACAGCGCGTAGCCGTCGGCGTGCAGGAGTCCGAACAGGGTGGTGCCGCCCTCCCGGTAGCGTTGCGGATCATCGAACACGATGTCCCAGGCCGCCGCAGGACGTACCTGCGCGCCGGGCACCAGCCTGCGCCATCGGTCGTAGATCGCCTCCGCCGCCGCGCGCAGCTCGCTCGGCGGGCGCAGCGTCACACCGCCGGGATCGGGTGCCGAGGGGAGGAATTCGGCGAAGCGCCGTTCGATGGCCACCGCGTTCTCCCGTGTCGCGGGACCGTAACCGAATCGGCCGTAGATGCCGCCCTCGCTCGCGGTGAACATGGTCAGAGGCAAGCCGTCGGCCTCGACGCGCCGATGCTGTTCGGTGTACATGGCGCGGAGGATGCCGCGCCGCCGGTGCGTCGGTGCGACGCCGACGCCCGCGATGCCGCACACCCGCACGGTCCGCTCGCCGGGCACGGTCACCGTCATGGTGGTGGACTGCGTGTGCCCGACGACCTCTCCACCCTCGACCGCGACGATCGAGTTCTCCGGTGGGAACAGCAGTGGATTCGGGTCCACCTCGGCCGGGTCGTAGCGGGTGCCGAACGAGGTCTCCACCAGCGTCGTGATCGCGGCCGCGTCGTCCGCGGTGGCCGACCGAATGGTGATTCCCGGCAGGGTCATGCCTCGACCATCCCGCGCCCGCGTACCTGCCCGCACCGCATTTTCGCCGTCCGCGACCGCGCGGCGAACACCGATTCGGACCCGGCCGCGGCGGCCCGGCAGGATGGAGCGGTGGCCGAAGTGATCGACATCGATGACCCCGCCGACCCACGGGTCGACGACTTCCGCGATCTCAAGTCGGCCGATCGCAGGCCCGATCTACCCGGGCGCAAAGGGCTGGTGATCGCCGAGGGCGTCGTGGTGGTCCAGCGCATGCTCGATTCGCGTTTCGCGCCGACCGCCCTGCTCGGAGTGGAGCGCAGGCGCGCCGAACTCGCCGACGACCTGGTGACCGTCGACGTGCCGTACTACCGCGCCACGGCCGAGGTGATGGCCGAGGTGGTCGGATTCCACCTCAATCGCGGCGTGCTTGCCGTCGCCCGCCGCCCCACCGATCTCGGCCTGGACGAGGTGATCGAGAACGCGCGCACGGTCGCGGTCCTCGAAGGCGTCAACGACCACGAGAATCTCGGCGCCATGTTCCGCAACGCCGCCGGGCTCGGCGCCGACGCGATCCTGTTCGGCGACCGCTGCGCCGACCCGCTGTACCGCCGCGCCGTCCGGGTGTCGATGGGACATGTGCTGCGCGTGCCGTTCGCATCCGTGCCGGATTGGCCGGATGGTCTGGATATACTGCGGCGCAAGGGATTCCAGATCATCGCCCTTACGCCCGACCCGGCGGCGGCGAATCTGGCCGCGGCGATGACGGGGGAGCGGGTGGCGTTGTTGCTCGGAGCCGAGGGACCGGGACTGACCGAGGAGGCCATGCGGGCCACCGACGTCCGCGCGCGCATCCCCATGACGCCGGGCACCGATTCACTGAATGTGGCTACCGCGGCCGCGATGGCGTTCTACGAGCGGGTGAGGACGGCGTGACCGGACCGTACCGGCCGTATCCGTCCTACCAGGACCCGACACCGTGGGGCGCGGGCCTCACCGTGGCGTTCCTGGTGGCGCTGCTGTCGGCGGTCGCTGTCTATGCCTTCGGGGCCGCGCTGGCCGAAGTGCATCCGTTACTCGCGGTGGCGGTGAATCTGGTCGCGGCCGGCGGCGCCGCGCCCACCGCATGGCGTTGGCGTTTCGCACCGGTGACACGGTGGGTGATCGGAGGCGGCGCGGCGGGCGTGCTGCTCGGGTGGGTCATATTGCTGCTGGGCGGACTATTCGGTTGACACGGCCGGGGCCGCGGGGCGACGCGGCTAACCGACGGGGTCGTGTCCGCGCAGCCAGCCGAACAGGCCGCGCTTGCGCGAGGTCGTGTGCGCCCCGCCGTCGGCTGAGCCGCGCAGCCCTGAGGTGGGCAGCTTGCCCTTCGGGTGCAGTGCGAACTTGCAGATAGGTATGTCCCCCGGGCCGAGCGCGCCGGATGCGGCGGCCCCGCGGTAGTGGAAACCCAGCCATTCGTTGTTGGCCGCGTCGGCGAAGTCGGGCGGATCGAACGGCAGCGACTGAGGGTCGGGCAGTTCGCCCGCGCGCCAGCGCACCGGATGCTCGCCGGCCCAGTAGGACCGTTCCCATACCAGCGGAAGTCCCTCGTCCTCCAGGATGTACACCCGGGTCGAGCTGAACGACCTGCGGAACTCGCCGCGCTCCCAGTGCGCGAACGCGCCCCAGCCGTGCTCGACGTCGAACGACACCAGGTAGGTGTGCTCCGAGGCCAGCGGACGTACCAGCAACTCCGGGATCTCGGTCGGGTGGATGCGCGCGGCCTGGGCCGAGCACAGCACCGTCACGCCCGGAAAGCAGCCGATGCAGACCTCGTCGATCGCCGGGCCCGCGCAACCAGCCAGCGTGCCTGCCAGGATCGGCTGCACGTCGCGGTCCTGGTGCAGTTGCTTGGCCAGTGCCAGTGCGGCTTGGGGGTCCGGGTTGTGGTTCGCGCGCAGTACCGCCAGGGGGTCCGGTGCGTCGACGTACCAGAGCGACCAAGCCTTGGACAGCATTCCGGCACCTCCCGATAGTCGCACGAATCGAACTCAGCGAACTTCGAGCAACGCACGAAGGCATAGGCCGCGGCATCGCTGCGGTCACCGTCGGCGCTCGTCGTCGACCACACCGAAATCTACTCGCACCGCGCCGGCCTCGGTGCGGCTTCGCACCGCGAACGCCGGTTCGTGACCACTGATTTCGCGCGCTTACGCGTCCCGCGATGGGTACCTGGAACCGCGCTGACGTGACTGATCGGTACGACGAAGACCCGCGGTGGCGGGCGGCGCTCAGTGACCCGAGCTGCGTACCCCGAGCAGTACGTCCTCCCAGGACGGCATCGGGGCCTTGCCGCGCTTGCTGCGCGTCGGCTTCGCCGGAGCCTTGGCCGCGGGCTTCGCGGGCTCTTCGGGCGCGGCGGGCGTCGGCGCGGGGGTGTCCACGGTGGCGGCCGGTGGCGCGGCGGCACCGGCGGTAGGCGTCGCGTTGGCGGCGGCCGCGGGAGGCGCGGGAGGCGTAGCCGCGGCGGGCGCCGTGGCGTTGCCCGGCGGGATCGCGGCGGCGCTGCCACCGGCCGCGACGGCCCGCTGTTCGTAGTACTCGTCCAGCGTCGGCTGGCTCTGTCGGCTCGCGGTGCGCGCGGGCGGTGCGGCCGGGGCGGGACGCTGTTCGGCCACCGGCTCCGGCTGCGGCGGCGCGGGCTCGGGTTCCGGAGGCACGATCGTGGCCAGTCCGCGCAGCGCGCGCCCGAAATCCGGATCGATCAGATCGGAGGCCGGGTCGTCGAGCGGAGAAACCGAACCCCCGTGCGCGTCGGGCTGGTAGCGCCAGTGCGCGGCGATCTCGGATCGTCCGTTCTGCCACTGCAACTGGGCGACCCAGTACCCCTTCTCGTCCTTCCAGGCATCCCATTCGGCGCCCTCGATGTTGTGCCCGCGCGCGGTGAACGCGGCGGTGACCACATCGATGAGGATGTCGACGGCGGGACCGTCGGGACGGACCGGGTGGGCCTTCTGGGCGAGTTCGGCGGCGCGGGCTCGCTCCAACAGCACCGGATAGGCGAATCGCTCGACGCGACTGGCCGGCATTCCGGATTCTTCGGTGACCTGTTCCACTGAGGCCCCTGCTCGAATACGGGCCTGGATATCGCGGGGACGCATAGTTGCTTCCATTTCGATCTCGATCTGGCCGAATCGGGCAAGGTCTCCGCGCGCGGCGGCTCGCAGTTTGTCGTCGGCGGGCAGCCGGAACTTCTGACCGGACTCGGTGTCGATACACACGATGTGCGTGGAGTCGGGCGTCACCCCGATCACTCGAAGTTCACGCACCGTTACCTCCTTATCGCGTCGACTCGCGACACCGCCCACTTTCCGAAACAGTAGTGCACATCTGAGATTCATGGGGCAGGACACGCGGCACGGAAATCTCCTCGGAGACGTCCGTGCCCCGCTAATCTGCTCTGTTCGTTCCGCTATGGCTAATTCCGCGGCGTGTCGATCCCGGGCGTGTTGCGCACTCCGGACCGAAATAGGCGGCGCTCAGCCGAGATTCTGCACGACCCAGTCGATGGCGCGGGTCAGCTGGCTGACGTCGTCCGGATCGATCGCCGGGAACATGCCGATACGCAGCTGGTTGCGGCCCAGCTTGCGGTAGGGCTCGGTGTCCACGATGCCGTTGGCGCGCAGGATCTTCGCGACCGCGGCCGCGTCGACCGAGTCGGCGAAGTCGATGGTGCCGACCACCTGCGAGCGGTGCGCCGGGTCCGTGACGTACGGGGTGGCGTATTCGCTCGACTCCGCCCAGGAGTACAGGCGCGAGGAGGAGTCGAGCGTGCGCTTGACCGCCCAGTCCAGGCCGCCGTTGTTGTTGAGCCACTCGATCTGGTCGGCGAACAGCAGCAGGGTGCCCAACGCGGGGGTGTTGTAGGTCTGATCCTTGGTGCTGTTGTCGATCGCGATCGGCAGCGACAGGAAATCGGGCGTCCAGCGGCCCGACGCCTTGATCTCCTCGACCCGCGCCAGCGCGGCGGGGCTCATCAGCGCGACCCACAGGCCACCGTCGGAGGCGAAGCACTTCTGCGGTGCGAAGTAGTAGACGTCGGCGTCGGTGATGGTCACCGGGAGGCCGCCCGCGCCGGAGGTGGCGTCGATGGCGATGAGCGCGTGGTCCGAGCCCGCGGGACGGCGCACCGGGATGGAGACGCCGGTGGAGGTCTCGTTGTGCGCCCAGCCGATCAGGTCCGCCGAAGGGTCCGACACCGGCTCCGGCGCGCTGCCCGGCTCCGCCGAGACCACGATCGGGTCACCGATGAACGGGTTGCCCTTGGTGACAGCGGCGAACTTCGAGCTGAACTCACCGTTGGTCAGGTGCAGCGAACGCTCCCGGACCAGGCCGAACGCCGCCGCGTCCCAGAAAGCGGTGGTGCCGCCGTTGCCGAGTACCACCTCGTAGCCGTCCGGCAGGCCGAACAGCTCGCGCAAGCCGGAGCGCACGCGCGCCACCACGTCCTTGACCGGCTTCTGCCGATGCGAGGTTCCGAACACCGAGGCGCCGACGTTCACCAGCGACTGCAGCTGCTCCGGGCGCACCTTGGAGGGGCCGCAGCCGAACCGTCCGTCGGCGGGCTTGAGGTCGTCGGGAATGGTCGGAAACGCAGAGGTCATGGCCAACAGGGTAGTCGGTGGTGTCGCTGTGGCGACGCCCACACTCCGGCTAACGTAAGCGCCCATGAGCATGCCGTCAGCTAACTCGGGGTGGCGCCTGCGCCGGCGGGCGCGGAATCTCCGCCTGCGCGGCGCGACGGTCTCGGACGCGATGCGGCGGGAGTTGTTGATCCGCGGGGAAGCGGGAACCGCGACGATCCTCGGCGTGCGTCCGCGCCGCACCGAACCGGGACACGTGTTCTGGGTCCGCGTGCAGCTGGCCGGCGAGTTCCCCTACGAGAGCCGGGTGCGGCAGCGAGTGCCGGACGCGGACCTGGAATGGATGCGGCCTGGTGACGTGGTGTGCTGCCGGGTGGACCCGCGCGACCGCGATCGCCTGGTCCTGTACGTGCCCGACCTCGAAGAAGCGGGCCGGGCGAGCATCGCGAAGATCCTCGCCGACGGCCGCCGCGCCGACGCCACCGTGCTCGCCGCCGCGCCGGTCGCGGCCGACTACTCCGGTCGTGACGACCCGGTGCTGCGGCTGGACCTCGAACTGCGCGCCTGGGACGAACCCAAGCCGTGGCGGGTACGGCTGGTCCAGCCGGTGCCGCTGCACGCCCTCCGGCTGGTCGACCTGGGCAGGCATCTGGAGGTCGCCTTCTTCGAAGTGGACCGCGGCGACACGGTCGCCGTCGACTGGGTCGCCTCGCTCGAGGAGTAAACCTCTGGCGAATACGGTCGAGCGGCTACAGGTGCACGAAGGTGAAACCCATGGCGCGAATCTTCGGCAGCGCCGCGATCATCCCCGCTCCGGTTCCGGAGCGCGGCCGATGCATATGGGCCAGTGAAATAGCGCCGGGCGCGGCCGCATTCATCGCCGATTGCACTTGGGTGGCCGACGCGGTCGCGCCGAAATCGGCGTTGATACTGAAACCGACCGGGGTTTCGCCCAATTCGTTGACGATGGACACCGCGACGTCGTCGTAATGCGCGGTGCCCGCGCGGAAGAAACGCGGCGGTTTGCCGGTGATCGTGGTGAGCAACTCATGGTTGGCCCACACTTCGTCGGCCGCCTCCCGCGCCGAAGCGGTTCCCGCGATGCCATAGGCTTCGCGGCCGTTCACCGACAGCGGTTTGTGCGCCACACCATGATTGGCCAGTTCGAAGAGCGGATTCGCCGCCAACTGCGCGGTACGCGCGCGGTTGGCATCGATCCAGCGTTTGTTGAGGAACAACGTCGCCGGAATTCGCTCGCTGATCAGGAAGTTCACCAGCGACTCGTCGATGTCGTTGTTGCCGGTCCCGCCGCAGGCGTCGAAAGTGAGCGCCATCTGTTTGCCCGCGGCGGTGAAAGCACTTGTGATTCCCGCCATCTCGACGCCCCACCGCTTCGGCGAGATCCCGGCGTGCCTGGCGGCGACGGCGACCGGTGTGCCCGCGTCCAGGGACGCGGAGACCGGAGCGGCCCGCATCCCGGTGGTGGCGCCGGGCGCGACCGACGCGCGCGCCTGCGTGAGAGCCGTGTTCTGTGTGGTGCCGCACCCGGTGGCGGCGAATCCTGCGGCCAGAGCGGCGCCGACGCCGAGCATCCGCCGCCTCGATATTCCTTCGTCCAGCATCCCTCTAGTCCTCTAGCTTCCCCTCCCGGATGCTACGCGAGCCGGACGTGACGGCGGGACAACAGCTTCCGCCGTCACGTCCGGCTCGCGGTCGTGACGCTGTGGTCGCGCTACGTGTGCGCGATCGTGGCCCAGCCCGCTACGTCCTCGGGCCTGCGCGGGGAGGGGCCGGTGTAGATGGCCGCCGGGCGGACCAGCTTGCCCAGCTGCTTCTGCTCCAGGATGTGCGCGCACCAGCCAGCGGTGCGGCCGCAGGTGAACATGGCGGGCATCATGTGCGCGGGCACCTCGGCGAAGTCCAGGATCACCGCGGCCCAGAACTCCACGTTGGTCTCGATGGCGCGGTCCGGACGGCGTTCGCGCAGCTCCGCCAGGGCGGCCTGCTCCAGTGCGGCGGCGACTTCGTAGCGCGGCGCGGCCAGGCGCTTCGCGGTGGCGCGCAGCACGCGGGCGCGCGGGTCCTCGGCCCGGTAGACCCGGTGACCGAAGCCCATCAGCTTCTCCTTGCGGTCCAGGATGCCCTTGACCAGCGCACGCGCGTCGCCGGTGCGCTCGACCTCTTCGATCATCGGCAGCACGCGCGCGGGCGCGCCGCCGTGCAGCGGGCCGGACATGGCGCCGATCGCGCCGGACAGCGCCGCCGCGACGTCGGCCCCGGTAGAAGCGATCACCCGGGCGGTGAAGGTGGAGGCGTTCATGCCGTGCTCGGCGGCGGAGACCCAGTAGGCGTCGATGGCCTCGGTGTGGCGCGGGTCCGGGTCACCCTTCCAGCGGGTCATGAAGCGCTCGGTGACGGTGGTGCACTCGTCGATCTTCTTCTGCGGGACCGCGGGCTGGTAGATGCCGCGCGCCGACTGCGCGACGTAGGACAGGGCCATCACCGAGGCGCGGGCCAGGTTCTCGCGAGCGGTCTCGTCGTCGATGTCAAGCAGCGGCTGGTAGCCCCAGATCGGCGCGAGCATGGCCAGCCCGGCCTGCACGTCCACGCGCACGTCACCGGTGTGCACCGGGAGCGGGAACGGCTCGGCGGGCGGTAGACCGCGCCCGAACGATCCGTCGACAAGTAGCGCCCACACGTCACCGAAGGTCACCCGGCTCCCGACCAGGTTCTCGATGTCGACTCCGCGGTAGCGCAGCGCGCCGCCGTCTTTGTCCGGTTCGGCGATGTCGGTGGTGAAAGCCACCACGCCCTCGAGGCCACTGACGAAATCGCTGGGAACGGTGGCCTGCCCACCGGAAACCGCGGGGCTGGTAGTCATGTCGCGACTCTCCTTGCACTTGGGTCGCATGTTCTCGCCGATGGGAAGTTGTCGGATTTGACGAGCGCATGCCGATCATCAAAACCTTAGCTCCCCGCTACCGAGGAGTAACGTCTGCCCCATGCGTGACCTGGACAATTCATCGGATCTCGCGGCCATGCGGGTCGACTACGGCGGCCTACCGCACGGCGGCAACGACGACGTCGACTTGGACGAGACCTGGCTCGCCGGCGGCTGGGAGCCGCTGCTGCGACATTGGATCGAACAGGCCACCGCGGTCGGCATCGCCGAACCCAACGCGATGGTGCTGGCCACGGTGTCGCTGGCCGACGGCACGCCGCGGCCGGTCGCGCGGACGGTGCTGTGCAAAGGGCTCTCTCCGGAGGGTGTGATCTTCTACACGAACTACGACTCGGCCAAGGGCGCTCAGTTGACCGCCCTCCCGTATGCCGCGGTCACCTTCGTCTGGCCCGCGCTGGGCAGGCAGGTGCACTTGCGCGGCGCGGTCGAGCGGGTTTCCGCCGAGACGACGGTGGCCTACTGGCGTTCCAGGCCGCGGGACTCGCAGCTGGGCGCCTGGGCCTCGCGCCAGTCCCAGCCGATCGGCTCCCGGGCCGAACTGGATCGCACGCTGGCCGAGACGACCGCGCGATTCGCCGATACCGACGAGATCCCGGTGCCGCCGCACTGGGGCGGTTTCCTGGTCCGTCCCGACGAGGTCGAGTTCTGGCAGGGACGGCGCGGCCGGTTGCACAACCGCATCCGGGTGCGGATCCGGGACGCGGGGACCACGGTCGAGCGCTTGCAGCCCTGACGTATTCCCAGCGCCGGCGTGAGAATTCTCGCGTCGATCCGGAGGGGAGGACTGATTACGCTGCGGCGGTGAAACTGCTCGCCGACACCACTCCGCTGCGCAATCCGGACTTCCGACGCCTCTGGAGCTCGGGCATCGTCACCATGATCGGCGCGCAGTTGTCCGTGGTCGCGGTTCCGCAGCAGATCTTCCAGATCACCGGCAGTTCCGGTTACGTCGGCTTGGCCGGTCTGTTCGGCTTGGTGCCACTGATCGTGTTCGGCCTGTGGGGCGGCGCGCTCGCCGACGTGCTGGATCGGCGCAGGCTCCTGCTGATCACCAACTCGGGCACCGGCCTCACCGCCCTGGCCTTCTGGTTGCAAGCGGTGGCAGGGGCGGACAACGTGTGGCTCGTGCTCGGCCTGTTCGCCGTGCAGCAGGCGTTCTTCGCGGTGAACCAGCCCACCCGCAGCGCCACCATCCCCCGCCTGTTGCCGGAAGGCCAACTGGCCGCCGCGAATTCGCTGAACATGACGGTGATGCAATTCGGCGCCATCGCGGGTCCGGTGCTGGCGGGGGTGCTCATTCCCGTCGTCGGGCTCGCCACGCTCTACCTGATCGATGCGGTCGCGCTGCTGGCCACGTTGTGGGCGGTCTGGCGGCTGCCCGAGTTGCCGCCGACCGGAACGGTGCGCCGCGCCGGATTCCGCACCGTGCTGGACGGTTTCGGTTACCTCGCCACGCAACGGGTGCTGCTGGCGTCGTTCGCGGTGGACGTGATCGCCATGGTGTTCGGCATGCCGCGCGCGCTGTTCCCGCAGATCGCGCACGAGACCTTCGGCGACCCGGCGACCGGTGGCGTCGCGCTCGGCCTGCTGTTCGCCTCGATGTCGGCGGGCGCGGTGCTCGGCGGCGTGTTCTCCGGGTGGATTCCGCGCATCCGCAGGCAGGGCTTCGCGGTGCTGGTCTGCATCGCGCTGTGGGGGCTGGCCATGGTCGGCTTCGGCCTCGCCGTCGGGCTCACCGGCCACGGTCTCGGTCTCGGCGCCGGGCTGTGGATTGCGTTGGTGTGCTCGGCCTTCGGCGGCGCGGTGGACATGGTCTCGGCCGCGCTGCGGGTCACGATGCTGCAGACAGTGGCCACCGACGAGCTGCGCGGGCGGCTGCAAGGGGTGTTCACCGTGGTGGTCGCGGGCGGCCCGCGCATCGGTGATGTTGCCCACGGTTTCGCGGCAGCGAGCCTGGGTACCGCTGTAGCCGCGGCGGGCGGCGGTGCGCTCGTGGTGGTGGGTGTACTGACCGCGGCGGTCGCGTTTCCGGCCTTCACGCGTTACCGTGTCGGTCGCGCTCCTGCCGAAATCGCCGTGTGACGTGCAGTGCTAACGCTTGGCGACCGCGTTTCGCGGTAGCCACCGGACCTCACCGCGCCGGGACGTGTTTGTGAGCCGCCGCAGGACTACCCTCCGGTATTGTCCGCGTCGGCCAACGGCTAGCGTTGAGGCAAGCGCATCGTGCGCCACCGCGCCGGTGCCTGTGGTTCTAGCCTGAGAGGGATCCTTCCGTGCCCGCTGAGAACATCATCAACGTCGACGACGACGCCAAGCCGGTCCTTTCCTACCCCGGCGGCGAGTTCCCGATGACGGTCACCAGGGCCGCCGAGGGCAACGACGGGATCGAGCTGGGAAAGCTGCTGGCCAGCACCGGGTATGTGACGTACGACCCGGGCTTCATGAACACCGCCCCGACCAAGTCGGCGATCACCTACATCGACGGTGAGGCGGGCATCCTGCGCTACCGCGGCTACCCGATCGACCAGCTCGCGGCGGCCTCGACCTTCATCGAGGTCAGCTACCTGCTGATCTACGGCGAGCTGCCCACGCAGGCCCAGCTCGAGGACTTCACCGACCGCATCCGCAGGCACACCCTGCTGCACGAGGACCTGAAGCGGTTCTTCGACGGCTTCCCGCGCAACGCGCACCCCATGCCGGTGCTGTCCTCGGCGGTGAACGCCCTGTCGGCCTACTACCAGGACTCGCTGGACCCGCGCGACCCCGAACAGGTCGAGCTGTCCACCATCCGGCTGCTGGCCAAGCTGCCCACCATCGCGGCCTACTCGTACAAGAAGTCGGTCGGCCAGCCCTTCCTCTACCCGGACAACTCGCTGAGCCTGGTGGAGAACTTCCTGCGGATGACCTTCGGCTTCCCGGCCGAGCCCTACGAGGTGGACCCCGAGGTCGCCGCGGCGCTGGACATGCTGCTCATCCTGCACGCCGACCACGAGCAGAACTGCTCCACTTCGACCGTGCGCCTGGTCGGCTCGTCCGACGCCAACCTGTTCACCTCGGTGTCCGGCGGCATCAACGCGCTGTGGGGCCCGCTGCACGGCGGCGCGAACCAGGCCGTGCTGGAGATGCTCGACGGCATCAAGGCCAGCGGCAGCGACGTCAAGGAGTTCATCCGCAAGGTCAAGAACAAGGAAGACGGGGTGAAGCTCATGGGCTTCGGTCACCGCGTCTACCGCAACTACGACCCGCGCGCCTCGATCGCCAAGAAGCACGCCGACGCCATCCTGAGCAAGCTCGGCGGCCACGACGAGCTGTTCGACATCGCCCAGGCCCTGGAAGAGGCCGCGCTCACCGACGACTACTTCATCGAGCGCCGCCTGTACCCGAACGTCGATTTCTACACCGGCGTCATCTACAAGGCGATGGGCTTCCCGACCCGCATGTTCACCGTGCTGTTCGCGATGGGCCGGCTCCCCGGCTGGATCGCGCACTGGCGCGAAATGCACAGCGAGCCGCTGAAGATCGGCCGTCCCCGGCAGATCTACACCGGCTACGGCGCTCGCGATTACCGCGAGATCAACAATCGCTGACGAAATCCATCCACCATCTATCGAAGGGGATAGCCGAATGACCAAACCGGAGATCGAGTTCCAGGCAGGGCCCGCGCCCACCGAGCTGGTGATCAAGGACATCATCGAGGGCGAGGGCAAAGAAGCCGTGCCCGGCGGCACCGTGGAAGTGCACTACGTGGGCGTCGAATTCGAATCCGGCGAAGAGTTCGACTCGTCGTGGAACCGCGGCGAGTCCATCACCTTCCCGCTGCGCGGCCTGATCCAGGGCTGGCAGGACGGCATTCCCGGGATGAAGGTCGGCGGTCGTCGTCAGCTGACCATCCCGCCGGAGCTGGCCTACGGCGGGGCTGGCGGCGGTCACCCCCTGTCCGGCAAGACGCTGGTCTTCGTGATCGACCTGCTGAACGCCAACTAGTCTGGCGGCGCCGCGTGTTCGCGGCCCTCTTATCGCTCGCGTATGGCCCGTCTTCTTAGAAGAAGACGGGCCATCGTCGTATCTACTTCCTGACGATCTCGACCGGGTCGGTCAGGGCCGCTGCCAGCGCTGCTTGCTGGGTGCTGCTGCGTTGCGGCAGCGCGGCCACCGCCTTGTCGGTTTGCGTGCTCAGGTTGCGCACGATGTTCTGTAGCTGGCTCACACCGCCGGTGAGCTGGCCGATGGCGCCGACCAGTTGAGCGCCGCCCTGTTCGGCGAGCTGCGGCAGGCCCTCGGCGAGTTTCGCGCCTTCGGACAGTTGCGCGCTCGCGCTGGTCAGGCGGTCGACGACGGTGCGGAGCAGGGTGCCGAGATCGGTGTCGGGGTCGACCGCGCCGCCGACGAGCGAGCCGAGGCCGGTCAGCTGGGATCCCGCTTGCGCGGACACGCCGCGCAGCGCTTCCAGCTTCCCGATGATGTCGGCGAGTGCCGGGTCGCTCGCGAACGGCAGCGCGCGCAGCAGCGGCAGGATCTGGTCGAGTCCGCCGCTCACCGTGTTCGCCGTTCGTTCCACCTGCGCGATCGTGATTCCGGTCGAATCGAGGGCCGCGGCGAGCCGGCCCGCTTGCGCGGCGGCGCCGTCGACGGTGGAGTTCAGCAACGCGATGGCCGAAGTGAGTTGCGTCGATCCGGATTTCGCGAACTCCAGGAAGCCGAGCAACTGATCGGCGCCGGAGCTGAACTGGTCGGCTCCCGCGGCGGCCGCCTCGACGCCCGCGTTGAGCAACTGTGCGCTGAACTGCACCTGCGACATCTGCGACCTGGCCTGTGCGACGGCGGTGAGCGCGGCGTCGACGCCTGCCGCGCCGATCCGGTGCGTCACCGCGGTCATCGCGCCGTGCACCAAGTCGGCGTCGGCGTGTTCGTTCGTGTCCACGGTGACCTTGGCCCGCTTCGGTTCGGGCCCGGCCAAAGTGCCCATAGACGCCGTGAGGTCGGCGGGCAGCGTGATCACCGCGGCGTAGTCGTCGGTGTTCGCCTCACCCGGCGCCGCGGCGGTCCATTCGTAGCCGCCCGCGTCCTGTAACGCCTTGACCACGCGCGCCCCTGTCGGCCCGGCATCGGCATTGACCAGCGCGATCCCCGTCGGCCCCCGATCCGTCCCGGTCCATGCGGTGAGCCCGGCGCCGAGCGCTCCAGCTGCGACGAGGGCGACGACGAGAAGGCCACAGCGGGCGCGTTTTCCGATCACGCCGCAGACCCTAAACGCGAGTTATGGCGCCCCCCTTGGCGTTTCTCTGAGAGTTGTCTAAGTTGCCGACCGCTCTGGTAAGTCCAGGACCAAGCGGATGCCGCCGAGCGTACCCGCGTCGAAATAGGCCCGGCCGCCGTGGAGTTGGGCCTGCTGAGCGACCAGAGCGAGGCCGAGTCCGGACCCACCCTTGCTCGCCTGGCTGCCGCGGAAGAAGCGGTCGAAGACGGCCTCGCGCTCCTGCGGCGGGATGCCGCGCCCGTTGTCATCGATCGAGATCACGATGTGGCCGTCGGGCGCACGGTGCGCCGAGACCAGGGCCTCGGTCGCTCCGCCGTGTTTGACCGAGTTGGCCAGCGCGTTGTCCACCGCCAACCGCAGCCCGGCGGGCAGGCCGCGGGTGACCAGCTCGGCGTCGGAATCGATGCGCACGACCAGGCCGGGGAAGTGCCGCATGGCATCGTGCGCGGCTTGGTCGCACAGGTCGCCGACGTCGGTAGCGACGTGGTCGCGCTCATTGGTCAGGTCGCCGGTGGCCAGCCGCTCCAGCGCCGCGAGCGTGCTCTCCACCCGGCCCTGGCTGCGTTGCAGGTCGCCCAGGATCTCCGACCGCTGCGACTCGTCCAGGTCGAGTGTGCGCAGTACCTCGAGATCGGTGCGCATCGCGGTCAGCGGGGTGCGCAGTTCGTGGGCGGACACGGCGGCGAAGTCGCGGGCGGTCTCCAGTGCGGCGGCGGTCTGCGCCTGCGCCTGGTCCACCCGCTGCAACATGGTGTTCACCGCGTCGGCCAATTGCTCCGCCTCGTGCACGCCCGCACCCTCCACCGGCGCCTGCGGATTGCTCGGATCGGGAAACGCGCTGCGTGCGCCCACCTGCCGAGTGAGCCGGACGATCGGGCGCACCGCAGCGCCCGCGAGCAACCAGCCGAGCCCGGCGGCGGCGGCGATGGCCAGCAGCGCGCCGCCGAGCACCCATCGTTGCTGCTCGGCGGTGGCCTCGGCCGCGTCCGCGGCGGGTATGCCGATTGCGACCACGCGGCCCGCGGGCTGCTTCTCGGTGGTGGTCAGGATCCGGTAGGGGGTGCCGCCCACCGGCACGGTGCGGGAGCCGGTGGGCAACTCGGGTAGTTCCGTGGGCGTGCTCGCGACCACCTCGCCGTTGTCCCGGACGGTCACCGCCATGTTGTTGTTCAAGCCGGTCAGGCTGATGAACCGGACGGCGATCTGCGGCTCGATCAGCACGATTCGCGCCGCGACGTCGAGTTGCTGGTCGGATTGCCGCACGTTGTTGCGCTCGATGGCGCGGATGCTGATCAGGCTGATCAGCGTCACGATGATGATCGCGCCCGCGGCTGCCGCGCCCGCGACGCGGGTGCGCAGCGAAAACGATCGGCGCCGACGGGTTTTCGGCGGTGCGGCGGCGGGCACCGTCATTTCGGCGCTCGCAGCACGAACCCGACGCCGCGGATCGTGTGCAGCAACCGGGGAGTGCCGTCCACCTCGAGCTTGCGGCGCAAATAGCCGACGAAGACGTCCACCACATTGGTGTCGGCGGCGAAGTCGTAGCCCCACACCAGTTCCAGCAGACGTTCCCGGCTCAGCACCACTCCGACGTTCCTGGCCAGCGTCGACAGCAGTTCGAATTCCCGCTTGGTGAGTTCGATCTCGCGGCCGTGCAGCAGCGCGCGGTAGCCGGCGACGTCCACCTCGAGCGGACCGATGGCGACCGCTCCCGGGGTCGCGGGGGCTGGTACGTCCGACCGCCTGCGCAGCAGCGCCCTGATCCGGACCACCAGTTCCTTCAGCACGAATGGTTTGACCAGGTAGTCGTCGGCGCCGGACTCCAGCCCAGCGATGCGGTCGTCCACCGACGCGCGGGCGCTGAGCACACAGATCGGCACCTCGTTGCCCATCGCGCGCAAGGCGGTCACCACGCCCGCGCCGTCGAGCACCGGCATGTTCATGTCCAGCACGATGGCGTCGGGCGCGTTCTCGTTCACACTGCGCAACGCCTGTGCGCCGTCCCTGGCCACCAGGACTTGGAAGCCGGACAAACGCAGCCCGCGCTCGACCGAGGCGAGCACGTCCTCGTCGTCGTCGACGACGAGAACCGTCGGGTTCGAGGTCGAGGTCACGTCGTCCATTCTGCTCCCCGCCTCCGTGAATCTTCGGTCGTGCGAGTCGGCGCGCGGACTCGCGTTCGGAACCAGGGGATGACCCGCCGGAATACGGAAATGCCCGGCGAGTCACCCATGTTTCCGCGGGATCAGTAGTTGTGGCAGGTCTCCGCCACGACGCGGATGGTGTCGCGCAACTGCGCGGTCCGCGGGTCGTTCTCCGCCTGGCGCGCCGCGTCCGGGTTCTCGTCGATGGCCCGCCGCAATTCGGCCCTGCGCTGCTCGACCGGCTGGTCGAACTTGCGTTGCAACTCGGCCTTCTGGTTCGGGTTCGCGTCGAGCATCGCGGCCAGCTGCGGCGCCTTGACGTGCAGGGCCGCGTCGACCTGGGCGAACGAGCAGTCCGAGGTCAGCAGGGGCTCGGCGTATTCCATCGGGCCCGCGGCGGCGATAGCGGGGCTCAGTAGCAACGTGACCGTGGCGATTCCACCTGCTGCCGCGGCGCCGACGGCGGGGCGGCCTACGGAACGTTTCATGTCTCTGCCTCCAGATCATCGAGGGGTTTCGGGCGGTCTCGAGGCTATTTCGAACTGCTGGCACCGCCATGAACATCCTCTGAGGAAACTCTGAGGACGTTAACGGCGGTGCGGAAACTCAGGACGGCGCAACCGGATCCACGTCCGGCGCCACTACGTTGTCGGTGTTCTCCGTGCTGTGCGCCGGGTCCCGCCATTCGGGACGCGCCGCGCGGATCTGCTGCTCCAGCGCCACCAGCACCGCCGGATCCTCGATGGTGGAAGGCACCTCGAAAGTCTCGCCGGAGGTGATCTGCCGGATGGTCTTGCGCAAGATCTTGCCGGACCTGGTCTTGGGCAGCGCGGTCACGACGATGGCGTCGTGCAGCGTGGCGATCGCGCCGACGTGGGTGCGCACTCGCTCGATCAGTTCGTCGCGCAGCCGGTCGGGATCGATGTCGACGCCGGACTTGAGCACCACGTACGCCAGCGGCCGGTGCCCCTTGAGTTCGTCGGGCAGCCCGATGACGGCGCATTCTGCGACGGCCTCGTGCCCCGCGATGGCCGCCTCGATACTGCCCGCCGAAAGCCGGTGCCCGGCCATGTTGATCACGTCGTCGCTGCGGCCGAGGACGTACAGGTAGCCGTCCTCGTCGAAGTAGCCGGAGTCGCCGGTGAGGTAGTGGCCGGGATACGCGGAGAGATAGGAGCGCTCGTACCGGGCCTCGTCCCGCCAGAGGCCGGTCAGCGTGCCGGGCGGCAGCGGCAGACCGATGACGATGTTGCCTTCGGTGTTCGGCGCCACCGCGTTGCCGGAGGAATCGAGCACGCGTAGTCGATAGCCGGGCACCGGTACCGAGGCCGAGCCCGGTTTGATCGGCAGCTGCTGCAGGCCGAGCGGGTTCGCGCAGACCGGCCAGCCGGTCTCGGTCTGCCACCAGTGATCCACGACGGGGCAGTCCGAGCGGCCCGCGAGCAGGGTTTCGTCGGCCCAGGCGTAGGTGGCCGGGTCCAGGCGTTCGCCCGCGCAGAACAGCGCGCGCAGGGAGGACAGGTCGTGGCGGTGGGCCAGCTCGGCCTCGGGGTCGGCCTTGCGGATGGCGCGTAGCGCGGTCGGGGCGGTGAACAGCACGTCGACCTTGTGCTTGTCCACCACCCGCCAGTACGCGCCCGCGTCCGGGGTGCCGACCGGCTTGCCTTCGTACAGCAGCGTGGTGGCTCCGACCAACAGCGGCGCGTAGACGATGTAGGAGTGCCCGACCACCCAGCCCACGTCGGAGGCGGCCCACATCACCTGGCCCGCGTCGACGTCGTAGATGTTGCGCATCGACCAGGCCAGGGCGACCGCGTGCCCGCCGTTGTCGCGGACCACGCCCTTCGGCTTCCCGGTGGTGCCGGAGGTGTAGAGGATGTAGAGCGGATCGGTCGCGGCGACCGACACCGGGTCGGCCCGCGGCGCGTCGCGGACGGCATCGTCCCAGTCGAGCCACTGCGCGGCCACGGTCTCCGCCGAACTCGGCAGGTACTCGGTGGCGGGCTGCGGCGCGGGAAAGTGGATCGTGTCGAACTGCGGCCGCTGCTTGACGATCACCGTGCGCGGCGCGGTCGTCTCGGCGAGATCCAGCGCGTGCAGCACGATGGGCGGGTATTCGATCTGCTTGCCCGGTTCCAGGCCACCGGACGCTGTGATGATCAACACCGGCTCGGCGTCATCGATGCGCGCGGCCAGCTCCGGGGCCGCGAAGCCGCCGAACACCACCGAGTGCACCGCGCCGATGCGGGCGCAGGCCAGCATCGCGATCACCGCTTCGGGGATCATCGGCAGGTAGATCACCACGCGATCGCCCGCGGCGACGCCCAGCCGCGCCATCGCCCCCGCGAACCGCGACACCTCGTCGAGCAGCTCGGCGTAGGTGTAGACAACGGTGGCGTCGGTCATAGCCGAGTCGTATATCAGTGCGGGCTGGTCGGCGCGGCTCGGCGAGTCGGGGGTGGTGGGGTGGACGTGGCGGTCGAGCGCGTTGAAGGAGGTGTTGAGCCGGGCGCCGGAGAACCACCTGGCTACCGGGCGGGCGCCGCTGTCGACGATCTGCGTCGGCGGCACGTCCCAGTCGATCGCTTCGGCCGCGCCGGCCCAGAACTCGGCTGGATCCACCAAGCTGGTCTGGTAGGCCGGTCGGTACTCGTGCCGCACGTTCAACCCCGTGACTCCCTAGCCTCGCCTCGATGCCCGCCTCGATAGATCTGGTTGATTGTGGCAGACTTCACGCGACGCCCGGGTGGGTGCCGCTACCTTTGGTTTTGCCTGGAACCGGCAGGTCAATGATCGCGACATCACGCCCCGTCACCCAAGAAGTTATTGATCCGTTAGAATCTGATGTCACTTATTTGGGCCGTCGTAGACGCAATTTCTCGGCCAGCCGCAGCTCTCGGCCAGCTCCACCTGTCGAGCCAAGCACGCGATTGTGGAGGTTCGGTTGATGGCGCGTGGTAGAGGCCAGTTTGGAAAGTGAGTGGGAGATGCGTGACGCCGCTAGCTCCGGCAGTAGCCGCTGGGCGCTGGGCAACTGGGACCTGCGCTGGAAGGTGACGGCGGTCCTCGCCGTGCCTCTCGCGGTCGCGGTCGGCCTCGGCGTATCCAGGATCTCGTCGGAGTTCGCGGACTCGAACCGGCTCGCCGACATCTCGGACAACGTCGCCGCCATCCCCTCGGTCACCGCGCTCAGCGCGCAGACCGCCACCACAGCGGGCTCGCAGATGATCTCGCTGGGGTCCAACCAGTCCGTGGTGACCGACCAGAACCTGGCGGACCTGGACAAGGCGATCGCCAACGCCGAGAAGGCGGTCGGCAAACTCGACGGCGTACCGGGCGCGCGCGCGGCCATCGACAGCATGCTCACCCAGGCCAAGGGGGTGCGCGCCCAGGGCAAGTCGGTCTCCACCGGACCGCCGTCGGACACCCTCGCGCTGATCGACCGGGTCCGCAGCGACAGCGTCCGGATCGTCGAGACGACGGTCGGCCAGGTCAGCGACACCGCGGTGGACGCGGCCAAACTGCGGCTGGTCGACTCGCTCAACACCCGTGCAACCCTGGTCAGTGAGCTCGCCGCCTTCCCCGAGGTGCTGCGCGCCCAGCAGTCCGGCGTCCAGAACTTCCTCATCGCCTCCAACACCGAGCGCGCGCTGCTCAACGTGCTCGCGCACCGCTTCGCCGACGGCGACACCTCGATCGCCGACCTGCGCGCGGGCATCGACACCAGGATCGCGCTGCTGACCAGCCCGCAGTCGCAGGCGGGCCAGCTTCCGGTCGGTGACCTGAAGAAGTCGCTGACCGACAGCCTCGCGGTGTACGAGCACGTCGTCGGCAAGGCGACCAAGGACATCGACTCCGCTATGGACTCGCTGGTGACCACCGCCCAGCGGGACGCGTGGACCTATACCGCGGTCGTCATCGCGACCATCCTCGCCGCGCTGCTGCTCGCGGTCTTCGTGGCCCGCTCGATGATCGTCCCGCTGCACCGGCTGCGGTTGGCCGCGCTGCGCGTGGCCGAGAGCGACCTGCCGCACGAGGTCGCCCAGCTCCGCACCGGCGCCTCGCCGGAAGAGGTGCCGCTGGAGCCGATGCCGGTGCGTAGCACCGAGGAGATCGGTCAGCTCGCCCGCGCGGTCGACGACATCCACGGCCAGGCGCTGCGCCTGGCGAGTGACCAGGCGAAGATGCGTTCTCAGGTCAACGACATGTTCGAGACCTTGGCGCGGCGGTCGAAGTCGCTCGTCGACCATCAGCTCACGCTCATCGAGGCGATGGAGTACGACGAGAAGGACCCGCGCCTGCTGGAGAACTTGTTCCGGCTGGACCATCTCGCCGCCCGTATGCGCCGTAACGGTGACAACCTGCTGATTCTCGCGGGCACCAGGCAGCGCCGCGCCAAGTCCGCCCCGGTCGAGATCGCCGACGTGCTGCGCGCCGCGATCTCCGAGGTGGAGGACTACGAGCGCGTGAAGCTCGGCGCCACGCCGCGCGGTTCGCTGAAGGAACCCGCCGCCTCCGACCTCGCGCATCTGTTCGCCGAGCTGCTCGACAACGCGCTGCGCGCCTCGCCGCCGGAGACCGACGTCAAGTTCACGTTCGCGCAGGCGCACGATCAGGGACTGCTCATCGAGGTGGCCGACCGCGGCATCGGTATGCCGCCCGCCGAGATGGCCGATATCAACCGCCGTCTGGAGCAGACCGCCGAGCCGGGGCCGGACACGGCCCGGCACATGGGTCTGTTCGTGGTCGGCAGGCTCGCCGAGCGGCACGGTCTCACCGTGCGGCTGCGGCCGACCTTCGACACCGCGCGCGATCCGGGCGTGACGGTGACCGTGCACGTGCCCGTCGGACTCATCGTCGCGGGCAAACCGAGCGCGGGGCAGCCCGTCACCCCGCAGCCTTCGCCGCAGGCCGCCGCTCCACAGCGTCCGTCGGCGCCGTCGTCCATGCAGATGCGGGCCGTCCAGCGGACTCCTGGGGGCAATGTCATGGTCACCGTCGATCCCGGGGTGAGCGGCCCGATTCCGGCCGTGAGCGCCAAGCCCACCGCTTCGTCCAGCGGACCGATCCCCACGGGACCGGGTGGACTGCCGCAGCGGCAGCCGGGTTCGGCGATGACGTCGTCCGGTATGCGCTCGGAGAACCAGCAGTCGGCTACGAGTCTGCGGCCCACGCCGGGGCAGCCCGCGCCGAGTGGTCCGCAGCGTGGCAAGCTCGCCGCGGCCAGCCTGCCCAAGCGCAACCTCAGCCCCGGCGGTCCGCCGCCGCGCCAGCCCGGTGGGCCCGCCGAGTCGTCCGGTACCGGCCTGCCGTCGCGTGAGCCGAACTCGGGCGAGCTACCGGTGCGTCAGCCGGGCGCCAACGGCGTGCCGCAGCCGAGCACCGGTCTGCCGCAGCGCCAGCCGGGCACCAACGGCGTGCCGCCGCGAGACGCTTCGAAGGGCATGCCGCAGCGGGAATCCGGTTTGGGCGGTCTACCCCAGCGTGAGTCCGCCTCCGGCGGTCTGCCGCAGCGGGAATCGGCCGCAGGTGGTTTGTCGCAGCGCGACTCCGGTTTGGGTGGCTTGTCGCAGCGCGACTCCGGTTTGGGCGGCTTGCCGCAGCGTGAGTCCGCATCTGGCGGCCTGCCGCAGCGTGAGTCGGCGGCGGGTGGTCTGCCGACGCGTGAGCCGGGTGTGACGCGTCTGCCGTCGCGTGAACCGGGCGCCACCGGCCTACCGCAGCGGCAGCCGGGTTCGAACGGTGTGCCGCAGCGTGAGTCGGCGGCGGGAGGTCTGCCGACGCGTGAGCCGGGTGTCACGGGTCTGCCGTCGCGTGAGCCGGGTGTCACGGGTCTGCCGTCGCGTGAACCGGGCGCCACCGGCCAGCCGTCGCGTGAACCGTCCATCGGCCTGCCGTCGCGTGAGCCAGGTGCTACCGGCCTGCCGTCGCGTGAACCGTCCATCGGCCTGCCGCAGCGTGAGCCAGGTGCTACCGGTCTGCCGCAGCGTGAATCGGGCGCGACGGGTCTGCCGTCGCGTGAGCCGGGCGCTACCGGCCTGCCGCAGCGTGAATCGGGTGCTACCGGCCTGCCATCGCGGCAGCCCACGCCCAGCCTGCCGCAGCGCGATGCGGCGCCCACCGGTCTGCCGCAGCGTGAACCCGGCAACGGTCTGCCGCAGCGGGATGCCGGTGCTCACCGTCTGCCGCAGCGTGAGTCCGCCAACGGCTTGACGCAGCGGGAGCCGGGCTCCGGCGCGCTGCCTGCCGTCGGCAACGGTCTGCCGCAACGAGATGCGACGGCGAGCGGTCTGCCGCAGCGTCCGCCAGCGCCGTCGAGCCTTCCGCAGCGCGAGAGCGGGCTGACCGGTCTGCCGCAGCGGCAGCCGGGCGCTCAGGCGCCGCAGCGCCAGCCCGTGCCGCCGGGTATCGCGCTCCCGCAGCGCGATCGCGGTGGCCAGCACGCCGCGAGCCCAGAGCAGCCTGCCGCCTCGCCGGGGCGCGATCCCGGCAAGCACAGCTTCCGGTCCAACCCGGCCAAGACGGCGTCGTTCTTCCAGACCAGGTTGCAGCCCGCGGACGAGTCGGGAGCGTCGATGGGCGGAACGCCGATCTTCGCCGAGATGATGTCGGCGTGGCTGTCGGATCCCAACACGGATAGGTCCCAGGTGGCTGCCTCCTTCGAATCGCCGGGTGACGAGGGTTGGCAAGCGGCTCGCCGGGCCAGCGAGGCGCAGCCGGAGACGAAAACGGCGGCGGGGTTGCCGCAACGCAATCCGGGCGGAAGGCTTGTCCCCGGCGGCGTCAGCGGTGCGGCGGATCGGGCGCCGCGCCGCGACCCAGAAACGATCAGGTCCAGCTTGAGTCGTCACCAGCAGGGCGTCCGGGATGGCCGCGCAATGAGAGCAATGAACCTAACCGGAGATAAAGGAGACCGATGAACCCCGATCTAGGTGGTACGAATCGTCAGCTGGATTGGCTGGTTTCGAACTTTGCCAACGAGGTTCCTGGCGTAGCCCATGCTGTCCTGGTCTCGGCTGACGGCCTACTCATGGCCGCGAGTGCCCAACTGCCCGTCGACCGCGCCGAACAGCTCTCGGCCGTCACGGCCGGTCTGGCCAGCCTGTCAGTCGGCGTCTCGAACCTGTTCGAGGGCGGCACCGTGCTGCAGTCCGTCGTCGAGATGGAGCACGGTTACCTGCTACTCATGGCTGTCGGCGACGGTTCCTATCTCGCTGTGCTGACCAACACTTCGTGTGACATCGGTCAGGTCGGCTACGAGATGGCTCTGTTGGTCGAGCGGGTTGGCCAGACTGTTCAGGCCACACCACGCGTCACGATGGGTTCCTGATGGTGGGATGGACATAGAAGATCACCGCGTGGGAAGCGTCGAGCCCAGCCTCGTACGGCCGTACTCGCTGACCGCAGGCCGCACCAGGCCCGCGGTCGAGTTGGCGTTGGAGGCTCTCGTCGCATCGCATCCGGTCGCCCTGGAGCGGCAGTTCGAACTGACCAACATCGAGACGTCAATCGTGGAGTTGTGCAGAGAATCGCCGTCCGTTGCCGAGGTAGCAGCCCGATTGGGTATCCCTATCGGGGTGGCCCGTGTGCTCGTGGCCGATTTGATCGAGGCCGGGCACGTGCGCGTTTCGGCGACTTTGAAAGACGATTCCAGCGACGATGAGCGTCGCGAGCTGATCGAAAGGGTTCTCAGTGGACTCCGGCGTATTTGATTCGACGGCGCAGGTCGACACTCGTACCAGTAAGCCAACATCGGCGAAGATCGTGGTCGCGGGTGGCTTCGGCGTCGGGAAGACCACGTTGGTCGGTGCTGTCTCGGAGATCGTTCCGCTGCGCACCGAGGCATTGGTGACCAATGCCAGCGCCGGGATCGACAATCTGACCGGCATCCCGATGAAATCGACCACCACCGTGGCGATGGACTTCGGCCGGATCAGTCTCGCCGACGATCTCGTGTTGTACCTGTTCGGCACGCCCGGCCAGTACCGATTCTGGTTCATGTGGGACGACCTGATCCGGGGCGCCATCGGCGCCGTCGTACTGGTCGACACCCGCAGGCTGGAGGACAGCTTCGCGGCCGTCGACTACTTCGAAGCGCGCGGCCTACCGTTCCTGGTGGCGCTCAACGAATTCGACGACGCGCCGCGTTACCCGATCGAGGACATCCGGCAGGCGCTCGCCGTGCCTGCCGATGTGCCGATCATGTCCATCGACGCCCGTCGCCGGGAGCCGGCCAAGCAGGCCCTGGTCGCGCTCACGGAGTACGCGCTGCGCAAGGTGATGCAGGGCTACTGAGTGCTCGCGCGGCTCGCCGGAGCATTGGGTAGGGCCGGATAGGCTCGCCCGGTGCGTACTTCGGCGCGAGAGTTACTCGAGCAACTGCTCGACAAGGACTCGTTCGTCAGCTGGGACCGGCCGCCGGTGACGGTGGCCGTTTCTCCGCGGTACCGCGATGCCTTGCGGAAGGCGGCCGTCGCGGCGGGCACCGACGAATCGGTGCTCACCGGCGAAGGGCTGCTGCGTGGTCGGCGCGTGGCCGTGATCGCCTGCGAGTTCGGATTTCTGGCCGGCTCGATCGGTGTCGCGGCGGCGGAGCGGATCGTCTCGGCGGTCGAGCGCGCCACCGAACTCGGGCTGCCGTTGGTCGCTTCGCCGACCTCCGGCGGGACCAGGATGCAGGAGGGCACCGTCGCCTTCGTGCAGATGGTGAAGATCGCCGGTGCGGTGGCGGCGCACAAGTCGGCGGGGTACCCCTACGTCGTCTACCTTCGCAACCCGACGATGGGCGGCGTTTTCGCGTCGTGGGGTTCGTTGGGGCACATCACTTTCGCCGAACCCGGGGCGCTCATCGGGTTTCTCGGCCCTCGGGTCTATCAGGCCCTGTACGGCAGACCTTTCCCGGAAGGCGTGCAGACCGCGGAGAACCTGTATCGGCGCGGCGTAATCGACGGCGTTCTGACGATTCCGGTCTTCCGCCGTATCGCCCATCGCGCGTTGAGTGTGTTCAGCGGCATCGAATTGCCGGATTCGGCTGCTGGACGGAGTTCCGAGCAGATCGCGGCATCGGAGCCGCACCGGCCGGTATCTGCTCCGCATTCGAACGACGTTGCGACAGAGTCGATTCAGTCCGATGTCGAATGTGATCGCGCCGCGGACGATCGCGTGTGGCGGTCGGTCCTCATCTCCCGCCGCCCGGAGCGTCCCGGCATTCGGGATCTCCTTCGTCATGTGACGCAACGAGTTCCGCTCAGCGGCACCGGTCAGGGCGAGTCCGATCGCACCGCCGTGCTCGCTCTCGGCCGTTTCCGTGGGCAGCCGTGTGTGGTGTTCGGGCACGATCGGCGAGGACAGCAGGGTGAGAACACCATGGGTCCGGCGGCGCTGCGCGAGGCGCGGCGCAGTATGGCGCTTGCTCAGGAGTTGCGGCTGCCTTTGGTTCTGGTCATCGACACCGTAGGCGCGGCGCTGTCGAAGGAGGCCGAGGAACGCGGGCTGGCGCCCGAGATCGCTCGCTGCATAGCCGATCTGGTGACGTTGGATACCCCGACCGTCTCGGTGCTGCTCGGCCAGGGCACCGGCGGCGGCGCGCTGGCGCTGCTGCCCGCCGACCGGGTGCTCGCCGCCACACATGCGTGGCTGGCCCCGCTGCCGCCGGAGGGGGCGAGCGCCATCGTCTTCCGTGACACCGATCATGCTGCGGAATTGGCTGCGGCGCAACGGATCAGCGCCCCTGACCTGCTGGCCGACGGCGTGGTCGACCGGATCGTGCCGGAATTGCCCGACGCGGCGGACGAGCCGGTGGACTTCGCCCGCCGGATGGTCGCCGCGATCGCGCACGAACTGGCGGCCTTGCGCGCCCGTCCGAAATCGGAGTTGCCGACGGCTCGGCAGACGCGGTACCGGCGGCTCGGGTTGCCCGGCTCGACGAGCTGACCGCGGTGAACGCGGAAAGTCCGCGGTCCGCAAGCCCCCGTTCCCAGCAAATTACAAGCCAACACACCCGAGTGCGTGATTGACGGTTCGCCGCCACACTTCTACCGTCGGAATGTGACCTTCAAAAGCGAGACCAGCACCGTTCCCTCGATCGTGCTGAACGACGGGAACGTGATCCCGCAGCTCGGCTTCGGCGTGTTCCAAGTGCCCTCCGAGGACGTCTTCTCGGCCGTCACCACTGCGCTCGAGGTCGGCTATCGCAGTATCGATACGGCCGCGATCTACGGAAACGAAGAGGGCACCGGCCGTGCGATCAGGGAATCCGGCCTGCCCAGGGATGAGATCTACGTCACGACCAAGCTGTGGAATGCCGAGCAGGGCTACGACTCCACGCTGCGCGCGTTCGACGCGAGCCTGCAGCGGCTCGGCTTGGACTACCTCGACCTGTACCTCATCCACTGGCCGGTGGCCGAGGCCGACCGCTTCGTGGACACCTTCCGTGCCTTCCAGGCCCTGAAGTCGCATGGCCGGGTGCGGTCGATCGGCGTCTCGAACTTCACGGTCGCGAACATTCAACGGCTCATCGCCGAGACCGGTGAGATCCCGGTGGTGAACCAGGTCGAGCTGCACCCGAGGCTGGCACAACGCGAGCTGCGCGAGTACCACGCGGGCAACGCGATCGCCACCGAGGCGTGGAGCCCGCTCGGGCAGGGCACCTTGCTCGACGAGAGGACCATCTCGGCGGTGGCCGCCGAGGTCGGCCGCACCCCGGCGCAGGTGATCATCCGCTGGCACCTGCAATTGGGCAACATCGTCATTCCCAAGTCGGTCACACCGTCGCGGATCGCCGAGAACTTCGACGTATTCGGTTTCGAGCTGACGCCGGAGCAGATGGACGCGATCAACGGCCTGGATGCCGGTGCGCGCATCGGTCCGGACCCGGACCGGTTCACCTACGGCCTGATCGACTGATCGCGGGAATCGCCGGGGCCGGTCAGCGCAGTCCGAGGTATTCGGTGAGTTCGAGGGCCGCCGCGCGCCCCGCTCGATTGGCCCCGATCGTGCTGGCCGACGGTCCGTACCCGATCAGGTGGATGCGCGGATCGGCGGCCACACGGGTGGCCAGCCGTCCCGACATGGTGATGCCGCCGCCGGGACCGCGCAGCCGCAGCGGCGCGAGGTGGTCCAGCGCGCTGCGGAAGCCGGTGGCCCAGAGGATCACATCCGCTCGCTGAAAGGTTCCGTCGGCCCACCGCACCCCGTCGGGCTCGATGCGTTCGAACATCGGCAGGCGGGTGAGCGCGCCGCGGGCCCGCGCCGCCCGTAGCCGGTCATCGAGCGGTAGCCCGGTGACCGAGACCACCGATCCCGGCGGCAGCCCACGCCGCACCCGGTCTTCGACCATTGCTACCGCGGCGCGGCCGGCCGCTTCGGTGAAGGTGTTCTCGCGGAAGCGCGGCGGTGTCCTCGTGACCCAGGTCGTCGTGGTGACACGGGAGATCTCGTCGAGCAGCTGGACCGCCGAGATGCCGCCGCCCACCACCACGACGTGCTCGCCCGCGAACTCCTCGGCAGTGCGGTAGTCGTGGGTGTGCAGCTGGCGTCCGGCGAAGGTCTGCGCCCCGGGGTAGTGCGGAACGAACGGACGCTCCCAGGTGCCGGTGCAGTTGATCAGGCCGCGTACCCGGATCGTGCCCGCCGTATCGGTCTCCGCGTTGAGCACCGCACCCCGCTCGGCGGGGGCGCCTTCCTCGGTCCGGTCGCAGACCACGGTGACCGATACCTGCCGGTGCACGCGCAGGTCGAATCGTTTCTCGTACAGCTCGTAGTAGTGCGGCACGGCGGTCGCGGCGGGCACGGACGACGAACCGGGCGGCAAGGTCTCGGCGAACGACATACCGGGCAGATCGTGCACACGGTTGACCGTGTCCAGGGTGAGGGAGGGCCAGCGGAACTGCCAAGCGCCGCCCGGGCCGGGCGACCGATCGACGAGCAGAAAGTGCCGCTCGGGACGCAGTCCGAGGCGCTGGAGGTGGTATCCGGCCGAGAGCCCCGCCTGACCAGCGCCGATCACCAGGATGTCGAAGTCGGTCGGCACAGCCGGTGATCGTATCGCCCGGCGTGGAACGGGTAGTCCGCTGTGGCAGAGTGAAGAGAACAGACGGACCGTTCAGTCGGGGAGGTCGCATGCTCGGGGTCAGCCGCGATGGTGACGTGGTCACCATCGAACTTCAGCGGGAGGAGCGCCGCAACGCGCTCAATCACGAACTCGTGACACTGCTGCGCGAGGCAGTGCTCGCCGCGGTCGCCGACCAGGCCCGGGCCATCGTGTTGACCGGGCGGGGCCCGGTGTTCAGCGCGGGCGCCGACTTGTCCGGGGTGTATTCGGACGATTTCCTGTCCGGATTGCTGGAAATGTTGCACGCTATCGAATCGGCCCCGGTCCCGGTGATTTCGGCGATCAACGGCGCCGCGATCGGCGCCGGTGTGCAGTTGGCGCTCGCTTCCGACCTGCGGGTGATCGCGCCGGAGGCGTACATCGCGGTCCCCGCGGCGAAACTGGGCATCACCGTCGATCGGTGGACCGTGCGCAGGCTTGCCGCTTTGATCGGCGGCGGTCCGGCGCGGACGGTGTTGCTGGGGGCCGAGCAGATATCGGCCGACGACGCCTACGCGTTCGGGTTCGCCAACCGGATCGGCACCGTGGCCGACGCGCAGGCTTGGGCCAAGCACATCGCGGCGCTGGCCCCGCTGTCCCTGCGGCACATGAAGCTGGTGCTCAATGACGACGGAACGCGCGATCCGGAAACCGCGCAGCAGCGCGCGGCACTGGAGGCCGCGTGGACGAGCGAGGATGCCAAGGAGGGTCGTTTGGCCAGGCAGGAAAAGCGCCCCGCGAAGTTTGTGGGGCGATGATGGACATCAGACGGATCGCGGGCGCCGCGGCAGGCGCGCTCGGCCTCACCTGGGTGGTGCGGGCGGTGTGGGACATCCCATCGGCGATGGGCGCTTCGATCTCGGCGATCCAGCCGTACGCGGTGGGTGCGACCACCTATCGCGATCGACAGTTCCACAACACCGAGCCCAGTAGCCAAGTGGTCGCCGGTTCGGCTCCCTCGCTGCTGGTCTCGGCGCTGACCCAGCGCAACGTGGGCCGGCCGCGGGGCAGCATCCCATTGCGGACGCCGCAGCAACCGGACACGGCGGCCGCTCTCGCCGTCACCTGGTACGGCCACGCCACGACGTTGATCGAGGTCGACGGGTACCGGATCCTCACCGATCCGGTGTGGAGCGAGCGCGTTTCGCCGTCGCCGCTGGTCGGCCCGGCGCGCATGCATCCCGTGCCGCAGCCGCTGGCCGACCTGCCGCCGATCGACGCGGTACTCATCTCCCACGACCACTACGACCACCTGGACAAGGAGACCGTCCGGGAGTTGGTGGCCCGCCAGAGCGCACCGTTTCTGGTGCCGATCGGTATCGGCGCGCACTTGCGGCACTGGGGTGTCCCGGAGGATCGCATCGTCGAATTGGACTGGGGCGGTTCGGTGACGCTCGCCGAGCTCGGCCGGGACCGCGACGGCGTGGATCTGGCGATCACCTGCACGGAGGCACGGCATTTCTCCGGGCGCGGACTGCTGCGCAACACGACGTTGTGGGCCTCGTGGTCGATCGCAGGTCCGACCCGGCGGGCCTACTTCGGCGGCGACACCGGCTTCACCAAGGCGTTCGCCGAGGCGGGTGCGGCGCTCGGCCCGTTCGATCTGACGCTGCTGCCGATCGGCGCCTACGACGAGCGCTGGCCGGACGTGCACATGAATCCCGAGGAGGCGGTCCGGGCACACGCCGACCTGTGCGGCGGGAATCCCGGCCACGGGTTGCTGGTGCCCATTCACTGGGCCACCTTCAATCTCGCCTTCCACGGCTGGTCCGAGCCGGTCGCGCGCATGGTGGCCGCGGCGCGGGCGGCGGGCACCGACGTCGCGGTGCCGATGCCGGGACAGCGTGTGGACCCGTCGAGCGCCCCACCCGCGGATACGTGGTGGGAGAATATCGGCTGAACGACTCCGGACAATCGGCGACAGGAAGGATCACGGCGATGAGTTTCGCGGATACGGTCAAGGGCCTGGTCGACAAGGGGAAGGACGCGGCGGCCAAGAACGCAGGCAAGATCAATCAAGCGGTCGACAAGGCCGGTGACTTCATCGATCAGAAGACGCACGGCAAGTACTCGGACCAGATCGCCAAGGGCAAAGAGGCCGCCAAGAAGGTGGTTCCGCCGGATCAGTCCGGACCGCACGCCTGAGCCCACGGCGGAGGCCGCACCGCGGCCTCCGCCGCTACACTTCGGATATGGCGGCCCGCCGCGAGTTCGGTGGTATCGAGGTTGACCTGAGCAACCTCGACAAGGTGCTGTACCCGGCCACCGGAACGACCAAAGGCGAAGTGATCGCCTATTATTCGGCGATCGCGCCCGCCATGCTGCCGCACATCGCCGGGCGGGCGGTCACCCGGAAGCGCTGGCCCAACGGGGTGGACGAACCCTCCTTCTTCGAGAAGAATCTCCCGTCGCACGCGCCCTCCTGGATCGAGCGGCGCACCCTGCGCCATTCCGATCGCAAGGTCGTCTATCCGCTGATCGATTCCGAAGCGGGGCTGGCCTGGCTGGCGCAACAGGCCGCGCTGGAAGTCCATGTGCCGCAGTGGCGTTTCGACGACGACAGCATGGGCCCGGCGACCAGGTTGGTGTTCGACCTGGACCCGGGCAAGGGCGTCGGGCTCGCCGAATGCGCCGAGGTGGCGCTCGCGGTGCGCGAGATGGTCGAGGGCATCGGGCTGCACGCGTTCCCGGTGACCAGCGGCAGCAAGGGAATTCACCTGTACGTGCCGTTGGATCGCGCGCTCAGTTCGGGCGGCGCGTCCACGGTGGCGAAACAGGTGGCCACGAATCTGCAACGGCTGCAACCGGACCTGGTCACGGCGACGATGGCGAAGGCGGCGCGCGGCGGCAAGGTCTTCCTGGACTGGAGCCAGAACAACCCGGCCAAGACCACCATCGCGCCCTATTCGATGCGGGGACGGACCGAGCCGAACGTCGCGGCGCCGCGCACGTGGAAGGAGATCGAGAACCGGAAGAAGCTGCGGCACTTGCGGTTCGACGAGGTACTGGCCAGGTACCGGTCCGACGGCGATCTGCTCGCCGAGCTGGATCCGCGGATCGCGCCGGACGACTCGTCCTCGCCCGACGCGTTGACCAAGTATCGGTCGATGCGCGATCCGGCCCGCACGCCCGAACCGGTACCCGCCGAGTCGCCCGCGCCGGGGACGAACAACCGCTACGTCGTGCAGGAACATCATGCGCGACGCCTGCACTGGGACGTGCGGCTGGAGCGCGACGGGGTCCTGGTGTCCTGGGCGGTGCCGAAAGGGCCGCCGATCTCCACCGACCAGAACCGTCTGGCCGTGCACACCGAGGACCATCCGATGGAGTATCTCGACTTCCACGGCGCCATCCCGAAAGGCGAGTACGGCGCCGGGGAGATGACGATCTGGGACTCCGGCACCTACGAGACCGAGAAGTGGCGCGACGACGAGGTCATCGTGCGATTCCACGGCAAGCGGCTCAACGGCTGGTACGCGCTGATCCAGACCAACGGCAACCAGTGGCTGATGCATCTGATGCGCGCGCGGAACGGCGCCGAACCGCGGGAGGAGCCGGACGAGCCGCCGGGGCGGATCATCCGTCCGTCGAACGGGCCCGCGACGCTTCCGCGCGGTCTGGCGCCGATGCTCGCGACGCACGGCGAGGTCGCCGAGCTCGGCGCCGACGAGTGGTGCTTCGAGACGAAGTGGGACGGCTTCCGGCTGATCGCCGAGATCGACAACGACGCGCTGACTTTGCGCAGCCGGGCGGGGAACGTGGTGACCGATCGCTACCCCGGTATCGCGGCGTTGCGGCGGGAACTGTCCGCACACCAGGTGGTGCTGGACGGCGAGGCCGTCGTCTTCGACGATCACGGCGTCGCGAATCTCGGTCTGCTGCAAGCCGACGCGGCGCGTGCGGTGTTCGTCGCGTTCGACGTGTTGTACCTGGACGGTACGTCGCTGCTGCGCAAACGATATGCCGATCGCCGCAGGGTCTTGGAGGCGCTCGCGGCGAACGCGCCGTCGCTGGTGGTGCCGCCGCGACTGGACGGCTCGGGCGCCGATGCCCTGCGCTACAGCCAGGAGCACGGGCTGGAGGGCGTGGTCGCGAAACGCAAGGACTCGGTGTACCTACCTGGCAAACGCGGGCACGCCTGGGTGAAGCAGCGCAATTGGCGTACCCAGCGGGTGCTGATCGGCGGGTGGCGGCGCAGCGCGGCGCGGGAGTTCAAGTCGCTGCTGATCGGCATTCCCCACGACGGTCTGCTGTACTACGTCGGCCGGGTCGGGACCGGGTTCAGCGAGCCGGACATGCGGGAGCTGGCCGCGCGGCTGCGCAAGCTGGAACGCAAGACCTCGCCGTTCGACAACGAACTCACCGCCGAAGAACGCAAGGAAGCGGTGTGGGTGACGCCGAAACTCGGTGGCACCGTGCGGTTCATGAACTGGACCGAGATGGGTCGTTTGTGGCATCCCGCATGGCTCGGGCCCGCGCCCGGCGCTGGGTAGGGTTGGGGCGCGGTTGTTCCCAGCTCGAAACGAGGAGTGCACGGTGGACTTCAAGAACCTGGCGGGTAAGGCGATGGACCTGGCCCAGAAGAACGCGGACAAGCTGGACGCGGTCATCGACAAGGCGGGCGACCTCGTCGACGAGAAGACGGGCAACAAGTACTCCGGCCAGGTGGACGCCGCCCAGGACGCGGCCAAGAAAGCCCTGCGGGAGCAGTGATCTTCGAACGGGACCCGGCACCGGCCGGGTCCCGTTCGCGGCTCAGCCCGCGCCCGTGAGCAGCGGGGTGATGGTCGCGATATCGGTGACGAGCGCGTGGCCCTGGAACTCGAAATCGTCGTAAGCCCGCGCCATGGCTTCCTTGTCCCGGCCGCCGACCGCGTCGCTGATCACCACGGGCACGAATCCGAGATCGGTGGAATGCGTGACCGTGGGCGCGATGCCGATCTCCAGCGCGACGCCCGCGATCGCGTAGGCGCCGATGCGCAGGTCGCGCAGCATCGAGGCCAGCGGAGTGCCTTCGAAGGCCGACATCGACGTCTTGTCGAACACCACCTCGTCGGCGCGCGGCCGCAGTTCGGGCACGAGCTCGAAGGCGGGGGTGTCGCGCTGCAGGATGAAGCGCACCTTGTCCACCGAATCCACCTGCTGCCAGCTCATGGCCATCCGCAGCGCGAAGGTTCCGCTGAGCCGCTCGGGCAGGAAGAAATGGCGTAGGAACACCACCGGGTAGCCGCCGGAACGCGCCGCGTCGACCACCCCCACCACCCGCTCGATGATCTCCGGGCCGTCCGGCAACTGGCTGAGCACACCGACCTGCATGTCGTAGACGATCACGGCCATCCGGTCCGGGGCGCACAAATCGGCGAGTCCTTCAGGGATGTCCAGTCCGTTGCCATGCCGCATGCTCGGCTACTCCTCTTCGTTGCGCTCGCGCTGCGGGCGGGGTCGCGCCGGACAGCTATTCGCTTGCGCTGGGGGTGTTTTGGCCAACACTGTAACCAGCCGCACGGACAGCGGCGGCGGTGGGTGTGACCTGCGATAGACCGTTGCCGGGTCGGTCGGCCCGGCAGTACCGTGGAAAGCCTGGAGGTCAGGTGAGCCGCCGCTGACCGCGCCGGGACATCTGCCGCCTCGCCGGAACTGGGGAGGCTCTGATGAAGGACGCCGATGCAGTGCCTGTCATCGCGCAGGCGCGCGACCGATCTGTGTGCACGACGATCCCGCGGGTTCTGCTGGCCGCCTTGCTCGTGCTGGCCGCCTGTCTGGCCGCCGCACCTGCGGCACACGCCGAGCTACCACCGCCGGATCGCGACCCGTTCTACGCCGCCCCCGCGGATCTCGCGCGCTACCACGACGGCGCCGTGCTGGATTCCCGGCCGATCGCGTTGTTCGGGTTGCCCCTGCCGATTTCGGCATGGCAGGTGAAATACCGCAGCACCGACTCGAGCGAAGATCCCGTCGCCGACGTGGCGACCGTGCTGGTCCCGATGCTGCCGTGGTTCGGGCCCGGCTCCCGGCCGCTGCTGTCGTACCAGGTGGCCGAGGACAGTCTCGGCACGCGCTGCGCGCCGTCGTTCGCGCTGCGCGGCGGCTGGGATTCCGGCGCGGTGAACACGCTGATCGACACGCCGTTCATGGCGGAGGCGTTACGCCGCGGGTGGGCGGTGGTGGTCAGCGACTACGAGGGGCCGCGGTCCCGCTTCCTGGATGGCGTCAACTCCGGACGCGGCGTGCTGGACGGCATCCGGGCGGCCCGTGATCTCCCGCAAGCCGGGCTCGGGCCCGCGACGCCCATCGGCACTTGGGGCTACTCCGGCGGAGCGTTCGCCACGCTGTGGGCCGCGCAGCTGCAGCCGTGGTACGCGCCGGACGTCCGGTTCGCGGGCATCACTTCCGGCGGGATCCCCGCGGATTGGCCCGCCATAGCCGCCGACGCGGACGGCACTATCCAGACCGGGCTCGCTTTGCTCATCCTGTTCGCGCTCGCCCGCAACGATCCTGCCGGGGGCGTGCTGGACTTGCTCAACGAGCAGGGGCTCGCGGCGCTGGTGGAGAACGGCGCGGCCTGCGGGTCCGATCTGGTGCCGATATACGCGGGTGCGCAGGTCGCCGACTTCGCCGCTGTGCCCGATGTGTTCTCGCACCCGGCATTTCGCGCCGCCACCGAAGTCGAGGAACTCGGCGGCAGCGCGCCGGAGGCGCCGATGTACCTGTACCACAGCCGCACCGACGACGTGATCCCCGTAGCGGGTTTCACCGACTTGGTCGGCCGGTACTGCGCCCTGGGCGCGACCGTCACCTCGGTGCACTCGATGCTGCCCACCCACAACCCGACGGCGATCGGTGAGGCGCCGGGCGCGATGAACTTCCTCGCCGACCGGTTCGCCGGTCTGCCGGCGGCTCCTGGATGCCATGAGCGGTAGGTGGACGACCGCCTCGAAGATCGACCGCGGTACTCCCGGCGATGGAGCCGGATGTGTGATCGCGAGTCGCGGCATCGCGTCCGGGCGGCACCGACTGGTGCGCACAGACGAGAGCGCACCGGATCCCGGCCGATTCGGTGCGCGTCGTGCTCGCTGGCGTCGGTCAGTTCTGCGAACGCCCGGTGGTGTCCATCCACTTGGTGGTGCCGGGCTGGGCGGCCAGCGTGCTGATCAGATCGATGCCCGCGATGATCAAGGCCGGACCGCCGACGACGATCGTGCCGATGATGCCGCCGATGCCCGCACCGGCGACCACGGTGCCGATTCCGATGGGACCGCCGATGAGGCCGGTCAATCCGACGAGCGCGCCGATGACCGTGCCGATGAACCCGCCGACCGCGGTGGCGATGCCGAATTGCGACAGGAAGGCATCCATCGCGCGCTGGTTCTCGAACGGCGACGCGACCGGCGTTGCCGCCGGGTGAGCCTGCGCCGCGTCCTTGACGACGGTCAGTTCCAGTACGCGGCCCGCGTCCCGCACGAGGTGGGGCATGGGGTATTCGAGCCCGTCCTGGCGGAAGGCGAGCGGCAGCGTGACCGCGACATTGCCTGCGGCGTCTTTGATGTCCACGGCGTCGCCGCGCACGTCGAACGTGCCTGCGGTGAGTGTCGTGACGATCTTGTCGCCGACCAGCTGGGCTTGGTACCCGATATCCGGGACCGGTGCCGCAGCCGGTTCCGCGTGCGCGATGCCTGCCCCGACCGTGAGTGCGGCGACGAGTGGAGCGGCGGCGGCGGTGACTCTCCGGAGAATCATTCTCGGTATCCAATCTTCATCAGGTTACAAGCATTAGAGAACGCGACACACGCCGAAATTCCTTCCCCCGCCGACGTGTCCATCCGTGATGTGATCCAAAAGACAGTTACTTCCGAGTGATAACTGTACTGTGGCCCTTGGGGTTTGGGACACGATTTCAGAGGGTATTCTTTCGACTTTTGCCACCTGATGAGTTATAGCTATCGGCTATTCATTCGCGCGGGTCCGGGGTGCTCTGATCGCACCGGTCGGTTCCGCGCGGGTGGATGAAGGTGTAATGCGCCGAATCGGGGCATCGATTCCGAGCCTTTCACATCGCGTCGCCGATAGGTGTAAGCCGCAGTACCACAAGGGCTTTCGCTGGTGTCGCACTGGGGCGTGGCAGCACGTCCTGGTCGCGGGGGTGCGACTGCGAACCGGGTGACCCAGCCGGTGGTACTGATCGGTGCTCTGTGCGCCGTATCGGAACCGGCTGCTATGCGTTCGAGACGTATGCGTTGTGCGCGAGGCGCATCCGGGGTTCCCTGCGGGGTCTTTTCGAGAGGTACCAGTCGGTCTGCAAATGGTCAGCGAATTGACCCGCCGGAATTCCACCGACGGCCATCAGGGGCAGCAACCGACCAGGATCCCGTTCGACCCCGCATTTACGCCCACCTTTCACCGCGCTCACAGCACCACGTGCAGCGCGATGGAACCGAGGCAGACGCCGACTACCAGCACGAGCGCGACAGCGTCGCGCAGGCCGGGTGCGCTGGGACGGGCGGTGAGCTGCCCGGTGCCGCCGCGTGCGGTGATCGCCTCACCCAATTCACCGGCGCGGCGGGTGGATACCGCCATGGCGGCGGTGAGGATGTCGATGAGCGGGTTGTCGGCCGCGCGGGCGATCATGCCGTCCTTGGGGCGCAGCCTGCGAGCGGCACGTAGCACCCGGATCTCCTCCATGAGCAGCGGCAGACCGCGGAAGGTGAGCGCGACGACGACAGCCCATTCGTCCACCGGAATCCGGAGCCGGCGCAACGGCGCGCCCAGCTTGGCCAGGGCGGGCGCGATGTCGCCCATCGGCGTGGTCCACGCGATGAGGAACGAGGCCGCCACCAGGATCAGGCCGAAGGCCAGAACCTGGGCATAGCGCAGCACCGCCGTGCCGCCGACCGGCACGTTGATCAGGGCTCCCGCGCCGAGCAGCGCCCAGAACCACCACGGCAGCCGCGGCAGAGTGCCCAGCGGCAACCGGGCGACCGCGCCCACGAAGACGAGGAACGCCGCCATCACACCGAGCACCGGCCAGGACGGCAGGAACATCAGCAGCAGGCTGATCAGGAACACCCCGATCATCTTGGTGCCCGCCCACAACCGGTGGACCGGACTGTCGACCGGGACCTGACGCAGCAGAACGGTGCTCATCATCGACCTCCGTGCTCGAGCCGCCACGCGGTCTCTCCGGGCGCGCGCACCGGGTTCCGTCCGGAATCGGCTCGCGTGGCGGAGTCACTCGGCACCGGCGCTGTCTGCCGCGCCGATTCCGCGCCCAGAATGCGTCCCGACTGCAATCGCACCGTCCGGTCGCACACCGCCGCCATGTCGGCCACGTCGTGCGAGATGACGATCAGCGTCAAGCCGGAATCCCGTAACCGCGCGAGCAGTTCCACGATGTCGGCCCGGCCCTCCGGGTCGAGACCGGCCAGCGGCTCGTCGAGCACGACCACTTGGGGATGGCTGGCCACGATCGCCGCGAGCACCACTCGCTTGGCCTGGCCGCCGCTGAGTTCCTCGACCGAGCGCGCGGCCAGCGAACGGTCCAGCCCGACCGCGTCCAGCGCGCGGCCGACCGCGCCAGAGCCGGTCGCGCGACCGCCCCAGTCCGCGATCTCCGCGCCGACGGTCTGCTTCTGCAGTTGCAGCCGGGAGTGCTGGAACGCCAGCCCGACCCGGCCGATCTGCTTGCCGATCGGCTTTCCGCGCAGCTCGCACCGACCCGAACTCGGTTCGATCAGGCCCGCCATGATCCAGGCCAGGGTCGATTTGCCCGATCCGTTCCCGCCGACGATCAGCAGCGCCTCGCCCTGGCACACGGACAGGTCGACGCCGTGCAGGGCGGGCGCCTCCCACGGCGTCGCGCGGTTGTAGGTGTGCCGGACGTCGCGCAGTTCGAGGACCGGCGCGCCCATCGGCCTGCGTCGCGTGTCCTGCGCCGGACGCGGCCACGCGGGCAGATGCGCCACGGTGCGTCCCCCGGCCAGGTGCACCACCCGGTCGGCGACCGCGGCGTCGGCCTCGTGGTGGGTCACCAGCACCACGGCCATCGAGTGTCGTTTCGGCAGCGAGGCAAGCAGCTCCACCAGTTCCCGCCGCCCGTCCGGATCGATCATCGAGGTCGCCTCGTCGGCGATCAGCAGCGCGGGCCGCCGGGCCAGCGCGGCGGCGACCGCCAACCGCTGTTGCTGTCCGCCCGAGAGCGTGGCGGTCTCCTTCGCCCCCATTCCGGCGAGCCCGACCTCGCCGAGCAGTGCGTCGACATCCACCGCGGCGGCGAGATCGGCGGGCAATCCCCACACGACGTCATCGGCGACGAGCACGCCCAAGGTCTGGCTCTCCGGCCGCTGCAACACCAGCGCCGTCCCGCCGAGTTTGCCGAGTCCGGCCGACCCGGGCCGCTGCGCCGACCCCGAGGTGGGCGGCAGCCCGGCCAGCAAGCGGGTCAGCGTGGACTTGCCCGAACCGTTGTGTCCGACCACGGCGACGAATTCACCGACCCGCACGGTCAGATCGATACCGCTCAGCGCATCGCGCGCCGCTCCGGGATAGCGGAAACCCGCGTCGCGCAGCGTGACCGGAAGCGGATCGACGGGCCGGTCGTCTTGCGGCGCGTCGAGCCGGTCCCGGCCGGGCAGCCAGGCCAGCCGGTCCAGCACCGAGCCGAGTACGTACCAGGAGAAGACGCCGGTGGCCGCCATGCCGAGCGCGACGCTGCCGCCGACCCACGCCCACCACCAGCGCAGCACCGAGTCGGTCAGGTCCGCGGCGAGCTGCCCGAGCGGGGCAAGCTGCTCTTGGCGCGCCGCGAGATCCTGGAAGCCGCGCGACGCGTTGCGGATGTTGTCGAACAGCAGTTCGCGGGTGGTCGACAGCAGGGCAAGCGATCCGACGGCGAACGCGGCCCAGGCCAGCCCGGCGAGCAAGGAGAGCCCGAACGCGGCGACGACACCGCCGCCACGCCGCTTCACGGCGCCGATGATCCCGCCCACGGTGGCCGAGGCGACCAGCGCCGTCGCGGACGCCATACCCGCGGCGACGAAGGTGACCAGCGTCGCCGCGATCGTCGCGGTGACCAGGGCGCGCAGCCGGAAACGATGCGCGATCAGCCCGATCGGGACCGCGCCGACCAGCTGGAGCGCGGCGGCGAACGGGATGACCGATCCGATGGTCACCAGCCCGACGGCGGCTCCGCCCAGCACGGCGCCGGTGGCCAACTCGATCGGACGCAGCGGGCCGCGCACATCCGATCCGCCCGGACGGGCCAGTTCATTCACAGCACAAGTCTGCCAGCCCGGCGGGCGGCGGCGGGTCGAGGCGAATCCGGGCGGGCCCGCTCGCCGAGGCGCGCTCCGTCACGCGACGGGGGTGAGGGTGTAGGCGCTGGGGTCGAAGCGGCGGGTGCGGCGACGATAGCTCGTCTGCGATCCCGGCCAGTTGTTGGTGATGCGGCCCGCGGAGTTGCGGTACCAGCTCGAGCAGAAGTTCCACGGAGTGCGGGCCAGACGCTGCTGGAGCGCGGTGTTGTAATCCTCTTCCAGGTCGGCGCGGACTTCGGCGCAATGACCGGGGTGGTCGGCGAGCCATTGCACGGCCTGGCGGATGTAGCGGGCCTGCGATTCGATCATGTAGATGATCGAGCCGACGCCGAGATTGGTGTTCGGCCCGTAGACGAGGAAAAGATTCGGAAAGTCCGGCACCGTCATGCCGTAATACGCGTGCGCGCCGTCGGCCCATGCGTCGGCCAGCCTGCGCCCGCCACGACCCCAGATCTCCATCGGCCAGAGGAACTCCGTGCCCTTGAAGCCGGTGCCGTAGATGATCACGTCGGCTTCGTGCGTCGTCCCGTCGGCGGTGCGTACGCCTTGCGGGGTGATCTCGGTGATGGCGGTGGTCTCCACCCGCACGTTGGGCTGGGTGAGCGCGGGGTAGTAGTCGTTGGAGAACAGCGCGCGCTTGCACCCGATGGGGTAGTCCGGGGTGAGTTTGGCTCGCAGCTGCGGGTCCTCGACCTGTTCGGCCAGGTGCCGGGAGGCGATGCGGGCCACGAACCGGGCGATGGCGGGAACCTCGACCAGCCCGAGCGAGATGAACTCCGCGATCGACCACCACCCGAACCGCTCCACCAGCAGCGCGCCCGGCACCCGCGCGAACAGGTTGTGCTGGACCGGCGAGTAGTCGGTGTCGAACTTCGGGACCACCCAGGCCGGTGTGCGCTGGAACAGTGTCAACCGGTCGACTTCGGGCTGGATCTCCGGGATGTACTGAACGGCGCTCGCCCCGGTGCCGACGCAGGCGACGCGTTTGCCGTGGAGGTCGACCTCGTGGTCCCACTCGGCCGAATGGAACGACGGGCCCGCGAAGGTGTCGATGCCGGGTATGGCGGGCAGGGACGGACGCGACAGCTGGCCCACCGCCGAGATCAGCACGTCGACGATCCAGCTCTTGCCGTCGGTGGTGCGCACGGTCCACCGGCCGGTGGCGTCGTCGAATTCGGCGTCGCTGACGCTGGTGCCGAAGCGGATCGCCGAGAGCACGTTGTGACGTTCGGCGACCGCGCGCAGGTAGGCGTGGATGGCGGTCCGTCCCGAGTACCGCTGCGGCCAGTCCGGCTTGGGTTCGAACGAAAACGAGTACAGCGGTGAGGGGACGTCGCAGGCCGCGCCGGGGTAGGTGTTCTCCCGCCACACCCCGCCGATGTCGGCGGCCCGCTCCAGGATGGTGATGTCGTCGAAGCCGTTGCGGCGTAGTTCGATCGCCATGCCGATGCCGCCGAAGCCCGCGCCGATGATGAGTATGGATGGCCGATTGCGCGCTGTCATGTGAGACTCCTCACTACGACCGTAGATGACTCCACTGTAGGAGCCGCGGTGCCGTCGTATAGAGAATTTCGGCCATAATGTCCGCGTGGAGCGGATACAGGATCCGGATATCCGCGATTGGAACTTTCCGCGCGGCGTGGCCAGCGTGGCGCTGATGGTCGGATACGCGGCCGAACACGGCGTGTCCTCGGCGCGCATGCTGCACGGCACCGCGCTCGGTGAGCAGCAATTGCGCGATCCGGACGTCCAGATCGACGCGCACACCGAACTGGCGGTCATCCGCAATCTCGTCCGCGAACTCGCCGACCGGCCCGCGCTGGGTGTGGAGGTCGGTCGCCGCTACCGGATCACCACCTTCGGCATCTTCGGCTTCGCCTGCGTCAGCAGCCCGACACTCGGGGAGGCGATCAGCTTCGCGCTGCGTTATCTGGACCTCAGCTTCACCTTCTGCATCCCCGTGGCCGAGTGGGGCGCCAGCGAGTTCGTCGCGGTGGTGCGCGACGAGGCGGTGCCGACGGACGTGCGGCAGTTCCTCGTCGAACGCGACGTCACCGCGATGCACCAGGTGATGAGCGATCTGCTCGGCACACGCCTGCCGCTGACCAGGGCGGAATTCCGTTTTCCCGATCCCGGCTACGCGGAGCGGATCGCCGAGGTGACTCTCGTGCCGCCGCGTTTCGGCATGCCGCACAACCTGTTCGCGATCGAACCGATGCTGCTGGAACAACCGTTGCCGCAGGCCAACGAGCAGACCTGGGCGATGTGCCTGGCGCAGTGCCGGGAACTGGTGCACCGCCGCAGGGCGCGCACCGGCATCGCGGCCGAGGTGCGCGAACGTCTTGTGCCGCGCGGCGGCGCGGACGGATTCGCCGCTCCGCCCGGCATCGACGCCGTGGCGAACGATCTCAACATGAGCACCCGCACGCTGCGGCGGTACCTGGACGCCGCGGGTACCAGCTATCGCGCGCTGCTGGACGAAGTGCGTCGTGCGCTGGCGGAGGAAATGCTCACCGCCACACCGCTATCGGTGAGCGACGTCGCCATCCGTCTCGGCTACGCCGAAGCGTCGACCTTCATCTTCGCCTTCAAACGCTGGACCGGTAACACCCCGGCGGCCTATCGCCGCGAACGCGCCGTCCGGCGTTAGCCGCCCTCTTCGCCGCGGCCGCTCCTGCTGCCGATGTATGCCAACTCGCGAATCTTGCCGACAGCCTTGGGAAACAACTCCACCTCGGCCGGGTGATTGAGCATCGGATCGAAGTAATCCGTGCGGTATTCGGCGGAGTCGGCGGGACGCAGAGTGAGTTCCGCGACTCGCCAAGTCGGCCCGCCGAGGCGGCCCGCGGTGAGGGTGAAGCTGACCAGATCCTCGTCGAGGTGGGCTTGCATCGCCTCCAGCGACGCGGACGCGGGCTGCACGCTGTCCGGCTCGGCGAAGAACCAGGTGGGCGAGGAGTTGCTGATCCGATAGGGCATCAGGCAGCCGTACCGGGCGCTGGCCCAACCGCGCGCGGGGGTGATCACCAACCGGCCCAGCGGTCCCCGGCCGGTGGTGGCCAGCGCGAAATCCCAAGGCTGCTCGTCGCGATCGAGCACGCGGAACGCCAGGCCGAGCACATCGGGCAGGCCGTTCGGCAACCCGATGCCCTTGGACACCCGTGCGATGACCGCGCGATCGCCGCTGCCGAACAGCGGCTCGAATTCGGGCTCCGCGTGCAGACGGCCGGCCAGGTGCAAGCCCGAGGGGTGGAATACCCGCGCGTGCCGGATCCGGGCTCCGGCCGCGAACGCGTTCTTCACCACTGCGGCTGGTAGATCGACCATGGCGGATCCTCCCGGTAGGCGTCGTGTGCCTCCCGATTGCCCCGGCACGTGCCGGGTAAACCGCTGTCAGACCGGTTGCACGCCGATCCGGCCGCCCATCGGAACCGCCCGGAAATGGCTGGTGAGGCGGTGGTCGTCACCGATGACGTGCAGCGCCACCGCCGGGTCAGGCGCGTAGTCCATGACGTGGTCGGGCAGGTCGAGTTCCCACTCGCCGCTGAGCACCGATGCGGTGCTGGGGGCCACCAGCAGCGGGCGTCCCCCGAAGGTGGTCGTCGCGGCGGAGTGCGCGTGCCCGGTGAGTACGCCGACGATCCGGTCGTCACCGGCCACGAGGTCGGCGAACCGTTGCGGATCGGCCAGGGAGATCACGTCGACGATCGGGCTGAACAGGTGCGCGGGCGGGTGGTGCAAGGCGAGCAGGATCGGCTTGCCCGCGGGCGCCGCGTCGAGGACGCCGCCGAGCCAGTCATAGGTCTCGTCCGCGAGCTGCCCGCCCGGCTGCCCCGGAACGCTCGAATCCAGCAGCGCGACGGTGAGATCGCCGATGCGATGCGCGTGGTTGATCGGGGCATCGGAGGCGGGCTCGCCGAGCAGGCTGGTGCGGAAGCCCGCGCGGTCGTCGTGATTGCCCGGGATCGCGTACACCGGGATCTCGCCGTCGAAAGCGGCCTTGGCCTCCGCGAACTGCTCCGGTTTGCCGGAATCGGTGACGTCGCCGGTCACCAGGATGGCGTCCGGCTTGCGGCGCAGCCCCGCGACGAAGTCCATCACCCGCCGCACACGCTGGGCGTTACGGGTGCCGAGATCGAAATGGGTGTCGCTGACCTGAGCAACCAGGATCATCGGCATTCGCTTTCGCTAGGGGTTCGCTGCATTGCGTCAGATTGCGCGCGCGTCGCGTCCGCGGCACCTCATAAGGCTAGTTGACCTGCGCATTACGCGTCGTCATGACGCTCGCCACCGTACGAGCGGTACCCATCGTATTGTGTGCTGGATCACATTGCGTGGACTCGTCGGAGTCAAGTGGCGGGGCGGTCGGACACCGTGTCGGAGAGGGTGCGCAAAGCGCGCAGGAACGCGCTGCGATCCGGCGCGGGCAGCCGCTCGAGCAGTCGGTCCTCCCCGGCCTGGATGTCGCGCTGGGTGCGGTCGCGAAGGGCGCGGCCCGCGTCGGTGAGCGACAGCAGGTTCACCCGGCGGTCCGCGGGGTCCGGTTCGCGGGTGATCAGGCCGCGGCGCTGGAGTTCGTCGAGGACGCCGATGATGCGGGTCTTGTCCGCGCCGATCGCCTTGGCCAGCGCCGCCTGGGTGTAGACGGGTTCGGCGTCGAGGCCGAGCAATACGGAGTAGCCCCACATGGACAGTTCGTGCCGCTCCAGGATGGGCAGTTCGAGGGCCATGAGCGCCCGCCCGAGCGGCACGATCATCGCGGCGAGATCGGGGCGGGCGTTGGACATGGATCGACGATACTGCTTTGCAAATCGTAAGCTGGCGCATATGATAATCTCATGCTTACTGAATCTGCCGAAGGATTGCGCGACCGGCATGCCCGTTCTGTCCGACTGGGCGTGGACGTCGTCGACCGCGTCCGTCCCGATGCGCTGGACGCCGAGACACCCTGCGCGGGTTGGCGTCTTCGTGACCTGCTGGAACACATGATCACGCAGAACCACGGCTTCGCCGCCGCCGCGCGGGGCAGCGAGGATCTCGATGTCTGGACCGTGCGCGCGTCGGCCGATCCGGTCGCCGACTATCGCGCCTCCGCCGACGACGTCCTCGCCGCGTTCGCCGCCGAGGACGTGCTCGAGCGCTCGCTGCTGCTGCCGGAGATCTTGCCCGACCAGGGGATTCCCGCCGTTCGCGTGATCGGCTTCCACCTCGTTGACAGCGTCGTGCACGCCTGGGATGTCGCGCGCTCGATCGGCGAGACCATCACACCCGATCCCGACGTGGCCGAGGCGGCGCTGGCCATCGCCCTCGCCGTCCCCGATGGTCCGGAGCGCTCCGTCCCGGGCGCGGCTTTCGCACCGGCACTGTCCGTTCCGGAACACACTCCGACCCTCGACCGCATCCTTTTGCTCCTCGGCCGTGCGCCGAGCTGGCCGAACTGATCTGCTCGAGGGGCCCGATAGACCGTTTCCACCTGGTGCATCGGCTCTGTGCACACGGGCAGACCGCCTGGGGATGACTGTGGACGAACAGCGAGCCGGTATCTGCCGCCGAGCGAGCGCGACGGAGCGGCGACGGTTTGCGTGCTTCGCGATGGCGCCAGTGGTGAGCAGCGACCTCGATGGCACTCGCGCGCTGTTTGCCGCTCTATGCGAGCGCGCCCCATAGACGCCGGCTGTGGGGCCGATTCCCGTACGGCCCTGGCCGAGATTCGGCGCGGTTATCGTGCCGGGGCACAGTGTCGACGTTCTTCGCAGCGGTCGACGCCCAGGCAACGGGCTGTGCGAAGACCGCATCGGGCGGCCCGGCTAGGCGAGAGTCCGCAACAGGTCGGTTGCGCGTTCCAAGGCCGCCGGGTCGGCGGATTCGTGCAGCGGGCCCCAGAAGCCCGCGTCGGGCTCGGCGGCCAAGACCAGTTCCCGCGGGGTGCGCCACGAAGCGGTGAGGCCGAGACGCCAGGAATGCAGGTAGGTCCGCGAGGGGGCGCCGGAGCGGTCGAACAGGGGATCGCCGACTATCGGATGGCCGGTCCAGGCCAAATGGACGCGAATCTGGTGGCGACGGCCGGTCACCGGGCGCAGCGCGAGAACGGTGTGCGCGGGACCCCGCAGCACCGTCGCGAACCGGGTGAGCGAGGGGTAGTTCTTGGCGGGCAGCAAGTCGGCGTCGTCCACGAACCAGCGGCCCGCCTCCTGACGGATGCTTTCGCGCGGCGCCGCGATCCGCACCCGGTTCTTGCGCCCCACGCTGAGCGGCAGATCGAATACGCCGGTATCGGGCAGGCCGGTGGCCGCGACGACGGCCAGGTACGCCTTGTCGGCGGTCTGCTTGTTGAACTGCCTGGTCAGCTCGCCGTGGGCGGACAACTCCTTCGCGAAGAGGATCAAGCCGGAGGTCACCTTGTCGATCCGGTGCACCGGATACAGCGTTTCTCCCTCGGCCGCCGCCAGCTCGACGAGATCGGTGTCGTGGCGCTCGCCCATGACGGAGATCCCGGCGGGTTTGTGCAGGGCGAGAATCGCCGCGTCCTCCTCGACGAGGCAACGCGCGCGCAGCTGTGACCAGTCCTTGTCCACCGGACGAGCCTAGGGCGGCCGTCGGCGTCGGGCGGAGATCGGGGCTATCCGCCGTTCCTGCCGTTGTGGCGCAGCAGGTGCGGACGCAGGCGATTGAAGCCGCGCACTCGGACGCTGCGCAACTGCTTGATCGCGAATGCCGGGTCGCCGTTCAACTCCGTGGCGGCGTGGTCATCGATCAGGACCGTGCCCGGCCGCGCGACGCCGGTGAGCCGGGAGGCGATGTTCACCACCGAGCCGTACAGATCCCCGAACCGTTGCAATACCGGGCCGTAAGCGAGGGCGACGCGCAACTCCGGCGTGCCCCCGACCATCATGGTGGACTCCTGGATGGCCAGCGCTATGCGCGCGGCTTCGGCGGCGCTTTCCGTGGCGAACATGACTTCGTCGCCCACGTTCTTGATCACCCATCCGCCGTTCTCGGTGATGGCGGCGGTGGTGGTGGACTCGAACGCCTCGAGCAGCATGGACAGCTCGTCGGGATGCAGATGCCTGGTCAGCCTGGTGTAGCCGACCATGTCGGCGAAACCGACGGCCAGTTCGCGCACCGACTCGCCCGCGCTCGTCCCCGGGTCGAGCGACCGCGACAGCGACGCGGCCAGGTGCCGCCGCCAGGCATAGGTGTTCAGCTGCTCCAACGTGGCTATGGCGCCCTCGGTGGCGGTGCGCACCGTCTCTTCGGGGTCGGCGCCGGGATCGGCTCGGGCGATGCGCTCCTCGATCTCCGCGAGCACCAGGTCGACCTGCCACTCCGCCAGGCGCGCCATCCCTTGGCCGAGCGTGCGCGCGGTCGCCGACTGCTGCCGGGTGTCGGCCGAGGACAAAACGGTCAGCTGCTCGAAGTTGCGCACCGCCGCGACGTCGGCGTCGGTGTAGTCCACCGCCTCGTCACCGATGCTCGACGGAAAACCGAGCGCCATCCACAATCGACGGGTGAGCGCCGTCGTCGTCCCCGACTGTTCGGCGACCTCGGTGCGGTTGTACCGGCGCGCACCGTCGAGCAGATAGGACTCGACGACCGCTTGCACCGACTGGGACCTCTCGCTGGGCACCATGATCGGTACCTTACGGCCCGGATCCGACGAGGCGGCTTCCATTGGGCGAGTTCACATACCTCTCCTACGCCACGTCGATTCCGGTGCCGCGCCGATAACACGCACGCCCCCCGCGATCCAGCCGGACTGCCGCCGCCGTAACGCGCGGGTTCGGTCCGTCCGGCCGCGTTCGCATCCCGGCGAAGGCCGTCCGCGCAGCGCGTGGCTGCTCACCCGGCAGTGGACGGGGTGCGGCCGCGGAAGGTGCGGCGCAGATCGTCGACCCACTGGGCCGGAATCTCCCACGGGATGAAGTGACCACCGTGGTCGTGGGCGGTGAGGTTGACGTGGTTGTACCAATCGCCGCGGTCGCTGTCGAGGAACGCTTGCACGCGCCGGTCGGTGTCGACGCCCGGCGGGTTCTCGTAGCCGACGAAGGTGATGCCGGTCGGAGCCTCGATGGGCGGCTGCCGGTCGTGCGACGGCGTCCAGGGATAGCGATTGTTGTTGGCATAGGTGCGGATGGACGTGCCGATGGAATTGGTGACCCAGAAGATCATCGCGTGGGTGAGCAGGTCGTCCTTGCCGAAGACCGACTCGATGTCGCCGCCGTTGTCGCTCCAGCTCACCCAGCGCTGCAAGATCCAGGCCAGCAACCCGGCGGGTGAGTCGGACAGCCCGTAGGCGAGAGTGCTCGGTTCGAGCACATGTGCGGTCAGGTGGACGGCGAAACGTCGTTCCAGTTCGAGGATCCGGTCGTGCACGGCGGCGGGCAGGCCCTCCGGGATGGGATTGCCGCCGGTGATGTCCCAGGCACGGTCGCCGCTGAACAGGGTCAGCTTCTGACCGGAGCCGATATGGATGCCGTACAGCTCGTCGGCGTACTTGTGCCCGAGTTGCCCGGTGACCAGCGCGCCGACGTCACAGCCCGCCGCGGCGTACTTCGCGTGCCCGAGGGTCTCGGTCATCAGGACGTGCCAGAGGTCGGCGACCTTCCAGAAGTTCATGTCCGGGTTCTTCGGCAGCGGTGCGGAGAATCCGAATCCGGGGAACGACGGGACGATCACATCGAAGGCGTCGGCGGGGTCGCCGCCGAACGCCGCCGGGTCGGCCAGCGGGTCGATCACCTTGGCCCAATGCCAGAAGGTCCATGGCCAACCATGGGTGAGGATCAACGGCGTCGGGTCGGGTCCGACGCCCGGCTTCCGCAGGAAATGCACCGGCACCCCGTCGATCTCGACGAAGTAGTGGTGATAGGCGTTGAGTGCGGCCTCGGCCGCACGCCAGTCGTAATCGGTGCGCCAGTACTCGACCAGCTCCTGCAAATAGTCGCGGGACACGCCGTAGGACCAGTCGTCGTTTTCCGCGTCGACCGGCCAGCGGGTCAGTTCCAATCGCCGCCGCAGGTCGGCGAGCACGTCGTCGGATACATGAATAGGCGTGGGATCCAGCGGGAACGGCCGCGTCTCGGCTCCACGCGAAGAGGGCTCCTGACTCACCGGGCCAGTATGCTCCGTGCGCTGTTCCGCGAGGCTGTGCAGAACATCACGGTGGGATTTGACCACCGAGGTAATCGCGCCTCGCGGCAGGCTCCGCTAGCGTCGGGAAGACGGACGGAGATCTGAGCGGAGGGCGTTGTGGTCGGGACCGGGCGGGCTGCGCGGCCCGAGATCACCGAAGGCGTGCTCGAGCACGGCATGCCGTACTTCGCGATCGGTTCCGGTCGGCCGCTGGTCTTTCTCCGGTGGTTCAGTCCCGACCACGCGAATCCCCGCGGTCGGATGCTCGACTCCGAGGTGAGAGTTCTGCGGCCGCTGGCGCGGAGCTTCCGGGTCTACGCGGTGGGCCGCGCGCCCGGCATGGCCCAGGGCATCACGATGGCGGAGATCGCGGCCGAGCACGCCGACGCGCTGCGCGCCGAGTTCGGCGAGCCGGTCGACGTGCTCGGCATCTCCTCGGGCGGGTCGGTGGCGCTGCAACTCACCGCCGACCATCCCGAGGTCGTGCGCCGCCTCGTCGTCGCGTCGTCCGGATGCCGTTTGGATCCGGTCGCCAAGGAAGGCCAGATGCGTTACGCCGAAGCGGTTCTGCACGGGCGCCGCGCGATGCACCACCTGGCGTCGAGCAGCGTCTCCTCGCCCGCCGCCGCTCGTCTCGCGGCGGCCGCCATGTGGTTGCTGGACCCGTTGAGCCGCCCGCGCGACCCTGCCGACACGTACGCCTTTCTCCGCGCGGAGGACGAATTCGACATCACCGAGCGCCTCGGTGAGATCCAGGCCCCGACGCTCGTCATCGGAGGCGAACGAGACGCCGCCTACAGCCTCGCCACTTTCCGCCGCACCGCCGACGGCATCCCCGATTCCCACCTCGCCATCTATCCGGGCGCGGGGCACGTGAGCGCGCTCAGGCGCCCCCGCTTCGCCATCGACGTCGTCAACTTTCTCGACCAGCCCTGACTCGCCACCGCTGTGCGCCTGGATAGTCGTCGGCTGTTCCTCTCGGCTGGGTCGGGTGACGGCCCGCGGGACGCTGAAAGGGTTCGGCGCGTTCACGGTTCGGGGGTAGGAGTCCAGTAGCCGGCACGGTGGTGTACCGCGGCCGTGCGGATCGCCGCGCGGAGACGATCGGTCAACTGGGCGGGAGCGGACAGATCGCCCCAGGTCCAGCGCACGACCACCCAGCCGAGTGCGCGGAGCCGATCCGCGCGGACGTTCTCCGCCGTGACCACCCGAGCGGCGGGCGGCGCGGCTCGGCGGTGATCGCTTCCGTCGAATTCGCCGATCACACCGAGATCGGGAAACAGGAAATCGACACGGCCGACACAGATCTCGTCATCGGAGAAGACCCGAGCCTGCACTTCGGGAGCCGGAAGACCCGCCCGGTGCAGCAGGATCCGGCTCAGGGACACGCCGACGTTCGCGCTGCGCCCGTCCAGGAAGTCCAGGACGAGAGCGGCACGGCGGCATCCGGGCCTGCGCCGGGCCCGGCGCAGGTGTTCCCGCAGTTCCGCCGTGGTGGTCAAGCCCTGGCGTAGCGCGGAATCCCCGAGAGCGACGGACTGTTCGAATCCTTCCGAGCGCGCGATGTCCAAGACCGTCCGCGCCGGGGTGGTCACCCGTATGTCGTCGACCAAGGTGATCTCGTCGGGCTCCATCCGAGCCGAATGGACTACCACCCGTCGGCTCAGCCGGCCGCCGTTGATCCGGTTCCTGGTCAGATGGACCCGGTCGAGCGGAATGCCCCAGGTCGTCATCCCGTGCAGCACCGCCGCCGAACAGTGGCTCGTGACGGCGGAGTCGGACGTGGACTCCGCGGTGGCCAGCGTCATCAGCAGATGCCTGCCGGTGGCGCCGAGACCGGAGCCCGGCGCGCTCAGATAGTGCCCGGCGCGCAGGCGCTGCCATTTCCCGGTTCTGCACAGCCGGTGCAATGTCTTGTCGGACAGACCGGATGCCAGCGCCTGCTGACGCGAGATCAGTTGCGGTGCTTCCATACCGACGATCGTGATCGACCGGCGATCCGGGAAACCCCCGCGCGGCGGCGCATGTGGACAACGCGCGGGCTGTGGACAACTCCGGGGAGTCAGCCCATCTGGGTCATTCCGGCCGCGACCACCTGGGCTACGTTCAGCACTTCGTCGGCGGTGGGCAGCGGCACGCCGTCGAGCGCGTGCAGCCGGTCGGTGCTGGCGATCGCGAACATCGCCGAGACCCAGGCCGCGGCGCACGCGCGCAGGGTTCCGGGACGGACCGGGCCGGGGGCGCTCGCCTGGAGCACCTTCGCGGTCACCTCCAGCATCTGGTCGCGCAGGCGGCGCAGTTGCCGCCGCACGTCGGGATGGGTGTCGGCCTCCCGCCACAGGATCACCCGCAGTACCGACGAGTGGTGGTCGCGCAGGTTCAGCGCGGCGTCGAGGTTGACCAGGCTCGCCGCCGGATCTCCCGGCGTAACCACGGTGCCGATGTCGTCGATCGGCCGCGCGGGCACCCGCTCGGACATCAAGGCGGACAGGATCGAATCCTTGGTCGGGAAGTAGTAGAAGACGAGTCCTTTGGGGACGCAGGCCGCGGCGGCGATGGCCGCCGTCGCGGTGGCGTCGTATCCCTGTGCCGCGAAGAGGTCCTCCGCGGCGTCGAGGATCAACTGCCGAGCGTCGCCGTCGGCTTTCGCGCTGCGGCGGCGTCCGGCGCGCCGGGTTCCCGGTCGCTGCATCAGTGATGCGGAGCCATGTCGTGCAGACGCCCCGACACCGTCGGCAGCGCCGCGACCGCGACCACCGCCGTCACCACCCCGACTACCCATGCGGTCCAGGATGCGCTGCGGTACGCGGTGAAGTCCATGGCCCACGGCGAGATGAACAACAGCAGGCCGCACAGGCCCATCGCGTAGTCCGCCGCCGCCATGTCGGGGCGGGCCATCTGCGCCAGACCGGTGAGCGCGATGAGCACGCCGAGCACGATCAGCGCCCACATGGCGTTGTTGTTGTGGTCGACCCACAGGGGTGACAGTGCGGCGAAGGCTCCGAGCACGACGGCCAGGAGATCCTGCGCGCGGCTCTCGGTGAACATGTGTACCTCCTCAGGCTGTGCGTATGTCCTGACCTCGGTCTAGTCCTGATTGACCGCCCGATCAACATCGGAACGGACACGGTTGTGCGACGGTTGACCGGCCGCTCCGCGTGACGGCCCTCACAGAGGAATGAACCAAGCAGAGGTTAGGGTGAGCTTCGTCGCACCGCCGGTTCCGCGGAATCGGCGGCCGGATTCCACTGAAGGGATGGCCGCATGACCGCGCCGATCGTGATCGTCGGAGCCGGCCTCGCCGGCCTGCGCACCGCGGAGGAATTGCGCCGCGCGGGCTATGCGGGCGACCTCGTGCTCGTCGGTGACGAGTCGCGGTTGCCCTACGACCGGCCGCCGCTTTCCAAGCAGTTCGTACGCGGCGAAACCGATGACACCACACTGCGTCCGAGCGAGTTCTACGCCGAGAAGCAGATCGATCTGCGCCTGAGCACCGAAGCCGTCGGGGTCGACACCGGTGCGCGCCGCGTTCGCCTCGCCGACGGCGCCACGCTGGACTATGACCAGCTGATCATCGCCACGGGGCTGCGCCCGCGCCGTCTGCCCGGCCTGCCCGAGTTGCGCGGCGTGCACGTGCTGCGCGGCCATTCCGACGCCGTCGCCCTGCGCGCCGATCTGAGCGGCGCGAGCACCGCGCTGGTCGTCGGCGCCGGCTTCATCGGCTGCGAACTCGCCGCGAGTTTCCGGGCGGCGGGAGTGGATGTCGTGCTGGTCGAACCGCAGGCGACGCCGCTGGCCTCGGTGCTCGGCGAAGCGGTGGGCGAACTGGTCGCGCGGATGCATCGCGCGGAAGGGGTGGATCTGCGCTGCGGCATCGGCGTGGACACCCTGTTCGGCGACGAGTCGGGGCGGGTGCGCGGTGCGCGGCTGTCCGACGGTACCGAGATCGCCGCCGACCTCGTCGTGATCGGCGTGGGTTCGCGGCCGGTGACCGAATGGCTGAGCGATTCCGGGATCGCGCTGGCCGAACCGTCGGCCGGTGGCGGCGTGCTCGCCGACGAGGTGGGACGGACCTCCGCCGACGGCGTCTGGGCGGTCGGCGACGTGGCGGCCTGGCTGCACGAGACCGGACTCCGCAAGCGTGTCGAACACTGGACCAACGCCGGTGAACAGGCCAAATTGGTCGCCTGCGCGCTGCTGGGCGCCGAACCGCCCACGGCGGCGCGCGTCCCGTACTTCTGGAGCGACCAGTACGACGTCAAGATCCAGGCCCTCGGCACTCCCGGCGCGACCGACGAGGTGCACATCGCCTCCGACGACGGCCGCAAATTCCTCGCCTACTACGCCCAGGGCGGCAACCTCACCGGCGTCGTCGGCGCGGGCATGACGGCCCAGGTGATGAAGGCCCGCGCCAAGATCGCGTCCGGTGCGCCGGTGACCGAGTTGCTCGCACCCAGCTGAGGGCGCGCCCGGCGGGAGCCGCGGAATGGCGGCTACGGCATCGAGCAGGTACGGGTACCGGTCGCCGAATCCTCCGCGACTATGGCCGCCGTGGCCCGCGTGCGCGCGCCGGTTGCGGAGCGTGCGCCGCGGCGCGCACGGCGTGTGGGGGTGTCATGGGGCTGTAATACGGTGGTGCGGTGATCGTCGCGCTCATCGACTCGGGTCTGGGGTTGCTGCCCACTGCCGCTTGGTTGCGCAAGTTGCGGCCCGACGTGGATCTGCTGCTGCAGCTGGATCCGGACGGGGCGCCGTGGGGGCCGAAGCCGGAGGACTGGGTGGTCGAGCGGGTGGTGAACGCCGCGCGGACCTCGCTTCGTTCGGGCGCGGAGGTGATCGTGCTGCCGTGCAACACCGCCAGCGTGACGGCGCTGGAGCACGTGCGCGCGGAGGTCGGGCCCGACGTGCCGGTGATCGGCACCGTGCCCGCGATCAAGCCCGCGGCGGCCGTGTGCCGGTCGGTGGCGGTCTGGGCCACCGCGGCGACCACGACGAGCCGGTACCAGGCCGATCTGATCGCCAAATTCGGCGGCGACGCCGATGTGGTCGGGGTGGCGTGTCACGGGTTGGCGGACGCGATCGACCGTGGCGACCTGACCGCCGCCCACGAAGCGATCGGCAGCGCGGCGGAGCGGACGCCGCCCGGCGTGGAAGGCGTGGTGCTCGGCTGCACGCACTACCCGCTGGTGACCGACGCGATCGTGGCCGCGTTGCCAAACGGCGTCCGGCTCTTCGACAGCGCGCAAGCCGTTGCCGCGCAGACCATTCGGCGCATCGAGGCGCTGGGCCGCCCCACCACGGGTACCGGGGTGATCCGGGTGCTCAACAGCGGTCGGCCCGGTGCGCTGCCCACCAGCGCGGCCGCCTTCGAGTCCGGCCGCGTACTGGGCGCGCAAGGGTGAACCGCTGCCCGGCGCGGGCGCGTCCGCCACTTCTCGGAACAGGAGCATGGTTCGATGACCGACTCGGTGACCGCGGCCGACGTGCGGGCGGCGTTGCGGGAACTGGCGAATCCGGCTGATGCGACGCAGCTACAGCGGTTCTTCAAGACCGGTCCCGGCGAATACGGCGAGGGTGACGTGTTCCTCGGCGTCCGGGTACCGGCGAGCCGCCGGGTCGCCAAGCGCTTCGCGACACTTCCGCTCGACGAGATCGACCGGCTGCTCGACAGCGACGTGCACGAAGACCGGTTCGCCGCGCTGGTGATCTTGAACGCGCGATTCGCCAAGGCGTCCCAGCCGCGCTCCTTCGACGACGCCGCCCGCGCCGCCATGGTGCGGTTGTATCTGGCGGCCGTGCGCCGCGGACGGGTGAACAACTGGGATCTGGTGGACGTGTCGGCGGAGAACATCGTCGGCCCGTGGCTGCTGGACAAACCGCGTGACCTGCTGTTCGAGCTGGCGGCCACCGAGTCGCTGTGGGAGCGGCGGGTGGCGTTGCTGTCCACGTTCGCGTTCATCAAGGCGGGTGATGCCTCGACCACCTTCGCGCTGTGTGAACTGCTGCTCGACGACCGGCGCGACCTGATCCAGAAGGCGCTGGGCTGGATGCTGCGCGAAGTCGGCAAGCGCGTCGACCGCGGCCTGCTGACCGGATTCCTCGACCGGCACGCCCCGGCCATGGGACGCACCGCGTTGAGCTACGCGACCGAGCATCTGCCGCCCGGGGCTCGCGCGGAATACCGCGCGCGATAGGCGAAGCAAACGATCGGCGAATTATTTCAGGCGAGCGCGCTCAGAACTGGATCTTCAGGTGGTCGGTCACCGGGTGCGCCTGGCAGCCGAGGATGTAACCGTTCTCGATATCCTCCGGGTCGAGAATTTCGGCGTTGTCCATTTCGACCTTGCCCTCCAGCACCGTGCACGCGCACGAGCCGCACTCGCCTTCCTGGCAGGAGTAGGGCACGTCCAAGCCCTTGGCCAGCATGATGTCCACCAGCGTCTGCTTGCGCGGCCACTTCAGTTCGTGCACTTCGCCGTCGAGTTCGACTTCCACGGTCGCCGCGTCGGCCGCCTCCTCGTCGGAGACCTCGACCGGCGCCTGATCGGCGAACGGATCGCCGGCCAGCGAGTTGAACACCTCGGCGTGCGTGCGCGTGCGCGGCACGCCCAGTTGCCCGAGCGCGTCGTGCACCCGGTCCATGAACGGCTTCGGCCCGCACATGTACGCGTCGTAGCCGCGATACGGGGCGACGAGGGTGGCCAGCGCGTCGGCCGTCGGCAGGCCCTGCAGGTATTCCAGCCAGTGGATCACGGTGAGCCGCTGCGGGTGCTTGTCCGCCAGATCGCGCAGCTCACCGGCGAAGATCACGGACTCGTGGTCGCGGTTGGCGTAGACCAGCACGATGCGGCCGTTTCCGCGGGCCAGGGCCGACTTGAGGATGGACATGACCGGCGTGATGCCGCTGCCCGCGCCGAACAGCAGCAGGTCGTCGTCGAGATCCTTCGGGGTGAAGACGCCGGAGGGCGGCAGCACCTCGATCTGGTCGCCCTCTTTCACGTTGTCGCACACCCAGTTCGACCCGTAGCCGCCCTCGGTCCGCTTGACGGTCACCTTCGGACGGTCGTCGGTGTAGGGCGAGCTGGCCAGGGAGTAGCACCGCGCTACCGAGCCGGTCCGGTCGCTGGGGATGCGCAGGGTGAGGAACTGTCCCGGCTGGTAACGGAACTTCTCGGCCAGCTCGTCGGGAACGTCGAAGACCAGCGAGCGGGTGTCGGCCGTCTCGGCGATGACCGCGGACACCCGCAGCACGACCGAGCGCGAGCCGTGGGGAACCTCGACTGTGGTCATGTCGTCCTCTCGAACCTGGCACGGGCAACCCGCGACGCAAAAACTAGAACGTGTTTCAGTTTCATCGTACGTCGGTCGTCGCCTGGCGGACAAGCTGGGCTTCCAGACCGGCGATCAGTACCTCCATGCCGAAGTCGTAGGAATAGCGTCCGCGCAGGTCACCGATGTACCGGGTGGCCCGATCGACAACCGGTGGCAGCGTGACATCGGCAGGCGCCGAGCGGTCGCGCGGGTTCACCCGGCTGCGGCCGAACAGGTAGGTGTGGATGGTGGCGTAGGCGGCGAGGATGTTGCGATCGCCGAACCCCGCGTCGTCGAGGATGTCCATGATCGCGGCGATCAGGTCCAGCTGTTTGCCCAGCATCTGCTCGATCAGGATGTCGCCGAGGCCGGGATGCTTGCGCAGCTTCTCGTCGATCTGGTCGACGAGATCGCGCAGCCGATGCTGCCACGTGCCGGATTCGGCCGGTGGCGTGCGCACTCCGGTGAGGGCCGCGCTGGCGACCAGATCCAGCAGCTCGCGCTTGTCGGCGACGTAGTAGTAGGGCGCCATCGGGGAGACGCCGAGTTCGCGGGAGAGTCGCCGCATCGACAGTTTCTCCACGCCGTCCTCGCGTACTACCCGCAGCGCGGCCTCGACGATCTCGGACTCCGACAGCGTGCTGCCGCCCCCGTTCGTCTGCATTCGTCCGACTCCCATGCCACCTCTACCACTGCGGGCGTGCTGCCCGTCACATTCTGTTCAGCTGCTTGCCACCCGCAGTCTAGAGCGCCGGGCATCGGTCCCGTCGCCGCCTGTTCCACTCGGCTCGCGGCGGAATCGGCTCCTCGCTCGGCGCGCGCGGCGGCCGAGGACCTCCCGGATCGCCGGATAAGTGAAACCTGTTGTTTTGTCAGTTTATGACGTTATTGTGTGAGCACGGACTGCACCGGGCAGTTCGCACACGGATCGTCCTCGCGGAGGTAGCCATGCCGGAATACGGGTCCACCGGACACGCAGACACCGACAACACCGGACGGATGGAGGCCGCCGCCGCGCGGTCGGCCGAAGAAGCGCCGCTGGTCGAGGAGAGCCTCATCGAAGAGGTGTCCATCGACGGCATGTGCGGCGTCTACTGACGGGCGGTCGATGACGATGCTCGATCTCGATACCCGCTGGCAGCTGCATCCGCGAGTGGCGCTGCGTCCGGAGCCGTTCGGCGCGCTGCTCTACCACTTCGGCACGCGCAAGCTCTCTTTCCTGAAGAATCCGCGGATCGTCGAGATCGTCCGGTCGCTGCCGGAGCACACGTCGGCGCGCACCGCCCTGCGCGCGGCGGGCGTGCCGGAGAAGAACGCCGCGGCTTACGTCAAAGCGCTGACACAGCTGGCCGAATCCGACATGATCATCGGCGCGCCGGCCGGCGCACCGACGGCGCCCTCCGTCGCGAGCGCGGCCACGGCGCCGCCGTCGACGGCGGGGGTGGTCCCGCCGTCGGACGCGGCGGTTCGCCTGGTGGACCGCTTCGAGTCCGGTCTCGCCGCGCCGATCTGTCTGACCTGGGAACTCACCTACGCCTGCAACCTGTCCTGCGTGCACTGCCTGTCGTCTTCGGGGCGCAGGGATCCGCGCGAGCTGAGCACCGAGCAGTGCAAGGCGCTGATCGACGAGTTCGAACGTATGCAGGTGTTCTACGTGAACATCGGCGGTGGCGAGCCCACCGTGCGCCCGGACTTCTGGGAACTGGTCGACTACGCGACCGCACACCATGTGGGCGTGAAGTTCTCCACCAACGGAGTGCGGATCACGCCCGAGGTCGCGGCCCGGCTGGCCGCCAGTGACTACGTCGACGTGCAGGTGTCGCTGGACGGCGCCGACGCCGAGGTCAACGACGCCGTGCGCGGGCCTGGCTCCTACGCCATGGCCATTCGCGCGCTGGAGAATCTCGCCGCGGCGGGTTTCCGGGACGCGAAGCTGTCGGTGGTGGCGACCAGGCACAACATCGCACAGCTCGACGAGTTCCGCGCCATCGCCGAAAAGTACGGTGCCACCTTGCGTTTGACCAGGTTGCGGCCGTCGGGCCGGGGTGCGGACGTGTGGGACGACTTGCATCCCACGCCCGATCAGCAGCGCGTCCTCTACGACTGGCTGCTGCGCAACGGGGAGGGCGTGCTCACCGGCGACTCGTTCTTCCACCTGTCGGCGTTCGGCGCGGCGCTGCCGGGGCTGAACATGTGCGGTGCGGGACGGGTGGTCTGTCTGGTCGACCCGGTGGGTGACGTCTATGCCTGCCCGTTCGCCATTCACGATCGGTTCCACGCCGGAAACGTCGTGGCCGACGGCGGTTTCGAGGCGGTATGGCGATCCTCTGAACTGTTCGGGGAGCTGCGCGAGCCCAGTGGCGGCGGCGCGTGCGCGTCGTGCAGCCATTACGACGCCTGCCGCGGCGGCTGCATGGCGGCGAAGTTCTTCACCGGGCTGCCCGCCGACGGGCCTGATCCGGAGTGCGTCCAGGGGTACGGCGAAGCGGCGCTGGCCGACACGGCGCGGATGATCCCACGTTCGTCGGTCGACCATTCCCGCCGGGTCGCCCCGCGCGCGGGCGGGCGCAAGGGCGGACCGGTTCCGCTGACGCTGAGCGCGACGCGCCCGGCCGGATTCACGCCGGAACGCCGCCCGGCGCGGGCCTGCGACGAGAGCCCGCTGGCATGAAGCCATGAAGTTTGCCAAAAGTATGCTGAGAGCACGGGTGTGGCTATCGTCCGGTCGTCGACCGGGCGATAGCCGCTCCGTTGCCGGATGCTGGGAAACGGGTGCGAGCGAACACTCGGCATCGGGTACGGCGCGCGGCCGTTCCGGTGGCGGGCCGGTTTCGCCCGGAAATCTGCCGTTTTTTCCGGACTGTTGATGTCTACCCGCGAAACTCCGCCTAGCATGCCAGGAATGCGCCATGATCGCCTGCCCGATGGATTCGGGGTGCGGATCGATCCCCGGGTACGCGCATACTCCGGCGGGCGGGTTCTGATCGGCGGTTCGCCGGCCAGGTTGCTGCGACTTGCCCCGGAGGCCGCCGAGATGATCGGCGACGGGTACCTCGAGGTGACCGGCCCGAAGTCCGCCGTCGTTGCCAGACGGCTGCTCGACTCCGGAGTGGCCAACCCCCGCCCCCGGCTGCTGCCTTCGCCGGACGACGTCACCGTCATCGTGCCGCTGCACAACAACGCCGAGGGACTGGCGCGGCTGCTCGCGGCGTTGCGCGGGCACAACGTCATCGTGGTCGACGACGGGTCCGACCAGCCGGTGCGGATACCGCGCAACCGTGGCACCAGGTGCCGGGTGACCGTGCTGCGGCACGACCGCAAGCAGGGACCCGCGGCCGCGCGCAACGCCGGCTTGCGGGCGGCGACAACCGACTTCGTCGCATTCCTGGATTCCGACGTGGTGCCGCGCAGCGGGTGGCTGGAAGTGATGCTCGGCCATTTCAGCGACCCCGGGGTGGCGCTGGTCGCCCCGCGGATCGTCGCGCTGGACCCGGAGTCCAACGCGCTGGCGCGCTACGAGCACACCCGCTCCTCGCTCGACCTGGGCAGGCGCGAGGCTGCGGTGCACTCGCGCGGGCTGGTGTCCTACGTGCCGAGCGCGGCGCTGCTGGCGCGGCGCAGGGCGCTGCTGGAACAAGGCGGCTTCGACGAGTCGATGCACGTCGCCGAGGACGTCGACCTGTGCTGGCGGCTGGAGCGGGCGGGCTGGCGGCTGCGCTACGAGCCCGCGGCCCACGTGGCGCACGACCACCGGGTGTGCTTCCGCGCGTGGTTCGGCCGAAAGCTGTTCTACGGCACCGGCGCGGCGCCGCTGGGCGAGCGGCACGCGGGAACGGTGTCACCGCTGTCGGTGCCGTCCTGGACGCTGCTGGCCGCTTTCCTGTTCGCGACGCTCACCAAGTGGGGACTGTTCGGCGGCATCGTCACCCTGATCACCGCGCTGGCCCGGTTGCGCCGCGTCTTCGCCGGGCTGGACAACTCCACCCGGATCGCCGCGATCTATCTGGCGCGCGGCTTCTTCGCCGGACTATGGCGTCTGGCCTCGGCGATGTGCAGGCATTACTGGCCGATCACGGTGCTGGCGATGTTCTTCTCCCGTCGGGTGCGGCGCATCGCGATCACCATGGCCGTCGCGGACGGATTGGCCGACTGGTTCACCCACCGCGACTCGGGCGGCCTCGATCCCGTCCGCTACACGGTCTACAAGCGCCTCGACGACATCGCCTACGGCACCGGCCTGTGGCTCGGCGCGTTCCGCGCGCGCAGCGTGGAAGCGCTGAAACCCACCACACCATCCCGTTGATCGACCCGAATCACCCGCGATGACCTGGATCTTGCCCGCACCCTCGCCGCGCCGCCGTCCGGCGACGCGGACCGCGCCGAGATACTGAACGGGAGTCCGAATGGCCGACACGCTCATCGTCGGGGGCGGTACCGCCGGGTGTGTCCTGGCGGAGCGGTTGAGCGCCGATCCGGCGCACACGGTGCGGCTGCTCGAAGCCGGTCGGATGTGGAGCAGTCGCGAGGCGATGCCCGCCGAGTTGCTGGACGCCGCGTCGCTGCCGATCGGTCCGGAGGCCCCGTGGCTGTGGCGTTACGAGGTGGTCCTCGCCGACGACCCGCCGGTGCCGGCAACCATCGTGCGCGGCAAGGTGATCGGCGGCTCGGGGGCGGTCAACGGCGGTTACTTCGTCCGTGCCACGGTGGCGGATTTCGACGCATGGAGCCGGGTGCTCGGCGACTCGAACAGCTGGTCGTTCGATTCCGTGCTTCCGCTCTACTGCCGGATCGAGCGTGACCTCGACTTCGGCGAACAGCCCTGGCACGGCGACCGCGGCCCGATTCCCGTGGTGCGCAGCTCGGATCCCTCGCCGGTCAGCGCGGCGTTCACGGAGGCCTGCCTCGCGTCCGGGTTCGCCGAGGTGCCCGATCTCAATGCCCCCGGCAGCGGGGCGGGGGTGGGCGCGGTGCCGTGCAATTGCGACCGAGGCAGGCGCATCGGCCCGTCGATCGGCTATCTGCTGCCCGCGCTGGCCCGCCCGAACCTGACCGTCGCCGGGGAAACGTCGGTCACGCGAATCCGCTTCGACGGAACCCGTGCGGTCGGCGTGGAGTACGTACGCGATGGCGAGAGCGGCATCGAGTGGGCCGACCGGATCGTGCTCTGCGCGGGCGCGATCGAGTCGGCCACGCTGCTGTTGCGCTCCGGCGTCGGCGACCCGGAACGGCTGCGCCCCCTCGGCATCCCGGTCGTGCACGCCGCCCCGGTGGGCTCATGGCTCAGCGACCATCCGGAAGTGGGCATCTCCTATCTGCTGCACCTGGCCGAACCGCCGAGCGTCCCGCTGGAGACGGTGCTCGAGGTGGACGATGTCGAAATCCGGCCGTACGCCGTGTCGTTCACACCCGGGGTGCGCAGGCTCGGCGTCACACTGATGCGGCCGCGATCCTCCGGCGTGCTCCGCTTGCGGTCGGCCGACCCCGGCGCCGCGCCGCTGATCGACTACCGCTACCTGACCGCCGACCAGGATCGCGCCCGATTACGCGACGCGGTGGCGACCGCGGGCGGGCTGCTGCGACGAATGAACGCGCGGCCGGTCGATCCGATTCCGCGGCCCGCGGATCTCGATGCCTGGTTACGCGCGAATCTCGCCACTTCGCAACATTTGTCCGGAACCTGTCGAATGGGCCGGGAAAACGATGCGGCCGCCGTGGTGGACGAGCGCTGCCGGGTGCGCGGAGTTACCGGGTTGTCCGTGGTGGATCTGTCCGTGGTGCCGGTGCCGCTCGGTCGTGGACCGCAGGCCACGACCATGGTGATCGCGGAAAAGGCGGCCGCACACCTGTGCTCGTGAAGTGAAAGACGGTTCGGTCACAATTTGCCGGGATGCGCACCGGGTGTGACCTGGCGGACAAAGCCGAACATCGGTCGTTCCCGCCCTGAGTGCGCCGGTACAGTTTGGGGCGGAAAGAAAGGCAAATGGTCAGCAACATCGCAGGTGGGCGACCCCCACGGCCGGGCGTGGAGCCGGGCGCCCAACTCGGTGCGCTCGAAGTCTACGCCGCGCAGGCGCACGGATATCTCGGCGCGGGTGGCGATCAACTTGCCCGCCTCGCCGGTCTGCTGCGTCCCGCCGTGCTGGAGTCCTGGCTGCGCAGCTTGCGCGGCGGGGTCGATCCGATGGACGCGGTCGACGGCCGCGGTCTGCGCGGCGCCGATCTGCAGCGCTATCTCCAGGCACATCCGATCGCCGCGCTGATGCCGCTGATCGACAAATTGCTCGTACAGGACACGGCCAGAACAGGTTTGATCGTCGTGGTGGCCGATCAGTTCGGCCGGGTGCTCTCGGTGCACGGTGGTGACGAACAGGTCGCGGCCGCCGCGGAGATCGGCCTGCGCGCCGGTGACGACCTGAGCGAGCGCCGCATCGGGACGAACGCGGTCGGCCTGGTGGTGCGTACCGGGCGCGCCGCGTGGATCCACGGCCCGGAGCACTTCCTGCACCGGATGCACCAGATCACCGGAGCCGCGGCCCCGGTGCACGATCCGGACGGCAGGCTGGTGGGAGTGCTGATGATCGCGGGCGGCGTCCGGGTGGCCAAGCCGGAGATTCTCGCCCTGATCAAAGCCACCGCCACGGCCGCGGAGATGGACCTGCTGCTCACCGCGATACGGTCCGGCGAGCGTCGGAACGACGGTCGCGGCAGGCGTGACCCGGCGCAGCCGCACCCGGCGGGCAGGCTCGCGCTCGACGTGCTCGGCCTCGGTCAGCCGCAACTGAGCGTCGCGGATGATCGAGTGCCCCTGTCGCAGCGGCATGCCGAGATCCTGCTGCTGCTGGCCGAACATCCGGAGGGACTCGGCGCCGATCATCTCGCGCTGTTGCTCGATGACACCGATCTGGACAACGGCACCATCCGCGCGGCCGTGTCCCGCTTGCGTTCGGTGGTCGGTCCGACCGTGTTCGGTTCGCGGCCTTACCGTTTGCGCGTTCCGGTCGCAACCGATGTGGAGGCTTTGCGCGCGGCGCTCGACTCCGGTGATGTCGATTCCGCATTACGGCTCTATGCCGGGCCGGTGCTGCCGCGTTCGACCGCGCCGGGCATCATCGATATTCGCGACGAACTGCGGGTTCGATTGCGCACAGCGGTGCTGGCTTCGGGCGACCCGGCGGTGCTGCGCCGGTGGACCGCGTGTCCGGAGGGGCGCGACGACGCCGCGGCGTGGGCGGCCTACCGGGCCACGGTCGATCGTGACTCGCCGCTGTACGCGCAGATCGAGGCCAAGATCCGGGTACTGGATCGCCGCCTCGGCGCCGATGCAACGCGAATGCAACGTTTCGGCTCATAGTCTGCACAGCCATCGGCGTCGCCGCGGTCGAATGTGATCGCGCATTACGCTTTGCCCTGGACTTCCGGCCCTGGTAGCCGCGTTGGACAAGCGTCCAGAAGTTTTTAGTGCAAATTGTTCCCTTTTATTAACGAAGCGCCTAATGTTCGCAATGCACGGATCACGACCGTGTGACGTAGCTGACATAGCCGTGGCGCCCGCTCCACGGCGATGACGTTGGAGGATTGGCGGCTTTCCGCGCGAGCGTGCCCGAGCACCGCTCGCGCTCTCATCGAATCGCACGTGGTGGTCGACGCCATGCGCCCGGGCTGGGCAGCCGGGCGCAGCGGCTTGTTCGTGCTGCTCGAAAGCGTTCGGACAGCCGTTGTTCCGCCGAGTAGGAGGCTCTGGTGCACGATACGGAGTTGGGTGGGGCCAGCGCGTTGCCGCCGCGTTCCGTCGAGCCGGAGTCGTCCCGGATCGCACCCGAACCGTTCGCTCTGGCGCCCGCGCAGCTCGGCGTCTGGTACGCGCAGCTGCTCGACCCGGACGCGCCGATCAACGTCGCGCAGTACGTGGACGTGCACGGCGAGTTGGATGCCGTTCTGCTGCAAGAGGTCTCGGTGGAGGCGGCGCGCGAGTACGAGTCGGTGCTGGTGCGGCTGGGGGAATCCGGCGGCGTCCCGCACCAGTACGTCGACTTCAGCCTCTCGGTCGACATTCCGCTGATCGACCTGCGCGACCAGACCGACCCGGTGGCCGCGGCGCACGCCTGGATGCGCGCGGACGCGAGCGCGCCGGTCGACCTGCGCACCGACCGGCTGTTCGCGGGCGCCCTATTGCGCGTCGCCGAGCGACGGTACTTCTGGTACCTGCGGGCTCATCACATCGTGCTGGACGGCTACGGCGCGCTCACCAACACCATGCGGGTGGCCGAGCGGTACACCGCGCGGATGCTCGGCACCGAACCCGAGGCCGTGCGGCCGGGGACGCTCGCCTCGTTGACGCAGGCCGAACTCGCCTACCGGAGCAGCCCCCGGTTCGAGTCCGATCGCGCGCACTGGGCCGGGCGGGTGGCCGGGCTGGACGGCGCGACCAGCCTCGCCGGTCGCTCCGCACCCCGTGGCGCGACCAACCTGATCGCCGGGCGAGCGCTCACGCCGGAACTCGTCGAACGGATGAACGCGCTTGCCGCGAGCCAGGATTCGACGCTCGCCGTGGTGCTGCTCGCGGCGTTCGCCGCCTACCTGGCACGACTGACCGACCGGGACGAGGCGGTGCTGAGCCTGCCGGTGACCGCGCGCACCACCGCGGCGCTGCGGCGCTCGGCCGGCATGCTGTCGAACATCGTGCCGCTGCGGTTGCCGGTCGACGGCAGCTGGGGCGCGTTGCTGCGCGCCACCCGCGTCGAGGTCGCGGGGGCGCTGCGCCACCAGCGCTACCGCCACGAGGACATCCAGCGCGACACCGAGCGCGCCGCCGGTCCGGCGCGCCGCGGGCTGTTCGGTCCGCTGGCCAACATCATGCTGTTCCGCAGCGATCTCACCCTCGGCGCCACCGTGGGGCGGTACCACGTGTTGTCCACCGGTCCGGTCGAGGACCTGAGTCTCAACGTCTACTACGGCGACCGGGACCGGGTGCACGTCGACTTCGAGGCCAATCCGCACCTGTACACCGCCGACGACGTCGCCAGGCAGCACGCCCGGTTCCTCCGCTATCTGGAGCGCCTGGTCGCCACCGAGCCGGACACCGCGCTCGCCGTCGTGGACGTCGCGACCGAGCTGGAACTCGAGGTCAGCACCCGGATCTGGAACGAGACGGGTTTCGACGTGGAAGCGCAGCTGCCGGGTCGCTCCGCGGCCTTCGCTCCCGTGGCGACGCTGGTGTCGATGTTCGAGGCGCAGGCGGCCCGCACGCCGAGCGCGGTGGCGCTGCGGGCCGCCGGTGCGCCGGACCTGACCTACCGGGACCTCGCCGCGCGCGCCAATCGGCTCGCCCGCACGCTGATCGCGCTCGGCGTCGGGCCCGAAACGCTGGTGGCGCTGCGCCTGCCGCGCTCGCCGGAGCTGGTCGTCGCGATGTACGCGGTGCTCGCCGCGGGCGGCGCCTATCTGCCGCTGGATCCGGATCACCCGCCCGAGCGCACCGCGCACATCCTGGCCACGGCCCGTCCGGCCTGCGTGCTGATCGCCGGGGACGAGCGGCCGCCGGAGCTGTCCGGTCTGCCGGTGGTGCGGGTGGACCGAGCCGACGAGACGGTCGGGGCGGGGCCGATATGGGACCGGGAACGAGTCGCGGCCTTGCGGCCGGAGCATCCGGCGTATGTGATCTTCACCTCCGGATCGACCGGTCTGCCCAAGGGCGTCGCCATCACCCACCGCGCGATCGTCAACCGGTTGGTGTGGATGCAGCAGACCTACCGACTATCGGCGCAAGACGTTGTGCTGCAGAAGACTCCGGCCACGTTCGACGTGTCGGTGTGGGAATTCTTCTGGCCGCTGCAGATCGGCGCGACGCTGGTGCTCGCCCAGCCGGACGGGCACCGCGATCCCGCTTATCTGCGTCGGGTCATCGACGAATACGGAGTCACCACAGCACATTTCGTGCCTTCGATGCTCGCGGCGTTCCTCGCCGATCAGCATGTCGCGTTCCGCACGCCGCTGCGCACGGTGTTCGCCTCCGGGGAGGCGCTGCCCGCCGCGCTCGCTCAGCGGCTGCGCGCCATGACCGGCGTTCGCCTGCACAATCTGTATGGTCCGACGGAAGCAGCGGTCGACGTCACCTTTCACGAAGTCGCCGACACCGATACCCTCTCGGTGCCGATCGGCGCGCCGGTGTTCAACACCAGGCTTCATGTTCTCGACTCGCGGCTTCGGCCGGTGCCGGTCGGGGCGCCGGGTGAGCTGTATCTGTCGGGGGTACAGCTCGCCCGGGGCTATGTGGCTCGACCGGAACTGACCGCGGCGCGGTTCGTAGCCGATCCGTTCGGCGGGCCCGCACAGGCGGGGAACCGGATGTATCGCACCGGTGACCTGGTGCGATGGACCACGCACGGCGAGCTGGAGTATCTCGGCCGTACGGACTTCCAGGTGAAGCTGCGCGGTCTGCGCATCGAACTCGGCGAGATCGAGGCCGTGCTCGCCGGGGTGGACGAGGTGGCCCGCGCGGTGGTCGTGGTGCGCGACGACGCGGGGATCGGCGAGCAGTTGGTGGCCTACGTCGTGGCGGCGGTTCCCGGCGCGGTGCGTCCGGAGCGGCTGCGCGCCGTGGCGGCCGAGGCGCTGCCCGGGTACATGGTGCCCGCCGCCTACGTGGTGCTCGACACATTGCCGGTGAACGCGTCCGGAAAGTTGGATCGCGCCGCTCTACCTGCCCCGAGCAGAACTTCGACGGGCTACACCGCGCCCGCCACCCCTGTGGAACTGGCGGTCGCGCGGGTGTTCGCCGAAGTGCTCGGTAACGAGCTGGTCGGTCGCGACGACGACTTCTTCGCACTCGGCGGAAACAGTTTGGTGGCCACGCAGGTCGCCGCGCGGCTGTCCGCCGACCTGAACTGCCCGCTCGGAGTCCGCGACGTGTTCGCCGCCTGCACGGTGGCCGAACTCGCCGGGCTCGTCGAGCGGGCCGGTGGATCCGGCGGCGCGTCCTTGGTCGCGCAGCTGCGGGCACGGCCACGGCCGCCGCTGGTTCCGCTCTCTCCGGCGCAGCAGCGCATCTGGTTTCTCAACCGGTTCGAGCGCGCCGGCGCGAGCTACAACATGCCCTTCGTGGTGCGGCTGCGCGGGGCGGTGGACGTTACCGCGCTGCGGCAGGCGCTCGATGACCTGGTTCTCCGGCACGAAGTGCTGCGCACGATCTTCCCCGCGCTCCTGCCCGCCGACGGCGCGGGGCTCGCGGCACGGCAGGTCGTGTTGTCGGTGGCGCCGATCGCCGCCGCGCCGGAGGCGATCGGCGCCGCCGACCTCGACGAGCGGCTGAGCGCGTTCGCCGCCCGCGGCTTCGATCTGGAACGTGAGATCCCGATCCGGGCGCGGATCTTCGCGGTGGACGACGGCAGTCACGCCCTCGCGCTGGTCCTGCACCACGTCGCCGCCGACGGGCTGTCGCTGCGCGTGCTGGCCCGCGACGTGATGACCGCGTACGGGGCGCGCCGCGGCGGCAGCGCGCCCGCATGGGCCCCGCTGCCGATTCAGTACGCCGACTACAGCCTCTGGCAGCACGAGTTGCTGGGCTCCTCGGACGATTCGTTCGCGGCCGATCGGCTGTCGTTCTGGACCGACGCGCTGGCGGACGCGCCCGACCAGCTCGACCTGCCCGCCGACCGGCCCCGCCCTGCGGTCGCCTCCGGCCGTGGCGCGGTGTTCGGTTTCGAGTTCCCCGGCGAACTGGTCGCCCGGATGAACGAATTCGCCCGCGCGCACGGCGTTTCGACCTTCATGCTGACGCACGCCGCACTGGCCGCGCTGCTGGCGCGGCTGTCCGGCGCCGACGACATCGTGATCGGCACCCCGGTCGGAGGTCGGGGCGACCGCGCGCTCGACGACCTGATCGGCATGTTCGTCAACACCCTGGCACTGCGCACCCGGTTGGACGCCGCCGAGCCCTTCACCGCCTTGCTGGCGCGGGTCCGCGAGGACGACCTCGCCGCCTTCGGCCATGCCGAACTGCCGTTCGAGCGGGTGGTCGCGGCGCTGGATCCGCCGCGCTCGCAGGCGCGCCACCCGTTGTTCCAAGTGCTGCTCGCCTTCGACAACGCCGAGGCAATCGCTTTCGAACTGCCCGAACTGTCGGTCGCCACCAGTACCCTGGACACCGGAGTGACCAAGCTGGATCTCCAGCTCACGGTCACCGAGAACGCCGCCGGTGCCGGACTCGGGGAAGGTTCGGCACCGGCGGGGGTTCCCGCGGAATTCACCTACGCCACCGATCTCTTCGACGAAGCCACCATCGCGGGTTACGCGGGCAGGCTGATCGGCTTCTTGTGGGCGATCACCGCCGATCCCGCGATCGCGGTGCGCGATCTGCCTCTCCTGGACCGCGACGAGCGAGCGCGCGCACTCGCGGCGGCGCAGGCCGTCGCGGGCGCACAGGACCCGGCGGAGACGTTGCTCACCGCCTTCGAGGCACAGGCGCGGCGCACCCCCGACGCGGTCGCGGTGCTAGACGCCGAGCGGCGGCTGACCTACGCGGAGTTCGCGGGTGCGGTCAACCGGCTGGCGCGTCGGCTGATCGCCGCGGGGGTGGGGCCCGAGCGGTTGGTCGTGCTCGGCATGCCGCGTTCGGTCGATCTCGTGGTGGCCGCGTACGCGGTGCTGACCGCGGGCAGTGGGTACGTGCCGGTGGACCCGGACCAGCCGGCGGCCCGGATCGCGCAGGTGATCGCCGCGGCCCGCCCGGTGTGCGTCTTGACCCGATCCCGGGAGGAGGCGGGGGAATTCGCCGATCGATGCGCGCTCGCGGAGCTACCCGCAACACGGGTGCTCACGGCCGACGCCCCTGAGGTCGCCGAATACTCCGCCGCGCCGGTCGGCGACGCGCATCGTCTCGCCCCCTTGCGCGCTTCCGGTACCGCGTACGTCATCTTCACCTCCGGTTCGACCGGCCGTCCCAAAGGCGTGGCGGTGCAGCATGACGCGGCGGTCAATCAGGTCAGGTGGATCGCGGACGAATACCGGATCGACGCGAACGACGTCGTGCTGTTCAAGACCCCCGCCACCTTCGACGTGTCGGTGTGGGAGCAGTTCGCGCCGCTCACCCGGGGCGCGCGGATCGTGGTCGCCGACCACGACGGGCACCGCGATCCCCGGTATCTCGCCGCGACCATCGCCGCGCACCGGGTGACGATGACCTCCTTCGTTCCGTCCATGCTCACGGTGTTCGCCGACGCCGCCGCGCCGGGAGCGATCGCGTCCCTGCGCACCGTGCTGGTCGCGGGGGAGGCGATGACCGGTGAGGCCGCCGCCGCGTTCGCCGCTGTGAGCCCCGCGCGGCTGCACAACCTCTACGGGCCCACCGAATTCACCGTGCACGCCACGTACGCCCCGGTCGACCCGGCCGCGAGCGGTCCGGCGCCGATCGGGCGTCCGGTGCCGGGCAGCCGTGCCATGGTCCTGGACGAACGGTTGCGACCGGTTCCGGACGCCGTGGTCGGCGAGTTGTACTTGTCCGGCGTGCAACTGGCGCGCGGCTACCTCGGCCGGGCCGACCTGACCGCGGAGCGTTTCGTCGCCGACCCGTACGGGCCTGCGGGCAGCCGGATGTACCGGACCGGGGATCTGGTGCGCCGCCGCCGCGACGGCGCGCTGGAGTACCTGGGCCGCGGCGACTTCCAGGTGAAGCTGCGTGGGCAGCGGATCGAGCTCGGCGAGATCGAGGCCGCCTTGCTCGCCATGGACGACGTGCGGGCGGCGGCGGTTCGGATCGTCGCGCAGCCCTCCGGCGAGACGCTGGCCGCCTACGTGGTCGGCGCGATCGCCCCCGATCGGCTCGCCGCGGAGCTGGAGCAGCGGCTGCGCCCGGTGCTGCCCTCGTACATGGTGCCCACCGCGTACGTCCCGCTGACCGCGATGCCGCTGACTCCGTCGGGCAAGCTGGACCGCAAGGCGCTGCCCGACCCGGTGCCGGTCACGAAGACTTTCCGCGCGCCCTGCACGCCGGTGGAGCGGACCGTCGCCGACGTGTTCGGGCAGGTGCTGGGGATTGATCCGGTCGGCTCGGACGACGATTTCTTCGCGCTGGGCGGGAATTCGCTGGTCGCCACGCAGATCGCGGCCCGCCTGGCGGACGCGCTGGACACCGAGGTGCCGGTGCGGGCGCTGTTCGAGTTCCCGACCGTGTCGGCGCTGGCCGTGCACCTGTCCGGCGGCCGGGCGCGTAGACGGGCGCCGCTGGTCGCCGGGGCGCGCCCCACACTGATCCCGCTGTCCTACGCGCAGCAGCGCATGTGGTTCCTGAACCAGTTCGACGCGGCCTCGGTGGCGGACAATCTGGTCGCCGCCATCCGGTTGCGCGGCGCGCTCGATCAGACGGCGCTGGCGGACGCGGTGGTCGACGTGCTCGCCAGGCACGAGTCATTGCGCACGGTCTACCCGGCGGCGGAGGGTATTCCGTATCAACTGGTGCTCCCGGTCGAGGAGGCGCGGGTCGAGCTGGTCGCGGAATCGGTCGACGAGCGGCGGCTGACGGAACGGATTCGCGAACTGGTGGCCACGCCCTTCCGGGTCGATCGCGAGCCGCCGGTGCGCCTCGCCCTGCTGCGCCTCGGCGCGGAGCAGCACGTGCTCGTCGTCGCTTTGCATCACATCAGCGCCGATGGTTGGTCGCTGGCACCGCTCACCCGTGATCTCATGCGCGCCTACGAGGCTCGCCGTGCGGGCGGCGCACCCGACTGGACGCCACTGGCCGTCCACTACGCCGACTACGCGTTGTGGCAGCGGGAGGTCCTCGGCTGCGAGGACGACCCGGACGCGATGCTGGCCGAGCAGATCCGGTTCTGGCGGGGCGAATTGGCCGGTCTGCCGGACGTGACGACGCTGCCCGCCGATAGGCCGCGCCCGGCCGTCGCGTCGGGGCGCGGCGCGCGCCATGTCTTCACCATCGATGCCGCTACGCGGCGCCGGTTGCGCGAGATCGCGGACAGCGCGAACGCCTCGCTGTTCATGGTGCTGCACGCGGCGTTCGCCACGCTGCTGGCCGGATTGACCGGGCAGCAGGACATCGTGATCGGCACCCCGGTGGCCGGTCGCGGCGAGCGTGCGCTCGATGAGCTCGTCGGCATGTTCGTCAACACCGTCGTGCTGCGCGCCGATGTGCGGGCCGGGTTGACGTTCACCGGCCTGGTCGCGGCGGTGCGCGAGCGCGACCTGGCCGCCTTCGCCCACGCCGACGCGCCGTTCGAGCGTTTGGTCGAAGTGCTCGCGCCGGAGCGGTCGGCGGCCAGGCATCCGCTGTTCCAGGTGATGCTGGACTTGCAGAACACCGCGCGCACCGAACTCGAGTTGCCCGGCCTGACCGTTTCCGGGCTCGACATCGACACGGGAACGGCGAAATTCGATCTGCACCTGTCGGTGACGGAGGCGGCGGACGGTTCCGGTCTCGCCGCGGCCTTCGAATACGCGACCGATCTGTTCGATTCGGCTACCGTCGCGTCGTTCGCCCTGCGTTTGCGCCGGGTGCTCGACGCGGTGGCCGCCGACCCGAGGGTGCCCGTCGGCGCGATCGACCTGCTCAGCCCAGGGGAACGTGCCCGCATCCTGGGCACCTGGAATGCCACCGTGCACCCGGTGGATCCGGCCGCGACGCTCGTGTCGCTGTTCGAGGCGCAGGCGGCGCGGACGCCCGAGGCGCTCGCGGTGACCTTCGACGGTGCATCGCTCAGCTACGCCGAGTTCGCGAGCCGGGTGCACCGGCTGGCCAGGCTGCTGGTGTCCGTCGGCGTGCGGCCGGACCAGCCGGTGGCGGTGGGCATGCGGCGGTCGGTCGATCTCGTGGTGGCCCTGTACGCGGTGCTCGCGGCCGGGGGAGTCTACGTTCCGATCGATCCGGAGCATCCGGCCGGGCGGATCGCCGACATGCTGCGAACGGTGCGGCCGGTGTGCGTGCTGAGCCGCTCCGCGGACGGGCTCGACCTGTCCGGGCGGGCCACCGGGATGTGGGCGGTGCTGGACGTCGACCTGTTCGATACCGGGGACTATTCCGGCGAACCGCTGACCGACGAGGATCGTCTCGGGACGCTCGCGCCGTCGAATGCGGCGTATGTGATCTTCACGTCGGGTTCGACGGGTCGTCCGAAGGGTGTGGCGGTTTCGCATTCGGCGATCGTCAATCGCCTGGTGTGGATGCAGACGGCCTACCAGTTGACCGGCGCTGATGTGGTGTTGCAGAAGACTCCTGCGACCTTCGATGTGTCGGTGTGGGAGTTCTTCTGGCCGTTGCAGATCGGCGCGCGCCTGGTCGTGGCGAAGCCGGACGGTCATCGCGACCCGGCCTATCTCGCCGAGATCATCAGCGCCGAGAAGGTGACGGTCACGCATTTCGTGCCGTCGATGCTGGCGGTGTTCGTGGCTGATGCGGCTGCCGCGCAGTGTGATTCGCTGCGTCTGGTGTTCGCTTCGGGTGAGGCGTTGCCGCCCAAGCCTGCGCATCGGTTGCGTGAGTTGACCGGCGCGTCCCTGCACAACTTGTACGGCCCGACGGAGGCGGCGGTCGACGTCACTTTCCACGAGGTCGTGGATGCCGATATCGAGTCGGTGCCGATTGGTGCGCCGGTGTTCAACACGCAGGTGTTCGTGTTGGATGCGCGGTTGCGTCCGGTGCCGGTGGGTGTCGCGGGTGAGCTTTATCTGGCGGGCGTTCAGCTCGCGCGGGGTTATGTCGCGCGTCCGGATCTGACCAGTGATCGGTTTGTCGCCAACCCGTATGGGGAGCCGGGTGCGCGGATGTATCGCACGGGCGACTTGGTGGCGTGGACCGAACACGGTGAACTCGAATACTTGGGCCGCACCGACTTCCAGGTGAAACTGCGTGGTCTGCGTATCGAGCTGGGTGAGATCGAGTCGGCGCTAACGGGTCTGGAGGAAGTCGCTCAGGCGGTCGTGGTCCTGCGCGACGACACCGAGACCGGCGAGCGGCTCGTCGCCTACCTGGTCTCCGCGTCCGGCGCGGACCTCGACCCCGGTGCGCTCGAAGCGACGCTCACCCGGCGTCTCCCGGCGTATATGATCCCGTCGGCATACGTCGTGCTGCCCGAATTCCCGGTCAACGCCTCCGGCAAGCTGGACCGCCGAGCGCTACCGGCGCCCGCGATCGAGCCCGCGCGGTTCCGCGCGCCCGCGACGCCCGTGCAGAAACTCGTCGCCGCGGCGTTCGGCGAGCTGCTCGGCGTCGACCGGGTGGGCCTGGACGACGATTTCTTCGCCCTCGGCGGCAACTCGCTCACCGCCGCCAGGGTCGCGGCCCGGCTCGGCGCCGCGCTCGACACCCGGATTCCGGTGCGGGCGCTGTTCGACGCACCGACGGTCGCCGCGTTGGCGGCTCGCGCCGAAACGCATCGGGGCGACGGCGGTCGCGTCCCGCTGCGCCCCCGCCCGCGGCCGGAGCGCGTCCCGCTGTCCGCGGCCCAGCAGCGCGTCTGGTTCGTCAACCGCTTCCACGCCGACGAGCAGGCCGGGCCCGCCGCCGCGATCGACAACATCCCGGTCGCGCTGCGCCTCGCCGGTGAGCTCGACGTCGCGGCGATGACCACGGCGTTGGCCGACGTGGCGGCCCGGCACGAGATCCTGCGGACCGTCTACCCCGACGGCTCGGACGGGCCGGAACAACTGGTCCTGCCGCAGTCCGCGCCCGACCTTCCGGTCACGCGTGTGGCCGAAACCGAGCTGGTGGAACAGCTTCGGGAGCTGGCGGCCGCGCCTTTCGATCTGACCACGGAAACACCGCTGCGGGCAGCGCTGTTCGCGATCGACGGTGCGCCACAAGCGGAATACGCGCTCGCCCTGGTGCTGCACCACATCGCCGCGGACGGTTTCTCGCTCGGTCCGTTGGCCGAGGATCTGATGACCGCCTACTCGGCCCGCCGGGCCGGGGCAGCGCCCGCGTGGGATCCGCTGCCGGTGCAGTACGCCGACTACACGCTCTGGCAGGCCGATCTCGCCGACGCCGAGCGGCAACTCGACTACTGGCGCGGCGCCCTGGACGGCCTGCCGGAGCAACTCGAACTGCCCACCGACCGTCCCCGTCCGGCGATCTCCTCCCATCGCGGTGCGACGCACCGCTTGCGGATCGATTCCGACCTGCACAGCGAGCTGGGCGAGCTGGCGCGCAAACGCGAGACCACGCTGTTCAGCACGGTGCACGCGGCCTTGGCGGTACTGCTGGCCCGGCTGTCGGGCGGCGCGGACATCGCGATCGGCACCCCGGTCGCCGGACGCGGTGACGCGGCGCTGGACCGGCTCGTCGGCATGTTCGTGAACACGCTGGTGCTGCGCACCGCCGTCGACTCCAGAGCCAGGTTCGAGACCGTGCTGGACGCGGTGCGCGACCAGGACCTCGACGCGCTCTCGCACGCCGACGCGCCGTTCGAGCGGCTCGTCGAGATGCTCGCTCCGACCCGCGCGCGCAACCGTCATCCGCTCTTCCAGGTGGCGCTGACCTTCCAGAACTTCGCCTTGCCCGAGCTCGAGCTGCCCGATCTACGGGTGCGCGCGCAGGAGTTCGAGGCGCCGGTGGCCGAGTTCGACCTCCAGTTCACCGTGCTCGAATCGAACGACCCGGACGGGCGCGCCGACGGCATGCAGGTCGAAATCCGCTATGCCACCGATCTTTTCGACGCGCCGTCGGTCGCCGTTCTCGGCAGGCGGTTCACCCAGGTGCTCGCCGCCATCGCCGCCGATCCCACGGTGGTCGTGGGCGACATCCAGTTGCTCAGCGCCGAGGAGCAGCATCGCGCTTTGTACGAGTGGCCGGTCGGCGGCCCCGACGTCGCGGACGCCACCGGCAGTGTGGCCGAGCGTTTCGCGCGGGCCGCCGCGCTGGACCCGGCCGCCGTCGCGGTGCGCGACGGGGCACGGTCGCTGGCCTATGCCGAACTCGACGACTGGTCCAACCGGCTGGCGCGGCGGCTGATCGCCGCGGGCGTCGGGCCGGAAACACTGGTGGCCGTCGCGCTGCCCCGCTCGGCGGAACTGGTGGTCGCCCTGCTCGCGGTGCTCAAAGCGGGCGGCGGATACCTGCCGATCGATCCGGCCTACCCGGACGACCGGATCGAATACGTCCTGGACGATGCCCGGCCGATCTGCGCGATCGCGGGGGCCGCCACCGAGTTGCCGCGCGGCTGGTTCGGCGGACCGGTGATCGACGTCGCCGCACCGAACCTCGTCGAGTTCGGCGGCGAGCCGGTCACCGATGTGGATCGGCGCGCCCCGCTGCGCTCCGGTCACGTTGCCTACGTCATCTACACCTCCGGTTCCACCGGCAGGCCCAAAGGCGTCGTGGTGCCGCATCGCAACGTGCTGCGGCTGCTGGACAACACGCGGCGGCGCTTCGGCTTCGGCTCGGCGGACGTGTGGACCCTGTTCCACTCCTACGCCTTCGACTTCTCGGTCTGGGAAATGTGGGGACCGCTGCTGTCCGGCGCGACGGTGGTGGTGGTCGACTACTACACCTCGCGCTCGCCGCGGCAGTTCCGTGAGCTGCTGATCGCCGAGCGGGTCACCGTGCTCAACCAGACCCCGTCGGCGTTCTATCAGCTCGTCGCCGCCGATCTGGCCGAGCCGGAACCCGCCGCGTTCGCGTTGCGGGTCGTCGTCTTCGGCGGCGAGGCGCTGGAGCCGCAGCGCCTCGGTGGTTGGTTCGCCCGCTACCCGGACGCGCCGCGCCTGGTGAACATGTACGGCATCACCGAGACCACGGTGCACGTGTCCTATCGGGAGATCGACGGGCACACCGGCTCGACCGGCGTGATCGGCGCGGGGTTGCCCGGACTGACCGTCCGCCTGCTCGACGACCGGTTGCGGCCGGTCCCGGTCGGCGTGCCCGGCGAGATCTACGTCTCCGGCGGCCAATTGGCGCGCGGCTACTTGCACCGTCCCGCCCTGACCGCGGGCCGCTTCGTCGCGGACCCGTACGCGGGCGACGGAGCGCTCACCTACCGCTCCGGCGATCTGGCCCGCTGGACCGCCGACGGCGAGCTGGAGTATCTCGGGCGCGCGGACCAGCAGGTGAACCTGCGCGGCTTCCGCGTCGAGCTCGGTGAGATCGAGGCCGCGCTGCTCGAGGCGTCCGAAGCGGTCCGGGAAGTGGCCGTGGTGGTGCGCACCGATCTGGTGGACGAACCGCGCATCGTCGCGTACGCGGTCGTCGCGGACGACTCCGTCGACAGCGCCGCGCTACGACAAGCCCTGGTGTATCGCCTGCCCGAGCACATGGTGCCCGCCGCGATCGTCCCGCTGCCGCGCATCCCGTTGACGGTCAACGGGAAGCTGGACCGCGCCGCGCTGCCCGCGCCACGGTTCGAATCGACCACCTACCGGGCGCCGTCCACGCCGAGCGAACGGGTCGTGGCGGAGGTGTTCGCCGAAGTGCTGGGCGCGGAGCGCGCCGTCGGCGCCGACGACGATTTCTTCGCGCTCGGCGGCAGCTCCCTGTTGGCCGCGAAAGCGGTCAGCAGGATCGGCGCGGCGCTGGGCCGGACGGTCGGTGTGCGCGCGCTGTTCGAAGCTCCCAGGGTCGCGGACCTCGCGGCGGCGGCGAGCGCGGTGGCCATGGGAGGCGCCCTGCCCGCGCTGGTGGCGGCGCCGCGCCCGGAGCGGGTCCCGCTCTCGCCCGCGCAGCAGCGCATGTGGTTCCTCAATCGGTTCGACCGGTCCTCCACCGCCTACAACATCCCGGTGGCCCTGCGGCTGTCCGGTCGGCTGGACGTGCCCGCGTTGCGCGCCGCGCTCGGTGACGTGGTCGCCCGGCACGAGGCGCTGCGCACTCGCTATCCGGAGATCGACGGCGAACCGGTGCAACTCGTCGAACCCGCCACCGTTCCGGCGCTGCGGCCGATCGATGTCCCGGAAGACGAACTACCGCAGCGGGTCAGGGAACTGGCGGAGACGACCTTCGACGTCACCGCCGAGATTCCGGTGCGGATGCGATTGTTCCGCGTGGTCGGCACGGGCGCGCGGCCGGAGTTCGTGCTCGCCGCGGTGCTGCACCACATCGCCGCCGACGGCTCGTCCATCGCGCCGTTCGTGCGGGACCTGATGGTCGCCTACACCGCGCGCCGTGGTGGCGCTGCGCCGGACTGGACACCGCTGACCGTGCAGTACGCCGATTACGCACTGTGGCAACGCGATTTGCTCGGCGCCGAGGACGACGCCGAATCGGTGGCGGCCCGCGAGATCCGTTTCTGGAACCGGACACTCGCCGGACTGCCGGATCAGCTGGCGCTGCCGACCGACCGCCCCCGCCCCGCGAGGCAGACCCTGCGCGGGGACAAGGTTCCGCTCACGATCGGCGCGCGGCTGCACGCGGATCTGGCCGCCCTCGGCCGACGGCATGGCGCGACGCTGTTCATGGTGGTGCACACCGCGTTCGCCGTGCTGCTCGCGCGGTGGTCGGGCGCAGGAGACATCGCGATCGGCACGCCGGTGGCCGGACGCGGCGCCGCCGAACTGGACGACGTCATCGGGATGTTCGTCAACACTCTCGTCCTGCGCGTCGGTGTCGACGGCGGCGAATCGTTCGCCGGACTGCTGGCCCGGGCGCGGGCCGCCGACTTGGCGGCGCTGGAACACGCGACCGTGCCGTTCGAACGTCTGGTGGAAGTGCTCAACCCGGTGCGCTCCACCGCACGCCACCCGCTGTTCCAGGTCGGCTACTCGTTCCAGAACCATGAGCGCGGACAGCTGCGGCTGCCCGAACTCGAGATTCGCGAATACGAGTTCGACAACGGCGTAGCGCAATTCGACCTGCACCTGTTCGCGGTGGACGCCTACGACGCCGAGGGCGCGCCCGACGGCATCGAGCTGTCCCTCGGCTACGCCACCGATCTGTTCGAGCGCGCGACCGCGTTCCGGTTCGCCGCCCAACTGCGCCGGGTGCTGGAAACGATCGCGGCGCGGCCGGATCTGCCGGTGGGTGACATCGAGCTGCTCGGGACCGACCGATCGCAGGTGCTCGCCGAATGGAACCGGACCCGGCGGCCGGTCCCGCGGGCCACGCTGGCGGATCTGATCGACGCGCAGACCGCGCGCAGCCCAGGCGCGGTCGCGCTGGTGGACGCGGCGACCGGCGAAGAGCTGCGCTACGCCGAGTTCGACGGGCGGGTGAACCGGTTGGCGCGCAGGCTCATCGCGTCCGGTGTCGGACCGGAGTCGACGGTCGTGCTGGCGATGCGCCGCTCGCTCGAACTGGTCGTCGCGATGTACGCCGTGGTGCGGGCGGGCGGCGCGTATGTGCCCATCGATCCGGACCATCCGGCCGAGCGGATCGCCCACATCGTGGCCACCGCGGCGCCGGCCGTGGTCCTGACCACCTCGCGCGACGGGTTCCCGTTCGAAACCGACTGCGTTGTCATGGAAATCGATCGGCTCGACGTCGCCGGGCTCGCCGCGACGCCGATCACCGACGCGGACCGGATCGGTCCGCTGCGTCCCGAGCATCCGGCGTACGTCGTCTTCACCTCCGGCTCCACGGGCGTGCCCAAAGGCGTGACGGTTCCGCACGCCGCGATCGTCAATCAACTCGTCTGGCTGGCGGACAGATACGGCCTCGGCGCGAACGATCGCGTGCTGCTGAAGACGCCCGCGACCTTCGATCTGTCGGTGTGGGAGTTCTGGTCCGCGCTGGTCACCGGCGGGTCGCTGATCGTCACCGCGCCCGGCGCCGAACGTGACCCGGACCTGCTGCGCGCGCTGCTGCGCCGCCACGGCGTCACCGTGCTGCACGCGGTGCCCGCCCTGATCGGCATGCTGCTGGCGGCCGAGCCGGGTGGCGCGCTGCCGGAAACGCTGCGCCACGTGCTGGCCATCGGCGAGGCGCTGCCGTCGGCCACGGCCGTGGACTTCCTGTGCCGCCATAGCGGCACGACCGCGCTGGACAACCTCTACGGCCCCACGGAGGCGGCGGTGTCGATCACCGCGTTCGCGGTCGACACTCAGCCGGAGCACACCGTCCCGATCGGGTCGCCCGCCTGGAACAGCCGGGTCTACGTCTTGGACGGGCGGTTGCGGCCCGCGCCGATCGGAGTGCCCGGCGAGCTGTACCTCGCGGGAGCGCAGCTGGCGCGCGGCTATCAGCGCCGTCCGGCGCAGACCGCCGACCGCTTCGTGGCCGATCCGTTCGCGGTGGAACTCGGTGCGGCGGCCGGCGAGCGGATGTACCGCACCGGCGACATCGTGCGCTGGCGTCCCGACGGCACCCTGGAATACCTCGAGCGCGCCGACTTCCAGGTGCAGATCGGCGGCTTCCGCATCGAGCTCGGCGAGGTGGAGGCCGCGCTGCTGCGGCAACCCGGGGTGGCCGCGGCCGTCGCGGTGGCGAAGGCCGACGACCGCGCGGGAACACGGCTCATCGCGTATGCCGCAGTGCCGGAGGCGGATCCGGTCGGGTACGCCGACCTGGCCGTGTCGCTGCGCGCCGCTGTGGCCGCGCGACTGCCCGGATACATGACGCCTGCCGCCGTCGTCGTGCTGGCGGCGCTGCCGCTCACGGCCAACGGCAAGATCGATCGTTCGGCGCTGCCCGAGCCGCCGTTCGCCGAGGCGGCCTTCCGCGCGCCGTCCGGTGCGTTGGAGCGCCTGGTCGCGGACGCGTTCGCGGAGGTCGTCGGCGTGGACGCGGTGAGCGTCGACGACGACTTCTTCGCCAGGGGCGGCAACTCCCTGATGGCCACCCGGCTCGCGGCCCGGCTCGGCGCGGCACTCGGCGGCCATGTCGCGGTGGCCGCGGTGTTCGAAGCCCCGACGCCCGCCGCACTCGCAGAACGCATCGCGGCCACCGAGCGCGGCGTGGCCCGGCCCGCTTTGGTCCGTCGCGCCGATGCCGGGCCGGTGCCGCTCGCGCCCGCGCAGCAGCGCATCTGGGTGCTCGACCGGCTCGCACCGGACTCGTCGGCCTATCACATTCCCACGGCACTGCGGCTGCGCGGCCGGCTGGATGTGGCGGCGCTGGCGGCGGCGCTCGGCGATGTGCTCGACCGGCACGAGACGCTGCGCACCAGGTACCCGGACACCGAGGACGGACCGGTCCAGGAGGTGGTGCTCGCGTCGCCGGTCGATCTGACACCGATTCCGGTGGGCCGAGCGGAAATGGACAGGCGGATCGCGGAATTCGTGGCCCCCGCCTTCGATCTCGCTTCCGCGCCGCCGGTGCGCGCCGCCCTGTTCACCCCCGCCGCCGACGAACACGTCTTGGTGGTCGTGCTGCACCACATCGGTGCGGATGGATACTCGATCGCGCCGTTGACCGCCGATCTGGTGCGCGCCTACCTGGCCAGATCCACCGGACACGCGCCGGACTCGGCCCCGCCCGCGATCCGTTACCGCGACTACAGCGCCTGGCAGCACGAGCTGCTCGGCGACGGCGCGGACCCCGACAGCCTGCTGGCGCGCCAACTCGCCTTCTGGCGCACCGAATTGACCGGTGCGCCGGAACTGCTCGCCCTGCCCACCGATCGACCGCGACCGGCCAGGCGAAGCATGCAGGGGGCAAGCGTTACCCGGGAGATCGACGCCGAGCGCACCGTACGCCTGGAGCGACTGGCCCGCGAACACGGCGGCACACTGTTCACCCTGGTGCACAGCGCGCTCGCGGTGCTGCTGGCGAAACTGTCCGGCGCGGCGGACGTCACGGTCGGCGTGCCGGTCGCCGGGCGCGGTGTCCGCGAGCTGGACGAGCTGGTCGGCATGTTCGTCAACACCGTGGCGTTGCGCACTGAGGTCGATCCCCGTGCGAGTTTCGGCGAGCTGCTGCGCCAGGTCACCCGGCGGGATCTGGCGGCGTTCTCGCACGCCGACGTCCCGTTCGATCAGGTGGTCGAGGTGCTGGGCGTCACCCGTTCCGGCTCGTACGCACCGCTGTGCCAAGTACTGCTCACCTTCCAGAACTTGCCGCGGGCGGAGGTGGAACTGCCCGGCCTCGCGGTCGAGGCGATCGACCTGACGTCGGCGGAGGCGAAGTTCGACCTCCAGGTGACCGTGCTGGAGCAGTTCGCCGCCGACGGTGCGCGCGCCGGTATGGAGCTACGCGTCGGCTACGCGACCGACCTCTTCGACGAACCGACGGCGCACGCGTTCGGTGACCGCTTGCTGCGGGTGCTGGAGGCGGTGGCCGCGGATCCGGCGGTAGCCCTTCGCGCGATCGACATCCGTTCCGCGGCCGAACGGCTGCCCCGGCCCACCGCGTCGGTGGCGGACCTGCCCGCGCTGATCGCCCGGGCGGCCCGGGCCGTCCCCGCCGCCACCGCGTTCGAGCACGGCGATCGGCTGGTCTCCTTCGGCGAGCTCGACGTGAAGCTCGCGTCCGTCGCGAAGGCGATGGGCCCTGCGGCCAAACCCGAAGCCCTGATCCATGTCTCGCTCGCGGGGTTGGTGCCCGGCCTGCTCGCCGCACTCGGCGGCAGCGGTCTGGCGGCCTTGCTGCGGACCCTGCCCGCCACCGCCGAGGCGCTGCTCGCCGACTCGGCGGCGGCCCTCGATTCGGAAGGAAACCGCTGATGACCCACGCAGACGCCGTGCGCCGCGGCTACGGCATCGACGACCTGCCCGGTCTCATCGCGACTGTTGCCGGGCTGGACCCGCAGCGCGTGGCGTTGCGGCACGGAGAGCTCACCGTCACCTACGCGGCGCTGGCCGACGAACTCGCGACCCTGTCCGAAGCCATGGGCGCGGGGGTGGGCGCGGAGGCGCTGGTTCCGGTGGTGGTCTCCGGTCGACTGCCCGCGCTGCTGGAATCCGGTGACGGCGCGCTCGGCGCGGTGCTGGACGCGCTGCTCGACGACGCGCTCGCGGCCGCGCCCGACCTTCCGGCGACCACCACCGCGCCGGTCGAGACATTGGTGAGCCTGTTCGAGGAGCAGGTGTGGCGGACTCCGGACGCGATCGCCGTCGAATACGCGGGAATCACCCTCACCTACGCCGAATTCGACGGCCGAGTCAACGCGCTGGCCCACCATTTGGTCGAACTCGGCGTGCGGCGGAACTCGCTGGTGGGCTTGGCCGTGCGGCGCTCGATCGACCTGCTGGTCGGCATGTACGCGATCCTGCGGGCGGGCGGCGCGTACCTGCCGATCGACCCGGACCATCCGGCCGACCGCATCGGCTACGTGCTCGTGGTCGCCGAGCCGGTGTTCGTGCTGACCACCACGCGTGACGAGCCCGACTTGGGCGGTGCGGTCGCGACGCTGCGGATCGACGAATTCGCTGGCTCGCCCACGCCGGAAGCGCCCGCGGTCGCCCGGTCGGCCGACGACCTCGCCTACGTGATCTTCACGTCCGGCTCGACCGGCAGGCCGAAGGGCGTCGCCGTGTCGCACCGCGCGATCGTGGCGAATCTGCGGTGGCGGCAACGGATGTACCGGCTGCGCGCCGACGACGTGGTGTTGCAGAAGACGCCGTTCACCTTCGACGTGTCGGTGTGGGAGTTCTTCTGGCCGTTGCAGGTCGGCGCCCGGCTGGTCGTCGCGGAGCCGGACGGTCATCGGGACCCGGCGTACTTGGCGCGTGCGATCGCCGAAAACGGTGTCACGGTGGCGCATTTCGTGCCGTCCATGCTCGCGGTCTTCGTCGCCGAGTCGGTCGCGGTGGACTCGCTGCGGCTGGTCTTCGCCTCGGGTGAGGCGCTTGCGGCCGCCACCGCCGCGGCCTTCCGCGACGTCTGCGGGGCGACGCTGCACAACCTGTACGGGCCCACCGAGGCGGCGGTCGACGTGACCGCGCACGAGGTGACCGGCGCGGACGTGGCGGGCGTGCCGATCGGCGTCGCCGCCGACGACACCGAGTTGCTGGTGCTCGACGACAGCCTGCGTCCGGTGGCGCGCGGCGTCGTCGGCGAGCTGTACCTGGCAGGCGTGCAATTGGCCCGCGGTTATGTCGCCCGGCCAGGCCTGACCGCCGAGCGATTCGTGGCGAACCCCGAGGGACCGGCCGGGGAGCGGATGTACCGCACCGGCGACCTGGTGCGCTGGGCGCCCGGGGTGGAGGGCGGGCCGGAGGAGCTGGAGTATCTGGGCCGCACGGACTTCCAGGTGAAGTTGCGCGGCCTGCGGATCGAACTCGGCGAAATCGAGGCGGCGCTGCTGCGCCACCCGCGCGTCACCCAGGCCGCCGTGGTGCTGCACCGGCACACGAGCGGCGATCAACTGGTCGGCTACGTGGTCGGCGACGCTGTCGAGACCGCCGAGGTACTGGATTCCGTCCGCCGCGAGCTGCCCGAGTACATGGTGCCGACGCTGCTCGTCGCGCTGGCGGCGATGCCGTTGAACGCCAATGGCAAGCTGGACCGCAGAGCGCTTCCTGAGCCGAAATTCGATTCCGGGACGACGGCTTATCGGGCGCCGGAGACCGAGGCGGAGACGGCGGTCGCCGCGATTTTCGCCGAACTGCTGGACGTGCCGCGCGTGGGCGCGGACGACGACTTCTTCGCGCTGGGCGGCAATTCGCTGCTCGCCACCCGAGCCATCGCCCGGATCGGCGCGGCCATCGGCGCGACCGTGGACGTGCGCGATTTCTTCGCTCGTCCCACCGCGGCCGCGGTGGTCGCGTCGGCGCGCCCGGCCGCGGCGCGTCCGCCGCTGGTGGCCGGTCCGCGCCCGGAGCATGTTCCGCTCTCGCCCGCGCAGCGGCGCATGTGGTTCCTCAACCGGTTCGGCGCCGACACCGATCAGGCCCGCGAGCTGGGCGCCGCCGCCGTGGACAACATCCCGGTGGCGCTGCGCCTGCGCGGCCCGCTGGACGTCGCCGCGCTGTCGGCGGCGATCACCGATCTGGTGGCCAGGCACGAAGTGCTGCGCACCGTGTATCCGCAGACCGCCTACGGGCCTGCGCAATCGGTGCGACGCGTACACGCGGTGTTCGACCTGACGCCCGCCGAGGTGCCGCGGGAGCGGTTGGCCGCGGCGATCCGCCGGGCGGCGAGCCAGGGCTTCGACGTGGCGGAGGAGATCCCGGTGCGGGTGCGCCTGCTGCGCTGCGAACCCGAGGACCACACGCTCGTGCTCGTCGTCCACCACATCGCGGCCGACGGCGTCTCGCTCGTGCCCCTGATGCGCGACCTGGCCACGGCCTATGCCGCGCGGCGCGACGGCCGCGGGCCGGAGTGGACTCCGCTGGCCGTGCAGTACGCGGACTACGCGCTGTGGCAGCAACGGGTCCTCGGTGCGGAGACCGACGCGGATTCCGTGGCGGCGCGCCAGCTCGCCTTCTGGCGCGCCGAATTGGCCGAGCTGCCCGCGCAATTGGATCTGCCCGCCGATCGGCCGCGTCCGGCCGCGCCCTCGTACCAGGGCGCCACCTACGAGTTCGCCGTCGACGCCGCGCTGCGCTCCGCCGTCGAGGCGATCGCCGCGCGCGTTCGCGCGACACCGTTCATGGTGCTGCACGCGGCGCTGGCCGCCCTGCTGGCCCGGTTGTCCGGCACCGCGGACATCGCTATCGGCACACCGGTCGCGGGCCGGGGCGAGGCCGTACTCGACGACCTGGTCGGCATGTTCGTCAACACCCTCGTGCTGCGCACCGAAGTGGACGCCGCGCGCGGTTTCGCCGACTTGGTGGCGCACGCCGCCGACCGCGACCTGCGCGCCTTCGCGCACGCCGACATCCCGTTCGAGCAGTTGGTGGAGGCGCTGAACCCGCCGCGTTCGGCCGCCAGGCATCCGCTGTTCCAGGTCGCGCTGTTCATGCAGAACATCGGGCCGATCGCGCTGACCATGCCCGGTCTCGACACCGAGCAGGTCGACTTCGACTCCGGTTTCGCGAAGTTCGACCTCCAGCTCACGGTGTCCGAAGCCGCCGACAGCTACCGCGCCGAATTCACCTACGCCACCGACCTGTTCGACGCCGCGACGGTGCGGGAGTTCGCCGCGAAGTTCGTCCGGCTGTTGCGTGCGGCGGTGGACGACCCGGACGCACCGGTCGGGGATCTCCCGCTGCTCGACGCGGGCGAGCTGGACTATGTCACCGCGAGCTGGAACGCCAGCGGGCACCGAGTGCCCGATCGGTTCCTGCACGAGGGTTTCGACGCGCAGGTGCGCCGTACCCCGGATGCCGTCGCGGTGGTCACCGACGGCGAGCGGCTGACCTACGCCGAGCTGTCCGACCGCGCCGATCGGCTGGCGAGGATGCTGATCGGGCTCGGCGTCGGTCCGGAAGCGCTGGTCGTGCTGGCCCTGCCGCGCTCGGTGGAACTGGTCGTCGCCATGTACGCGGTGGCGCGGGCGGGCGGCGCGTACGTCCCGGTGGACCCAGGACATCCCGCCGAACGCATCGGCCACATCCTCGACACCGCGCGTCCGCATGCCATCCTGACCACGAGCGATAGCGGTTTCGACGCGGCCGCGCAGGTTTCCGTTCCGGTGTATCGCCTGGATGAACTCGATCTCTCCGCCTATCCCTCCGGCAAGATCGGCGACCGCGAACGCCACGGCGCGCTGCACCCGCAGCATCCCGCATACGTGATCTTCACTTCCGGGTCCACCGGAAAGCCGAAGGGCGTGGCGGTCAGTCATCAGGCCATCGCCAACCAGCTGGCCTGGATGCACGCGGAGTACCGTCCGCGCACCGGCGATGTCTACTTGCAGAAGACCGCGAGCACCTTCGACGTCTCGCTGTGGGGCTACTTCCTACCGCTACGAGCGGGCGCGACCGTGCTGCTGGCCGCACCGGACGGACATCGCGATCCGCGCTATCTCGCCGAGACCGTCGCACGCCACGGCGTCACGCTCACCGACTTCGTGCCATCGATGCTCGCGGTGTTCGCCGCGCACGCCGCGCCGGGCGAACTCGACTCGCTGCGCGACGTGTTCGTCATCGGCGAGGCGCTGCCGCCCGAGACCGTCGCCGCCTTCCGGCAGGTGTGCGACGCGGGCCTGCACAACCTCTACGGCCCCACCGAGGCGGCGGTGTCCATCACCAACCGCGAGGTCACCGAGGTGAACTCGCCGCAAGTGCCGATCGGCGAGCCGGAGTGGAACTCGCAGGTCTACGTGTTGGACGGACGGTTGCGGCCCGCGCCGATCGGCGTGCAGGGCGAGCTGTACCTGGCGGGAGCGCAGCTGGCGCGCGGCTACCACGGCCGCGTCGACCTCACCGCCGATCGTTTCGTCGCCAATCCCTTCGGCGCGCCGGGCGCCCGCATGTACCGCACCGGCGACCTGGTGCGCTGGAGCCGCGACGGCGAGCTGATCTATCTGGGCCGCAGCGACTTCCAGGTGAAGTTCCGCGGCCGGCGCGTCGAACTCGCCGAAATCGAGACAGCGCTGCTGGCGGCGGCCGGGGTCGGCCAGGCCGCGGCGCGGCTGGTCACCGGACCGGCGGGGGAGTTCCTGGCGGGCTACGTGATCGCAGCGCCCGGCGCGACGCTCGATCTCGACGCGGTGAAATCGTGTGTCGCTCAGCGTCTTCCCAGCTACCTGGTGCCGACCGCAGTGGTCGAGCTGAACGAATTCCCCCGCAACACCAGCGGCAAGCTCGATCGCGCCGCCCTGCCGATCCCGGTGCTCGCGGCCGAGCGCTTCCGTCCGCCGGTGAGCGCCGCGCAACGTCTGGTCGCCGCGGTGGTCGCGGAGGTGCTGCGGGTCGAGCGGGCCGGGCTGGACGACGATTTCTTCGCTCTCGGCGGCAGCTCGCTGGACGCCACCCAGGTCAGCGCCCGCACGGGTGAGGCGATGGGAGTACGCGTTCCGGTGCGCGCGCTGTTCGACGCGCCCACGGTGGAGGGTTTCGCCGCCGCCGTCGAGCGGCTCGGCGCCGCAGGGGCGCCGCGACTCCCGCTGGTCCGCCGTCCACGGCCCGAGCGGGTGCCGCTCTCGCCCGCGCAGCAGCGCCTGTGGTTCCTCAACCGCGTCGAGAGCCAGGACGGCGCCGACAGCGTCTACAACCTGCCGATCGTGCTGCGGCTGACCGGCCGCCTCGACGTGACGGCGCTGGAGCGCGCCGTACTCGACGTGCTCGCCCGGCACGAGACGCTGCGCACCACCTTCCCCGAAACCGACGACGGCCCCTGCCAATCCGTTCGCGACGCCACCGACATCGGCCTGAGCCTGCATCCGGTGCCGATCGACCGCTCCGCACTGGAGGATGCCGTGGCAGGCATCGTCGGCGCCGGGTTCGACGTGACCGCCGAGTTGCCGTGCCGGGTCGCGCTGCTCGCGGTGGAGCGGGTCGACGAGGCGCGCGGCGTCACCGGCGACGAATACGTGCTGGTGTTCGTCGTGCACCACATCGCCGCCGACGCCTTGTCGATGGTCCCGCTGGTCACCGACCTGGTCGGGGCCTACCTCGCGCGCCTGACCGGGCGGCGGCCGGACTGGGAGCCGCTGGCGGTGCAGTACGCCGACTACAGCCTCTGGCATCGGGACCTGCTCGGCGCCGAGGACGTCCCCGGTGATCTCGCCTACCAGCAGCTGCGCTTCTGGCGCGACGTGCTGACCGGCGCGCCGGCGCAACTGCCCCTCCCGGTCGATCATCCACGGCCCGCGATCCCCTCGCACGAGGGAGCGGGCGTCGATTTCGTGATCGAGCCCGAGGTCGTCGCCGGCTTGCGCGCGCTGGCCCGGCGCGGCGGCGCGACGTTGTTCATGACGCTGCACGCGGCCTTCGCCGCCACCCTGGCCCGCTTGAGCGGCAGCGCCGACATCGTGATCGGCTCGCCCGTCGGCGGACGCGGGGAGCGGGCGCTGGACGCACTCGTCGGCATGTTCGTCAACACCCTGGCGTTGCGCACCCGAGTAGTCGCCGACGCCTCGTTCGCCGCGCTGCTGAGCGAGGTGCGCGAGGCCGATCTGGCCGCGTTCGCCAACGCCGACCTGCCATTCGAGCGCCTGGTGGACGTCATGGCGGTGGATCGCTCCGCGGGCGCGCATCCGCTGTTCCAGGTGATGTTCAGCTTCGAGACCGCGACGCCCGCATTCGGCGGGAAAGCCATGGAGGTGCCGTGGCTGTCGGTGCACCCGGTCGAGATCCCCGACAACGGAGCGAAATTCGACCTGCACTTGGTGGTGGCGGAGCGCGCGGATTCGGCGGGACTGTCGGGCACCCTGCGCTACGCGACCGATCTGTTCGACGCCGCGACCGTCGAGTCGTTCGCCGACCGCTTCCAGCGGATGCTCGCCGCCGTCGCGGTCGACGCCGGTGCGCGGATCGGTGACGTCGAACTGCTTTCGGACGCCGAACGCACACGGGTGTTGCGGGTGTGGAATGCCACCGACCGCCCGTTCCCCGAATCCGACACGCTCGCCTCCCTGTTCGCCGCGCAAGTCGAACGCACACCGGACGCGCCCGCGGTCACCTTCGAGGAGACGACGCGGGCCTACCCGTCGCCGGACCACAGCTCCTCAGCGGCTGGCTCTGCGGCGCCGGCCCACCCGTCACCCGACCAGGACCTCTCAGCGGGTGGCTCCGCTGTCCTGCCTCAGCTATTGCCCGGCCACGACTCCTCGGCGGGTAGCTCTGCGGCCCTGGCCCACCCGTCACCCGGCCACCCCTCGGCGGGTAGCTCCGCGACGCTGGCTCACCCGTCACCCGACCACCACCCCCCAACGAGTCGCTCCGCGACGCTCACTTATTCGGAATTCGCCGGGCGGGTCAACCGGCTGGCGCGGTGGCTCGTAGCACAGGGTGTCGGCCCGGAAACGCTGGTTGCGCTCGGTATGCGCCGATCCCTCGACCTGGTGGTGGGCATGTACGCGGTCACCGTCGCGGGCGGCGGATACGTGCCACTCGATCCCGACCACCCCGCCGAACGCACCGCCCACATCCTGGCCACCGCCGCGCCGGTGTGCGTACTGACCGCAGGCGCGGACCTGAGCTGCGGCGTGCCCGAGACGCGGATCGACCGGCTGGACCTGTCCGGTTACCGGGACACCCCGCTCACCGACGCCGACCGGCGCGCTCCGCTGCGCCCGGCGAACACCGCCTACGTGCTGTTCACCTCGGGCTCCACGGGCAAGCCGAAGGGTGTCGCGATGAGCCACCGCGGCATCGTGAACCGGTTGTGCTGGATGCAATCCGCGTACGCCGCGCTCGGGCCGGGTGATGTGCTGTTGCAGAAGACGCCCGCCACCTTCGACGTCTCGGTGCCGGAGTTCTTCTGGCCGTTGCAGGTCGGCGCGCGCATGGTGCTGGCGCGGCCGGACGGGCATCGCGACCCGGCGTATCTGGCCCGCCTCATCCGCGCCGAGGGCGTCACCGCGGCGCACTTCGTGCCGTCCATGCTGGCCGTCTTCGTCGCGGGCGAGTTCGACGTGCCGTCGCTGCGTGAGGTGTTCTGCTCCGGCGAGGCGCTACCCGTCGGCGTGGCCCAGCGGATGCGCGAACTCACCGGCGCGCGGGTGCACAACGGCTACGGCCCCACGGAGGCCGCGGTGGAGGTGACCTTTCACGAGGTGCGCGACACCGATTTCGAGACCGTGCCGATGGGCGAACCGATCTGGAACACCAGAACGTATGTGCTCGACGCGCGACTGCGCCCGGTGCCTGCGGGTGTGCCGGGGGAGTTGTATCTCGCGGGCGTGCAACTGGCGCGCGGCTATCTGGACCGCCCCGGCCGCACCGGCGACCGGTTCGTCGCCGACCCGTTCGGCCCGCCCGGTGAACGGATGTACCGCACCGGCGACTCGGTGCGGTGGAACGCTTCGGGAGAGCTGGAGTTCCTCGGCCGCACCGACTTCCAGGTCAAGATCCGCGGCTTGCGCGTCGAACTCGGCGAGATCGAGTCGGTGCTGCTCGCGACGCCCGCCGTGACCCAGGCCGCCGTGCTGGTCCGGGACGATCGCGGCGTGGGCGAGCGCCTGGTCGCCTACTTGGTGACGGACGGACCGGTCGAGATCGCGGCGGTGCGTGACGCGGTGGCCCAACGGCTTCCGGGCTACATGGTGCCGCAGGCGTTCGTGGTGCTGGACCGGTTCCCGGTGAACGCGTCGGGGAAGCTGGACCGATCGGCGCTGCCCGCGCCCGTGATCGCCGGCGTGGTGTTCGAGGCGCCGAGCGGTGCGGCGGAAGAACTCGTCGCCGAGACATTCTCGGCTCTGCTCGGGGTGAACGAGGTCGGCGCCGAGGACGATTTCTTCGCCCTGGGCGGCAATTCGCTCAGCGCCACCCAGCTCGCCGCGCGGCTTGGCAAAGCCACCGGCGGGGAAGTGGCGGTGCGCACGATCTTCGACGCGCCCACGGTGCGGGCGCTGGCGCGGCGGATCACCGTCGACGCTCCGGCCGAGATCGGGCCCGTCGCGCTGCCGCCGCTCACGCCGCAGGAGCGCGGCCGGTCGATCCCGCTGTCGATCGCCCAGCAGCGCATGTGGTTCCTGAACCGGTTCGACACCACCAGCGGCGCGTACAACATCCCGTTCGCGCTGCGCCTCACCGGAGCGCTGAACGTGCCCGCCCTGGAGGCGGCGATCGCCGACGTGATCGCCCGGCACGAAACCTTGCGCACGATCTACCCCGAGCAGGACGGCGGTGCGACGCAGCTGGTACTGCCCGCGGGGACGAGGCTGGTCGAGCTGGTCGCACGGCCGGTTCCCGCGCCGCAGGTGCCCGAACTCGTCGCCGCCGCCGCGCGAGCCGGGTTCGACGTGACCGCCGAGGTCCCGCTGCGCGTGCGCCTGCTGCGCGTGGAGGACGACGCCGCAGCAGGCAGCCACCAGGTGCACGTCCTGCTGTTCGTCGTGCATCACATCGCCGCGGACGGTTGGTCGTTCGCGCCGCTCACCCGGGATTTGGCCAACGCTTACGTCGCGCGGTGCGCGGACACGGCTCCCGCGCCGGGAGCGTTGCCGGTGCAGTACGCCGACTTCGCGATCTGGCAGCGCACCGCGCTGGGTTCCGCCGACGACCCGGCCTCGGTGCTGGCACGCCAGCTGTCCTACTGGACCGACCGGCTGGCCGGGCTGCCGGAGGTGCTGACACTCCCATCCGACCGGCCCCGCCCCGCGGTCGCCACCAACCGGGGCGGTGCGCTGACCGGACGGCTGGACGCCGCCCTGCACGAGCGGATCCAGGAACTGGCCGCCGCGCACCGGGCGACCCCGTTCATGGTGCTGCACACCGCGCTGGCCGTGCTGTTGAGCCGTTACGGCGCGGGCCGGGACGTCGTGATCGGCGCGCCGGTCGCCGGGCGCGGCGAGGAAGCGCTGGACGAGCTGGTCGGCATGTTCGTCAACACGCTGGTGCTGCGCACCGAGGTTCGCCCGGACGCGACTCTGGCCGAGTTGCTGGCGTCCGTGCGCGCGGCCGACCTGGCCGCCTTCGATCACGCCGCGGTGCCGTTCGAGCAGTTGGTCGAGGTGGTGAACCCGGTTCGCTCACAGGCGCACGCTCCGCTGTACCAGGTCGCGCTGACCTTGCAGAACCAGACCGCGCCGGAGTTCCGGTTGCACCGGCTGGCCATCGCGGCGCTGGAGATCGGCGCGGCGCCGATCCAGCTCGACCTGGACTGGACGCTGACCGACCGCCACACCGCTGACGGCGCGCCCGACGGCATCGACGTGCACCTGCACTACGCGCTGGACCTGTTCGACGAACCGACCGCCGCCGGGTTCCTCGCCGCCTTCGACCGCGTGCTGCGCGCCATGGTGCGCGACGCCCGCACCAGGGTCGGCGCGGTCGAGCTGATGTCGGTGGCCGAACGCGGCCTGCTGCTGTCGGATCGCAACGCCACCGCGCACCCGTTGCCCGCCGAGACGCTGGACGACCTGCTCACCGCCCGTGTCGCGGCCACGCCCGACCGTGTCGGCGTGCGTTATGAGAACGAAGCTGTGACCTACGCGGAGTTCTCCTCTCGCGTGAACCGTCTGGCCCGCAAGCTGATCCGGACAGGTGTGGGCCCGGAGGACATCGTCGGCCTGGCCGCGGCGCGTTCGATCGACATGCTCGTGGCGATGTACGCGATCGTGCGCGCGGGCGCGGCGTATCTGCCGATCGATCCGGCGCACCCGGCCGAACGCCTGGCGCAGGTCGTCGCGAGCGCGGAGCCCCGGTTGGTGCTGACCGCCGGTGACGTGACGCTGCGCCCGCTCGACGGCGTCCCCGTGCTCGAGCTCGACGCTCTCGACCTCGATGACTTCGCCGACGGACCGGTGGCCGACGCCGAGCGGATCACCGCGCTGCGCCAGGACAACACGGCCTACGTGCTGTTCACCTCCGGCTCCACGGGGCGTCCGAAGGGCGTCGCGGTGACCCACCGCGCCATCATGAACCAGCTGCGCTGGCTGGAATTCCGCTACCAGGTCACGGCGTCCGACCGCATCCTGCAACGGGCCCCGCTGACCTTCGACGTGTCGGTGTGGGAATGCTTCCTGCCGATCGCCGTCGGCGCGCCGCTGGTGATCGCCCGGCCCTGCGGGCACCTGGACCTGGCCTACTTCGCGGATCTGCTGCGCGAATACCGGATCACCATCGCGGAGTACGTGCCCTCGGTGCTGGCCGCGCTGATCGGCGAGGGCATGGGCGACGCGCTGCGGTCGTTCCGGCATCTGCACTGCGGAGGCGAGGCGCTCACCCCGGACCTGCTCGCCGCGCTGCGCGGCAGCTTCGACGGCGCGGTGCACAACGCCTACGGCCCGACCGAGGCGGCGATTTCGGCGATCTACCACGAATTCACCGACAGCGACGCCGAATCCGGGCGGGACGTCGCCATCGGCCGTCCGTGCTGGAACACCAGGGCCTATGTGCTGGACGGCCGGTTGCACCCGGTGCCGATCGGCGTCACAGGCGAGCTGTATCTCGCGGGCGACCAGCTGGCGCGCGGCTATCACGCCCGCCCCGGACCGACCGCCGAGCGGTTCGTCGCCGATCCGTTCGGCGTGCCCGGCCGCATGATGTACCGGACCGGCGACCTGGTGCGCTGGCACCGCGACGGCGATCTGGTGTATCTGGGCCGCAACGATTTGCAGGTCAAGCTGCGCGGCCAGCGGATCGAGCTGGGCGAGATCGAGTCCGTCCTCGCCGCCGCGACCGGCGTGACCAACGCGGCGGTGCTCGTGGCTCGCGACAACGCGGGACAGGAATGCCTCGTCGGTTACGTCACCGGAGCCGACCCGACGCCCGATGCGGTGCTCGATGAGGCACGGGCACAACTGCCCGCGTACATGGTGCCCGCCCTCATCGTCGTGCTCGACCAGATGCCACTGACCACTGTCGGCAAGCTCGATCGGTCGGCGCTGCCCGCCGTCGAGCTCACCGGCGCCACGGAAGACTTCCGCGCACCGCGGGAGGGGTCCGAGGCGGTGCTCGCCACCCTGGTCGCCGACCTGACCGGCGCGGAGCGGATCGGCGCGGACGACGACTTCTTCGCCCGCGGCGGCAACTCGCTGCTGGCCATGCGGCTGGTCGCCCGGGTCAACGCGGCCTTCGGGTGCGCGCTGACGGTGCGGGAGGTGTTCGAAGCGCCGACCGTGGCCGGACTCGCGCTGCGAGTGGCGGGATCGGAACGGCCGGACGTCACCCGGCCCGCGCTCGTTCCCCGCGAACGGCCGGAGCGGATCCCGTTGTCCCTGGCACAGACCCGGATGTGGCTGCTGCACCGGCTCGATCCGGATTCGGCGGTCTATCACATCCCGATCACCATCCGGCTCACCGGCGCGTTGGACCTCGCGGCATTGCGCGCGGCCGTGCGCGACGTGATCGATCGGCACGAATCGCTGCGCACCGTCTTCCCCGCCGACGCGGACGGCCCCGCCCAAGTCGTCCGCACCGACGCGGATGTGCCCGAACTGCCACTGCATCCGATCGAGGTGACCGAGCCGAACCTGCGGGACGCGGTGCTCGCGTCGATCGGCGAGAGCTTCGACCTGCGCAGTCGTATCCCGGTGCGGGCGAACCTGTTCCGCGTCGCGCCCGAAGAACATGTGCTTGTCGTGGTGGTCCATCACATCGCCGCCGACGGCGTCTCCACCGCACCGCTGGCCCGCGACCTCATGACGGCCTATACCGCGCGCGTCGCGGGGGAGCGGCCGTCGTGGCCGCCGCTGCCCGTGCAGTACGCGGACTTCACCCTCTGGCGGCGCGAGGCCCTCGGCTCCGCGGATGATCCGGACTCGCCGCTGTCGAACCAGATCGCCTACTGGCGCTCGGAACTCGACGGACTCGCCCCGGTGCTGGAACTGCCCGCCGACCGTCCTCGCCCGGCGGTGGCCTCGGGGCGCGGCGCCACCGTCGAGTTCGCGATTCCCGCCGACATCACCGGCTCGATCGCGGAACTCGCCCGGCGGCATGGCGTCTCGATGTTCATGGTGTTGCACGCCGCCTACGCCGCGCTGCTCGCCCGGCTCGCCGGAGTCGGCGACGTCGCCATCGGCACCCCCGTCGCGGGACGGGGCGAACAAGCGCTGGACGACTTGGTCGGCATGTTCGTCAACACCCTCGTACTGCGCACGCCGATCACGCCGGACGCGTCGTTCGCCGCCTTTCTCGGCGGCGTCCGGGAGATCGACGTGCGGGCCTTCGCCCACGCCGACCTGCCGTTCGAGCGCTTGGTCGAGGAGCTGAACCCGATTCGCTCGCAGTCTCATTCGCCGCTGGTGCAGACACTGCTCACCTTCGAACAGCACGACGACACCGTGCTGCGCCTGCCCGGCCTGACGGTGACGGCCTATCCGCTGGACAACCGCGTCGCGCAGTTCGACCTGGCGGTGGAACTGACCGAACACCGCGTGGCGACCGGTTACGCGCTGCGCGGCGTGCTGCGGTATGCCACCGACCTGTTCGACCGAGCCACCGTCGAGACGTTCGGGGCGCGCTTCACGCGCGTGCTGCGGGCCGCGGTGGCCGACTCCTCGGTGCGGGTCGGCGACCTCGAAATCCTGGACGACGCGGAACGGGCACTGGTGCTCGACCGCTGGAACGACACCGCCGTCCCCGTCGACCTGGCCGCCACGCTGATCTCGTTGTTCGAGGCGCAGGTCGCGAGGACCCCGGACGCGCCTGCGGTCACGGTCGATGGGCGCACCCTGTCCTACGCCGAGTTCGCCGCGCGGGCGCGGCGGCTGGCGCGCTGGCTGGTCGGTCAGGGCGTCGGCCCGGACGCGCCGGTCGCGCTCGGCATGCGACGGTCGCTGGATCTGGTGGTCGGCATCTACGCGGTCACCCTCGCGGGCGGCGCGTACGTCCCGCTCGACCCCGACCATCCGGCCGAGCGGCTGGAGTACGTGCTGTCGACCGCCCGGCCGGTGTGCGTGCTCACCTCGGGCCTCGACCTGGACGCGGGCGCGGCGCGGCAGGTCCGCGTCGACCGGCTCGACCTGACCCGATACTCCGCCGATCCGCTCACCGCCGTAGACCGGCTCGGTGCGCCCGCCCCTGGCCACACCGCGTATGTGATCTTCACCTCAGGATCGACCGGTCGCCCGAAGGGCGTGGCCGTCACCCACGCGGCGATCGTGAATCGCCTCACCTGGATGCAGTCGGCCTATCCGCTGGTCACGGACGATGTGGTGCTGCAGAAGACCCCCGCCACCTTCGACGTCTCGGTCTGGGAATTTTTCTGGCCCTTGGCTTTCGGCGCTCGCTTGGTGGTCGCACGTCCAGATGGGCATCGCGACCCCGCCTATCTGGCCCGCCTGATCGTCGAGCAACGCGTCACGACGGTGCACTTCGTACCCGCCATGCTGGCGGTTTTCCTGGCGGATCCGCGCACAGAAAAGTGCATTACGCTGCGCAACGTCTTCGCATCGGGCGAGGCATTGCCCGCGGTTGCCGCGCAGCGGGCGCGAGAGGTGATCGGAGCGCGGGTGCACAACCTGTACGGCCCTACCGAGGCCGCCGTCGACGTCACCTATCACGAGGTGACCGATCAGGACCTGGGGTCCGTGCCGATCGGCAGACCGGTGGCCAACACCCGCCTGCTGGTGCTGGACGCCCGGATGCGGCCGGTCCCGGTCGGCGTTCCGGGGGAGCTGTACCTCGCCGGCGCACAGCTGGCCCAGGGTTACGTGGCGCGCCCGGAGTTGACCGCCGACCGGTTCGTAGCCAACCCGTACGGACCCGCCGGGGCGCGGATGTACCGCACCGGCGACCTCGTCTCCTGGACCGACAAGGGTGAGCTGGAGTATCTCGGTCGCACGGACTTCCAGGTGAAGCTGCGCGGTCTGCGCATCGAGCCGGGCGAGATCGAGTCGGCGCTGTCGGCGCTGGACGCGGTTGCCCAGGCGGTGGTGCTGGTCCGTTCGGACGAGCGGTTGGGCGCTCAGCTGGTCGCCTACCTGGTTGCCTCGCGCCGCCACCCGATCGACATCGAGGACGTGCGGGCCGCACTGAGCGCCGAACTGCCCGCGTATATGGTGCCCACCTCGTTCGTCCTGCTCGAGCGGTTCCCGGTCAACGCCTCCGGCAAGCTGGACCGCGCCGCGCTGCCCGCGCCGCAGTTCGCGACCGTGGGGTACCGAGCTCCGGCCACTCGGACCGAGGCGACCGTCGCGGGGATCGTCGCGGCTCTGCTCGGCGTCGAGCGCGTGGGGGCGGACGACGATTTCTTCGCCCTCGGCGGAAACTCGCTGCTCGCGACCCAGGTCGCCGCCCGGCTGGGCGCCGAACTGGACGCCGAGATCCCGGTGCGCCTGCTGTTCGAGGCGCCGACCGTGACCGCGCTGGCCGCGCGGGCCGAACGGCTCGCGGGGACGGGCGCCAAACCGGCGCTCGCGCCCCGGCCGCGCCCGGAGCGCATCCCGCTCTCGCCCGCGCAGCAGCGGATGTGGTTCCTCAACCGCTTCGATCCCGCCGAAACCGTGCACAACATCGCGGTGGTGGTCCGCCTCACCGGCTACCTGGACCCGGACACCCTCGCCGGCGCCGTCGCTGACGTGGTCGGCAGGCACGAAACGCTGCGCACCGTGTACCCCGACCACGAGGGCGTCGGGTACCAGCGCATCCTTGACGCCGATCAGGTACCCGTCATCCGAATGCTGGAAGCGACGGGCGCGCTGCGGGAGTTCGTCGCCGCCCCGTTCGACCTGACCGCCGAAGTGCCGCTGCGCGTCGGCCTGGTGACCCGGTCCGATCGCGACCACCTGCTGGCGCTGGTGGTGCACCACATCGCGGCCGACGGCTTCTCGATGGGCCCGCTGGCCCGCGATCTCGCCGCCGCCTACGCGGCTCGCGCGACGCGAACCGCCCCGGTCTGGACCGAACTCGACCTGCAATACGCCGACTACGCGCTCTGGCAGCGCGAGGTGCTCGGCGCCGAGGACGACCCGGACTCGGTGGCCGCACGCCAGCTCGCGTACTGGCGCGAGACGCTGCGGGCTCTGCCCGCCCAGCTCGACCTGCCCGCCGACCGGCCGCGCCCCGCCGTCGCCTCGCACATGGCGGCGAGCACGACCGTCGCTCTCCCGCAGGAGATAGGCGCGGGCATCGCCGAGGTGGCCGCGCGCTACGAGGCCACACCGTTCATGGTCGTGCACGCCGCGCTGGCCACCCTGCTGGCCAGGCTGTCCGGCACGGAGGACATCGCGATCGGCGCGCCCGTCGCGGGCCGCGGTGACGCGGCGCTGGACGAGTTGGTCGGCATGTTCGTCAATACCCTGGTGCTGCGCGCGCAGGTCCCCGGCTCGGACACCTTCGCCGCCGTGCTGCGCCGGGTGCGCGAGCGCGACCTGGACGCCTTCGCCCATGCCGACGTACCGTTCGAGCGCCTGGTCGAGCTGCTCGACCCGCCGCGTTCGCAGGCCAGGCACCCGCTGTTCCAGATCGCGCTGTTCTTCCAGAACCTCGGGCCGGTCACCCTGGACATGGCAGGCGTCGCCGTGGCGGAGCACGACTTCGATTACGAGACAACGCCGTTCGACCTCCAGCTCACCGTCACGGGTGACGCGCTGCGCTTCACCTACGCCACCGACCTGTTCGACGCCGACACCGTGGCGACGTTCGGCTTGCGCTTCACCCGTCTGCTCGCCGCGGTGACCGCCGACCCGGAACAGGTGGTCGGCGACATCGACCTGTTCGGCGCGGGCGAACTGCGCCGCGTGGTCACGGAGTGGAACGACTCCACGCACACCGCCCTGGCCGACGAGCTGCTGCTCGACGAATTCGAGGCGCAGGCCGCCGCGACGCCCGACGACCCCGCGCTGGTGTTCGTGCCCGACAGCGCGATGCCTCCCGTCACCGTGACCTACGGCGAGCTGGACGGGCGCGCCAACCGGCTGGCCCGCCACCTGATCGCGGCGGGCGTCGGCCCGGAAGCGCTGGTGGCGCTGGCGATCCGGCGCTCACCGGAGCTGGTGGTCGCGATGTACGCGGTGCTCAAGGCGGGCGGGGCGTATGTGCCGATCGACCCGGACCACCCCGCTCGGCGCATCGCCCACATCCTCGACACCGCCGCGCCCGTGGCCGTGCTCACCACGGCGGCCGACCGGATCGATCTCGGCGATTCCGTCGCCACCGTCCTGGTCGACGCCGTCGCGCTGGACGGTTACGCCGACGACCCGATCGCGGCCGACGAACGTCGCGCGCCGATCCACCCGGGCAGCCCGGCGTACGTGATCTTCACCAGCGGCTCCACCGGGAAACCCAAGGGCGTCAGCGTGTCGCACGCCGCGATCGTCAACCAGATGACCTGGATGCAGTCGCGGTACGGTCTCACCGCCGAGGACGTCTACCTGCAGAAGACGGCGACCACGTTCGACGTGTCGCTGTGGGGCTACTTCCTGCCGCTGCGGGTCGGCGCCACCCTCGTGCTGGCGGCTGCGGACGGCCATCGCGACCCGGCCTATCTCACCGGCGTGATCGCCGAAAGGCAAGTCACCGTCACCGATTTCGTGCCGTCGATGCTGAGCGTCTTCGCCGGGCACGTCGCCGCCGCAGGGCGCGGCGCCGCACTCGCGTCGCTGCACACGGTGTTCGTGATCGGCGAGGCGCTGCCCGCCGAGACCGTGCGGGCATTCGGCGCGGTGAGCGCCGCACGGGTGCACAACCTGTACGGCCCCACCGAAGCGGCGGTGAGCATCACCCACCGCGACGTGACGGGCGAGAGCGACCGCACCGCGCTGCCGATCGGCAATCCGGAATGGAACAGCCGCGTCTACGTGCTGGATTCGCGGCTGCGCCCGACGCTGCCCGGCGTCGCGGGCGAACTGTATCTCGCGGGCGTCCAGCTCGCGCGCGGCTATCACGGCAGGCCGGATCTCACCGCGGACCGGTTCGTGGCCGATCCGTTCGGCGCGCCGGGGCTGCGGATGTACCGCACCGGCGACCTGGTGCGCTGGGAGACCCGAGGGAACACCGCCGAATTGGTGTACCTGGGCCGCACCGACTTCCAGGTGAAGTTCCGCGGCCAGCGCGTCGAGCTCGGCGAGATCGAGGCCGCGCTCGCGGCCGCCCCCGGGGTGGCGCAGGCGGCGGCCCGGGTGGTCACCACCGTCACCGGCGACGATCACCTGGTCGGTTACGTCACCACCGAGCCGGGCACGGTGCCTGCGGATGCCGAGGTGCTGCGCGCCGCCGCGCGCACGCTGCCGTCGTACATGCTCCCCTCGGCTCTGGTCACGCTCGACGCCTTCCCGCTCAACGCCTCCGGCAAACTGGACCGGAAAGCGTTGCCGGATCCGGTTTTCGACCGCGCCGCCTATCTCGCCCCCGTCACCCTGGCCGAGCGCGTAGTGGTCGAGGCCTTCGAAACGGTGCTGGGCGATGGGCCGATCGGCGTCGACGACCACTTCTTCGCCCTCGGCGGCAACTCGCTCAGCGCCACTCGGGTCGCGGCCCGGCTGGCCGACCGGCTCGGTCGCCGCGTCCCGGTGCGGCTGCTGTTCGAAGCGCCGACGGTAGGCGCGCTGGCCGCGCTGCTCACCGCGGAGGCCGCCGCGACCGAACAGGTGGTGCCCTTGGTCGCCGGACCGCGACCGGAACGGATTCCGCTCGCGCCGGTCCAGCGTGGCATGTGGTTCCTCAACCGGCTCGATCCGGCGTCCGCCGCGCACAACATCCCGGTCGCGCTGCGCATAGAGGGAGAGCTGAACACCGACGCCATGATCGCCGCGTTCGCCGACGTCGTGGCCAGGCACGAGACCTTGCGCACGGTGTATCCGGCCGACGCGACCGGCGCGGGTCATCAGGTGATCCTGCCCGCGGACGGCGCTTCGGTGCGCTTGACGGTCGAAGCGCTGGACGGTCGCGCCGCCGACGACCGGATCGCCGAGTTCCTCGACGCCGGTTTCGACGTCACCGCCGCCGTTCCGGTGCGCGCGGCGCTGCTGCGGGAGCACGCCACCAGCCACGTGCTGGTCGCGGTGGTGCACCACATCGCGGCCGACGGTTATTCGATGAGCCCGTTGCTGCGCGATCTGCTGACGGCCTATCTCTCCCGCGTCCTCGGCGCCGAACCGGTCTGGCCCGCGCTCGCCGCCCAGTACGCCGACTACGCCCTGTGGCAGGACGCTCAGCTGGAAACCACTGCCGCGCACCAACTCTCGTATTGGGCGGAGACGCTGCGCGATCTGCCGGGCGAGCTGGAGCTGCCCGCCGACCGTTCGCGTCCCGCCGTCGCGAGCAAGCGCGGCGCCAGCGTGCGGGCCAGGATCGGCGACGGGATCGCGGCGCGGGTCCGTGAACTGGCGCTGCGCCACGACGCGACGCCGTTCATGGTGGTGCACGCCGCTCTCGCCGTCCTGCTGTCCCGGTTGTCGGGTTCCGGCGACGTCCCGATCGGCACCCCGGTGGCCGGACGCGGCGCGGCGGCCCTGGACGACCTGGTCGGCATGTTCGTCAACACCGTGGTGCTGCGCGCCGAAGTGCACGCCGACGAGTCCTTCACCGACCTGCTCGCCCGGATCAGGGCCGTCGATCTCACGGCGTTCGAGCACGCGAGCGTGCCGTTCGATCGGGTGGTCGACGAACTCGGCGTCGAGCGTTCCCAGGATCGGCATCCGCTGTTCACCGTGGCGCTGAGCTACCCGAACACCGCCGCCGACGCCTTCACCGTGCCCGGTCTCGAACTCACCGCCGTCGCGTTCGACGAACAGGTGGCGCGTTTCGACCTGCAATTCACCGTCGCCGCCGAGCCCGACGCCGACGGCCACCTCGCGGTCGAACTGGACTACGCCACAGACCTCTTCGACGCCGCCACCGCGCGCGCTCTGCTGCGCCGCTTCGGCAGGCTGCTCGGCACGCTCATCGCGCGACCGGACGCGCCGATCGCCGCCGCCGATCTACTCGCCCCCGCCGAACGCGCCGACCTGCTCGGCCGCCGGGGCGACGCGCCGGTGCCGCCGCGCACGCTGGCCGAACTGATGGCCGCCGCCGTCGCGTTCGACCCCGGCGCGGTCGCACTGGTCGGCGGCGAACGGCAGCTGACCTACCGGATGCTGGACGAGCAGTCGTCGCGGCTGGCGCGCATGCTCATCGGCCGCGGTCTCGGCGCGGAGGACGTGGTGGCCGTCGCGGCGCCGCGCTCGATCACCTCCGTGCTCGCGGTGTGGGCGGTGGCCAAGACCGGCGCCGCGTTCGTTCCGGTCGACCCGGCCTATCCGGCCGAGCGGATCGCGCACATGCTGACCGATTCCGGTGCGGCGCTGGGCCTGACGATCGCCACCTGCCGCGCGGCGCTGCCCGGTGCCGTCGACTGGCTGGTGCTGGACGCCCCGTCCACGGCCGCGCGGATGCGCCGCAACAGCACGGCGCCGATCGACCCCGCCGAACTCGTCCGTCCCGTGCGGTGCGAGAACCCGGCCTGGATGATCTACACCTCCGGCTCGACCGGGACGCCCAAGGGCGTGGTCGCCACGCACGGTGGCCTCGCCGGAGTGGCCCTCGCCCAGCGGGACCGGTACCTGGTCACCGCGGACGCGCGCGTGCTGCACGTGGCCTCGCCCAGCTTCGACGCGTCCATGCTGGAACTGCTGCTGGCTCTGTCCGCGGGCGCGGCGTTGGTGATCGCGCCCCCTGGCGTCTACGGCGGCGCGGAACTCACCGCGCTCATCCGTGACCGGCGGGTGACGCACGCGTTCCTCACCCCGGCCGTCCTGCCCACGCTCGACCCGGCCGAGCTGGACTGCTTACGGCAACTCACCGTCGGCGGCGAGTCCTACGGCCCGGACACGGTGCGCCGCTGGGCCCCCGGCCGGTCGTTCCACAACACCTACGGCCCGACCGAGACCACCGTCATCGCGACGATCAGCGCCGCGCTGCGGCCCGGCGACCCGCTCGACCTGGGCACGCCGATCCTCGGCATGTCAGCGGTGGTGCTGGACGGCAGGCTGCGGCCCGTGCCGGTCGGCGTCACCGGCGAGCTGTACCTGCGCGGTCCAGGCCTGGCCCGGGGATACCATGCGCGACCAGGGCTTTCTGCCGCACGGTTCGTCGCCGACCCTTACGGTCCCGCGGGCGGACGGCTGTACCGGACCGGTGATCTGGTGCGCTGGACCGGATCCGGCGCACTGCGCTATGTCGGGCGTTCCGACCACCAGGTGAAGGTGCGCGGCCTGCGCATCGAACTCGGTGAGATCGACGCCGTGCTCGCGGCGCACGAGACGGTGCGCACGGCCGTCACCGTCGGCCACACCGATGCCTCGGGTGCGGTATCGCTGGTCGCCTATGTGGTCGCGGCCGCGGGTCACACGATCGACGCCGCCGACCTGCTGGCTCATGCCGCGCGCTCGCTCGCCGCGTACATGGTGCCGAGCCGCGTGCTGTCGCTCGACGAGCTGCCCCTGACCCCGGTCGGCAAGCTGGACCGTAGAGCATTGCCGCAGCCCGAGTTTCGCGCTGCTCCGTTCCGTGCGCCGCGTGCCGAGACCGAGCGGGTGGTGGCGCACACGGTCGCGGAGGTGCTCGGACTCGACGGCGGCGTGGGCCTGGACGACGATTTCTTCGCCCGAGGCGGCAATTCGCTGACCGCGACCCAGCTGGCCGCGCGGCTCGGTGACCGGCTCTCGGTCGCCGTCGGCGTCCGCGCGGTGTTCGAGCACTCGACCGTCGCCGCGCTGGCCCGCGCGCTGGACGACGCCTCAGGTGGGTCCGCGCGTCCCGCGCTCACCCGGCGCGCGGTGACCGGTCCCGTGCCGCTCTCGCTCGCGCAGCAGCGCATGTGGTTCCTCAACCGCCTCGATCGGCAGTCCACCGCCTACAACATCCCGCTGGCGGTGCGCCTGACCGGCGAGCTGGACGTGGCGGCGTTGAACGCCGCGATCGGGGACGTGGTGGCTCGCCACGACGTGCTGCGCACCGTCTACCCGCTGCACGCGTCCGGACCGGTGCAGGTCGTATTGCCCGTCGCGGACACCACCCCGGTGCTCGCGCCCATCGCCGTCCCGGCCGACGACCTGGCCGCGGCGGTGGCCGATTTCGTCGGCGGCGGCTTCGACGTCGCCGAGACCGTCCCGGTCCGCGCCCGGTTGTTCGCGCCGGTCGACGGCGACGCGGCGGGGACCGAACACGTGCTCGTGGTGGTGGTGCACCACATCGCCGCGGACGGCTCGTCGCTGGCGCCGCTGGCGCGCGACGTCATGTCCGCCTACGCAGCACGCAAACGCGGCGTCGCACCGGACCGGCCACCGCTTCCCGTGCAGTACACCGATTTCAGCGTGTGGCAGCGTGAACTTCTCGGCGCGGAGGACGATCCCGCCTCGCTGCTGGCGCGGCAGATCCGATTCTGGACCGAGACGCTGGCCGAGCTGCCCGCGCAGCTGAGCCTGCCCACCGATCGCCCGCGTCCCGCGGTCGTCTCCACGCGCGGCAGGCACGTCGATTTCGCGATCACCCCGGATGTGCACACGCGGCTGGCCGATCTCGGCCGGTCCTGCGGCGCCACGCTGTTCATGGTGTTGCACACGGCGTTCACGGTGCTGCTCGCCCGCCTGTCGGGCACCTCGGACATCGCGGTGGGCACCCCGGTGGCCGGGCGCGGCGCCGCCGAACTCGACGACGTCGTCGGCATGTTCGTCAACACGCTGGTGCTGCGCGCCAGGGTGGACGCGGGCGAGGGCTTCACCGACCTGCTCGCGCGCGTGCGCGCCGCCGACGTCGCGGCCTTCGCGCACGCCGACGTGCCGTTCGAGCGTCTGGTCGAGGTGCTCAACCCGGAGCGCTCCACCGCCCGTCACCCGCTGTTCCAGGTCGGCTTCTCCTTCCACAACCAGGCGGAGGCCGATTTCTCGCTGGACGGATTGAACGTCACCGCCGCCGATTTCGAATCCGAAGTCGCCCAGTTCGACCTGCATTTGATCGTCACCGATCGCTACGGCTCCGACGGAACCCCGGCTGGCATGGCGGCTTCGATCACCTACGCCACCGCCCTGTTCGACGAGTCGACGGTGGCCGGTTTCGCCACTCGCCTGCAACGGCTGCTGGGCGCGGTGTGCGCGGACCCGCGACTGCCGGTCGGGGATCTCGCGCTGCTGGACCCGGCGGAGACCGAGCGCGTGCTGGTCACCTGGAACCAGTCCGGGCGCGCCCGCACGCCTGCCACGCTGGCCGCCGCGTTCGAGGCGAGGGTGGCCAGGACGCCGGAGGCCATCGCGATCGTCGACGACGCCACGACGGTCACGTACCAGGAGTTCGGCGCGCGGGTCAATCGCCTGGCCCGGGTGCTCATCGCGCGCGGCATCGGCCCGGAAAAGCTGGTGGCGCTGGCTATTCCGCGCAGCGTCGACCTGCTCGTCGCGATGTACGCGGTGGTGACGGCCGGTGGCGCCTACGTGCCGCTCGACCCGGCGCATCCGCTGGAACGCACCGCGAGCGTATTGGCCGCCGCAGCGCCGCGGCTGGTGCTCACTTCGGCGCGGGAGCCGATGCTGCCCGCGACGGCGTCGGAACACAGCGTGGTGCTGGATATCTCGACCGTCGCCGACACGGTGGCCGACGGTCCGGTGCGCGACGACGAACGGATCGCCGCGCTGTCGCCAACGAACACCGCGTATGTCATCTTCACCTCCGGTTCCACCGGCGCGCCGAAGGGCGTGGCGATGCCGCACGCCGCCGTCGCGCACCAGCTGGATTGGATGCAGTCGGAATACGCGCTCGGCCAAGACGACGCGGCGCTGGTGCTGACCTCGGCCGCGTTCGACCTGTCGGTGTGGGAGTACTGGTGGGCGCCGCGGGCCGGGGCGCGGCTCGTGCTCGCACCTCGGGGCGCGCAGCGCGATCCGTCGGGGCTGCTCGACCTGGTGCGCCGTGCCTCGGTGACGACGCTGACGCTGGTGCCGTCGCTGCTGGCGATGCTGGCCGAAGCGTCCGGCGAGCGCCGCCTGCCGCGTTCGCTGCGCCGACTGCTGGTCATCGGCGAGGCGTTGCCCGCCGCGACGGTGCGGCGGGTCCAGGCGCTCACCGCGGCCAGGATCGACAACCTCTACGGACCCACCGAAGCCGCGGTGTCGGTGACCCGCTTCCGCACCGCCGCGGGCGACCGGCAAGCGCTGGTGCCCATCGGCACACCCGAATCCGGCAACCGGGTCTACGTGCTCGACGACCGTCTGCACCCGGTGCCCGCCGGGGTGACCGGCGAGCTGTATCTCGGTGGCGCGCAATTGGCCCGCGGCTATCACGGCAGCGCCGAGCTCACCGCGGAGCGGTTCGTGGCCGACCCGTTCGGACCCGCGGGCACTCGCCTGTACCGCACCGGCGACATGGTGCGCTGGTCCGCGGGGGGCCACCTCGAGTACGTCGAGCGGCGCGACTTCCAGGTGAAGATCCGCGGCTACCGCATCGAACTCGCCGAGATCGAGCATGCCCTGCGCTCGCGGCCCGAGATCGGCGAGGCGATCGTCGTCGCCTACGACACCGACGGCGCGAACGCCGTGCTGGCGGGCTATTTCACCGCCGCAGAGCGGCTCGACCCGGCCGCGTTGCGCGCCGCGCTGGCCGAGATCCTGCCGAGCTACATGGTGCCCGCCGTGCTGCGGCAGTTGGCGACGTTGCCGCTCACCGCGAACGGCAAGGTCGACCGCTCCGCCTTGCCCCGACCCGAGACACAGGCCCGGGAATTCCGCGCCCCCGGCACGGACTTGGAGCATGCCGTGTGCGCGGATTTCGCCGAGATACTCGCCGTCGAGCGGGTCGGCCTGGACGACAATTTCTTCGAGCGCGGCGGCAACTCGCTGCTGGCCACCCGCCTGGCCGTCCGGCTGAGTGCGGCGCTCGGCGAACAGATTCCCGTGTTGTGGCTGTTCGCCGCGCCGACACCGGCCCGCCTGATCGCCCAGCTGGAGCAGCACCGGTCCGGTCGCGGCCGGGTGGACGCGACCGCCGCGTTCGACGTCGTGCTTCCGCTGCGCACCGGCGGCGCGCGGGAGCCGCTGTTCTGCCTCCACCCGGCCGGCGGCGTCGCGTGGTCGTTCGCGGGCCTCGCGGCGCACTTGGACCCGGAGCGCGACGTGTACGGCATCCAGTCGCCGGTGCTCAACTCGGAGGCCATGCCGGAGTCCATCGACGACTGGGCGAGCCGCTACGTGCGCGAGATCCGCGCCGTGCAGCCCGAGGGCCCGTATCACCTGCTCGGCTGGTCGCTCGGCGGCGTACTCGCGCACGCGGTCGCGGTGCGGCTCCAGGAGCAGGGCCAGCGGGTCGCGGTACTGGCCATGATGGACAGCTCGCTGCGGGTCGCCGCGCACGCGGCCATCGCGCTGCCGGTCGCCGATCTGCTCGGCGGGTTGCTCGGCGAAGCGGCCGACGACGAGGACGCCGAACTCGACCCGCCTCGGCTCGCGCGCCTGCTCGCGGACCTGCCCGAGCCGTTCGCCTCGTTCGGCGCCGACCGCCTCGACCGTGTGCTCGGCGCGGGCGCCGGGTCACTGGAGTTGATCCGGCGCTACCGCCCCCGCCCCTACAAGGGCAACCTCGTGTACTTCACCGCCGCGCTGGACGATCCGACCGGTGCCGCGGGCGCCGCGAGCTGGGCGGACGCCGTGGACGGCACCGTGCACAACCACGCGGTGCACGCCTCGCACTGGCGGATGACCTCCGAATCCGCGCTGGCACGGATCGGCCACGTCCTCACCGCGGCGCTGGCCGACACCGACCGCCCTTAGACCCCCCAACCTGATCTGACCAGGAAGAAGGAAATCCGAAATGACCAACCCGTTCGACGACGACAACGCCAAGTTCTACGTCCTGATCAACCAAGAAGGCGAACATTCCCTATGGCCGGTCTTCGCCGCCGTTCCCGGCGGCTGGTCCATCGCCTACGGCGCCGCCAACCGCAAGTCCTGCCTGGAGTACGTCGAGACGCACTGGGTGGACATGCGTCCCAAGTCGCTCATCGAAGCCATGTCCACCGAGGCGAACTGACCACCTGAATACGTGGGGCGCGCCGGTCCACATCCCCCTGCCGACCGGTGCGCCCCGCCTCGTCTCCGGGCTCAGACCTCGGCGTGCGCCGCGTCGATCACCGCGTGCGCGTGCTGCCGCCATTCCGCGACGGCTCTGGTGCGCAGGCCGCCGAGCGCCGAGTCGAACTGTTTCGCGCGCTTGGTGACCGTGAGCCCCACGTAGGTGTGCGCGTTCGTGATGGCGCTGGTCGCCACCGCGCAGGCCTCCTCGACCTCGCCCGAGGCCAGCAGCGCCGTGGCGTGCTCGAAGCGGACCAAGGCGGGCTCCATGGTCTCCGACGGGTCGTACAACGCCATCGCGCGGGCGGCCGCCACGGCGGTCTCCTCGGCGCGGCCGAGCCGGGAATATCCGATCGCCTGATAAAAAGCGAGTTTCTCCGGGCGGAAAGAAAAAATACCGACCGAAAGGTCTTCGGACCCGACGTCTTCCAAAGCCGATGCCGATCGTGCGATACACCGCGCGAATTCATCGGCGTGCCCGAGACTGGCGTGCGCACGCGCCGCCATTCCCCACAACCATGCGGCGGCCGGGCCGTAAGACGGATTTTCTTGCAAGCGGCCGTCGAGTAACTGCAAAACTTCCTTCGGTTTATCGCTATACGTCGGCAAATACGCGAGCCCGGCCAGGGCGATGTCCTCCGAATAACGGTCGCCGATGTCCTGCGCGGCGTGGATCGCGGTGGCATACCACATGCGCGCCTGACCGAAATGCCCTTCGTTGAAGAGGATCTCGCCCACCACGTTCGCCAGCCGTCCGGCCGTGCGCACCAATCGGACCTGCTGATGGGTGGGCTGCCGTTCGCCGAGACAGCCACGTACCAGCCGGAATTGCTCGAGCCCCGTCTGCAACAGCTCGTGCGGCGGAACCTGCACCACCCGCGTGCCCAGGACCTCGGCCGACTGCTCCAGGAACGCCAGTCGCCGTTCGCTGATCGACCCCGCGTCGAGGGTTGCCAGCATCCTCTCCGGTTCGCTCGCCACCAGGTCCGCCGCCTGGCCTGCCATGCCCGCGCCGATGCAGGCCAGCAGTTCTCGCCTTCTCACGTCGTCTTCCTCGACTTCCTTGTCGAGCCCGATTTCCCTACCGAGCTTGGTGTGCCTTTCGGGCGCCGAATCGGCGCGTTCGTAGTCGGGGGCCGGCTCCTGGCGCGTGGTGATCGCGCGCTCGAATCGTTCGGCGACGACGGAATCGACGCCCGACAAGACCCTGTCCAGGAGACGCTGGCTAGCGGCGTGCATCCGGGTTGTCCGGCCGTTCTCCCACAGGACCACGGTGCGCGGTGTGACGCCCACCAGACGCGCGAATTCGTAACGGCTTCGCTTCATCGCCGTGCGAAGCGCATGTACAGCTTCGCCCGTCCAGTCGACCTCCACCATAGGTCTCTCTTCCTCGCTCCAGGCCGCTACAAACGGAAAGTACTCGCAATTACCGCATTCGGGTCTGTTATCTACCGAATCGCAACGCGCACTGTTGAATCGCACCCGGCATCGGGGGTCCGCCCAAACCCTGTCGAGGGCGCCCGTTGTCCGGAACCCGGCGCACGGTCCCGACACGGCCCGATCCATCCGTGTCGAGCGCGGCTCCGGCGGCGCCTTCTCGGTGCCGGGTGCACTGCGCTTATGGAGGTGAACGATGGACGTGTTGCACTCGGATGTCCGAGAGCTGTGGTTGATTCAGAGCCGCGACTGCTCGCAGGAACCGCTCGGCCTGACCTATGACCGCGCGCGGTTCCTGTGCGCCGTCCACGCCGGGCACGGCGCGCACTGCAGGCAATACCTAACCGCGTCGGCGTTCTGTTCCCGGCAGGCCGCCGACCAGTGAGCGGCCGTGAATCCGCTGCTGAGCATGCTCGGCGCGTGCACCTTGCTGGTGGCCGCGATCGTCGGCGTCGGCTCCTGCCTGCCGCACGGCGGCGCGGAGGACGCGCACCGACCGCCCGATGAGCCGTTCACCGTCGAGCAGGCGCACCGCGTGATGCAGGGCCACCGCCCCTGCCGCGCCGACGCCTGCCCCCGCAAACAAGCGGCCTTCCGCACCTTGGTCGCATCCGGCCGCGTCGTCCCCGACAGCAGGGCCGACGGATACTCGCGCTGACCGACTGTCAGCGCACCGAACTCGTTGCCGGCAGCGTGATCCGCCCGCCAACGACGTTCATCCCCTGCACGGGACTACGGCGAGGGAGCCCCGGCAGCGCCGAAGTCCCCGTATCTCCGTACGACGGAGATACGGGGACTTCCCGGCGTCCGCTCACCGCGCATCTCGAATCGGCGCGAGTGCGAGCCACCGCAGCCTCGCCGGGGGACCGAGCACGGAGTGAGTAGGCTTCCGGCACGTGAGGTTCGGTCCGATAGCGGTCACTGCGTTGGCCGTGGTGGTGATCGCTGCGTGTTCGGCCGACAGGGGCCCGATCTCGGCGAGGGAGGAGAACGCGATGCTGTTGCCCGACGGCGATTCCCTGTTCATCAGAACGTATTTCGCCGACGACGCCGCCTGGTCCGAAACTTTGGATGCCGCGCTGCAGCCGTGGGACCTCGGTGACGGGATACTCGCCTATGCGGATATCACGCCGGTCGATGACCGTCGCTTCGAAGGTCTGACGGTGGAGAAGTTGGAAGAAATCGTTCCAGCGCCACCGCCCTACTACCTCTTCCTGGCGGACAAGCGAACGATGACCGATCCCGAACGCCCGATACTCGTCGTGGATACGAGCCGGGGCAACACGGACGTCGTCGGTTTCCAGACCTTCCGCGTGGTGCCCACCGAAATGCCTGCCGTGGAGAACAACCTGTCGCTGTCGAACATGGACTTCGAGGACTTCTCCGAAAACGTCGACGCCGACGGGGTGTTCCGCGGCTTCTGATGCGGGCCGTTATGTGCCACTCGCGGGGCCGGTCGATATCTGGTGGCCGTCCCCATCGCTGCTCGTATTGCCGCGGCGTCATGAATACCCAGCCCGCCACGACAGCCAGGGCGCATGAGTCATGACCGAGTGAAGTCGCGGTCGCGTCGGCCGCCGCCTGAGCACCCCGCCGCGGGGCGCTCAGCCGACAGCCGCGGCGGTCAGTTTCCGGTCGACCTGGCGGCGTCCGACAGCGCCTCGAATTCCTTGTCCGTCAGCTCGATTCGCGCGGCGGCGATGTTCTCCTCGACGTGCGCGACGCTGGAGGTGCCCGGGATCGGCAGCATGACGGGGGAGCGGCGCAGCAGCCAGGCCAGGGCGAGCTGGGCGGGGGTCGCGCCGTGCTCGGCGGAGATGGCGGCCAGCGGACCGCCGGGGGCGGCGAGTTCGCCCGTGGCGATGGGGAACCACGGGATGAAGCCGATGTTCTCCTGCTCGGCGTAGTTCAGCACGTCCTCGTCGGCGCGATTGGCGAGGTTGTACAGGTTCTGCACCGAGACGATGGTGGCGAGTTCGCGCACCTGGCGCAGCTGTTCGACGGTCACCTGCGAGAGGCCGATGTGCCGGATCTTGCCCTCCTGCTGGAGTGCGACCAGCTCGCCGATCTGGTCGGCCAGCGGCACCTGCGAGTCGATGCGATGCAGCTGGTACAGATCGATCCGGTCGACGCCGAGATGGCGCAGGCTCAGTTCCGCTTGCTGGCGCAGGTATTCGGGCCGCGCGACCGGGCGCCACTCGTTCGGACCCTGCCGCGTGAGACCGGCCTTGGTGGCGATGACCAGGCCCTCCGGATAGGGGTGCAGGGCCTTGCGGATCAGTTTCTCGCTGACGAACGGACCGTAGGAGTCGGCGGTATCGATGAAGTTCACGCCGAGCTCCACCGCCCGGCGCAGCACCCGTACCGCCTCGTCCGGGTCCTTGGGGTCACCCCAGACGCCGGGGCCGGTCAACTGCATCGCGCCGTATCCCAGCCGATGCACCGGAAGATCGCCGCCGATGGCAAAGGTTCCGGATGCCGCGGCGGGTTGCGCGTCGAGATCTGTGCTCATGAGAATCTTCTTTCCGAAGTCGGAGACTGCGCCGATGCCCTGCGAATGTCGCGCCGGGACCGGACGCGGCCTTTCTACCGCAACAGCATTGCCCCGAGGCCGATTCCGCCCCGGCGTTCGCCGGTGGCGTAAACCGGCCGTGCCCTCGAACTGGCCCAGGACCCGCGCCCGATGTCCGGCCTATCGGCAACGCCCACGTAGTCGGCACGGATCCCACCGTACTCGGACTCGGGAATCGAGCACCCCGAGCGACCAGCCCCCGAACGAAAGCTTCCGCTACGATTCCGCCGGTACAGTGCGCGCCGACTCTCGCGCTCGGCCGACTCGGCGATACTCGTGCCATCGAGTGGCACCTCGCCGCGGTGGCCACCCACGATTCGCCGCGGCCGTGTGCCCACTCGCGAACGAAGGCGTCGAGCCGGTTCGCCGGTCGGTCGGCCGCCGTTACCGGACCGACGGTGCGCTGTCGCCCACGACCGTGGGCCATCCCGCGCTACGGCGTCAGGTGGCCGAAGAGGATCGCCTGCATCAGGCGCACCACGCGCCGGGGGGAGCAGGCCGGGTCGGTGGAGCCGAAGCGTTCGCCCAGGTCGACGACCAGGGCGAAGGCGGCGTGCACCAGCAGCCGCGCTTCGGCGGCGGACAACTCGGGCCGCACGCCGCCCAGCAGTTTGGCCCATTCCTCCACGTTGAGTCGCTGGATGTTGCGCAGCACCGTGCGCTCCTCCGGCGGCACGTTGCTGATTTCGGCGTAGTAGACGAAGGTCAGCTCGCGCTCGGCGAACGAGCCGGCCACATACAACTCGATCAGGGTGTCGAGCGCTTGCTGGGGCGTCTCGGCCGCGGAGACGGCAGGCCCGATGGCGGCCGACACCCGATCCGCCGCCCGGCGGAACGCCGCCGTGAGGATGTCGCCCTTGCCGCGGTAGAACCGGTACACCGCCGAGGATGCGGGCAGTCCGGCGGCGTTGGCGATGTCCTCCACGCTGACGTTCGGGTACCCGCGCTGATGGAACAGCTCCACCGCGCGCATCAGCAGCAACTCGTGTTTGAAGGTGAGCGGGATCTCGGTCGCGGTGAAGTTCTCGGCCTCGGCGCTGCCGGGCGGCGGCAGCTCGCACACGGCGAGTGCGTGGCAGGCCGCGGTGAGCCGCGCGGTGAGCGTCCGCACCGGGATCGACACATGGTGATCACCGATGCTGCTGAGCACGCTCAGTTCCGCCGCGGCCAGCACGGCGCGATCGGCCTTCGACAGCGCGGGCCTGGTCTCGGCGAGCAGTGCGGTGAGCGTCGCGTTCACGCCCGCGAGCTGATCGGCCAGCGTGTCCGCGTCGTCTTCCTCCAGGTAGCGCCGCTGCCAGCGCAACAGCGCCGCGCTGCGCCGGTTGACGATGGCGGCCTCGATCAAGGCGTCGAGCACCCGCGCGAGCCGCTGCTCGGCGGACAGGTCCGTGGCTTCGGGCAGCCGGACCGCTTCGGCGCTGACCGCGCCCAACCGCAACACTTCCTCGCGGAACAGCGCGTACTTGCTCGGATAGTGGCGATACAGCGCCGCGGAGCTGATGTCGAGCCGAGAGGCGATGTCGTCCATGCTGACGCCGTGGTAGCCGAGCGCCCCGAACGCCTCGGCCGACGCCGCCGCGATCTGGGCGCGGCGGTCACGTGGTCGGCGCCGGATCACGCGTGCCGGTGTCCCGTCGGCCGCCTTGTCCGCGGCATGGTGGTCCTGGGCACCCATGCCGCGATGGTAGCCCAACACAACGTTCGGTACAGCGACGCTACCCGCTCCCGGGAAGAAATGAATGGTAGATCACAAAAATCTGGTGATCCGCCTTCAATCTCCCGCAATGCGCCGATCGAAGCGAGAATCTCTGCTAACTTACCTGACTATCGCGCGGGCCGTCCGAAGAGCACCAGCTGCATCAGCAAGCGCACCCGGTCCTGGGCGGCCAGCGGTTCGTTGCCGAAGGCGCGGCCCAGGTCGACGACCACCGCGAAAGCCGCGTGGACGAGGATGCGCGCCTCCGCCGGAGCGAGCTCCGGACGCACCTCGCGCAGCAGCCGGGCCCACTCCTCGACGCTGAGTCGCTGGATATTGCGCAGCACCGTGCGGTCCTCGGTGGGGACATGCTGGAACTCGGTGTAGTACACGAAGGTGAGGGCGCGTTCGGCGAACGATCCGGCGACGTATTGCGTGATCAACGCGGTGAGCGCGTCCTCGGAATCGCCGGCCGCCGCCACGGCCGGGCCGACGGCGCCGGAAACCCGTTCGGCGGCACGGCGGAACGCGGCGGCCAGGATGTCGCTCTTGCCGCGGTAGAAGCGGTACACCGCCGAGGCCGCCGAAAGCCCTGCGGCGGTGGCGATGTCCTCCACGCTGACGTTGGGGTAGCCGCGTTCGTGGAACAGCTCGACCGCTTTGCGCAGCAGCAGTTCGTGTTTGAACGAATCCGGAATCTCCACCACCGCGACCGGCTCGACCGCGCGCGTCGCGGGCAGCTTCGCGTGGGCGACCGACCAGCACGCCGAATGCAGCAGGCGGGCAAGGGGTTTCGCCGGGAGAGCGGCGTGATGGTCGGCGATGCTGGTGATCGTGCTGAGCAAGGCGGCGCGCAGCACGCGCACGTCCTCCTCGATGAGTTCCGGGCGCAGCGCGGCCAGCTGGCTGCCCAGCGCGCCGAGTACCGTGGCCTGCTGGTCGTTGAGCGTGGTCTGGTCGTCGGGCTCGAGGTATCTGACTTCCCAGCGCACCAGCGTGACGGTGGGGCGGTTGTCGATGGTGACCGCGATGAGCGCGTCGAGCACGTGCCGCAGCCGCTGTTCGGCGGGCCAGTCGGCCGCCTCATCGGGCAGCTCGACCGATTCGGTCATCGCCTGGCCGACGCGCAGCAGTTCTTCCCGGAACAGCGCGTATTTGCTCGGGTAGTGGCGGTACAGCGCCGCGGAGCTGATGCCGAGCCCGGAGGCGATGTCGTCCATGCTGACGCCGTGGTAGCCGAGCGCGCCGAACGCGGCGGCCGACGCGGCGGCGATCTGGGCACGGCGGTTCTTCGGTCTGCGCCGGATCTCGCGAGGTGCCGAGTCGCCGCTGCTCGCCTTCCGCGCCGTACGGCGATTGTCGACACTCATGACGAACATCGTAACGACCTGGCCGTATGGCCGGGCTGGCCGTGCCACGGGATACGGCTCCCGGGGATGAGCGGCCCCCGGGAGCTGTACCTGTTCTCCGGTGCGCGCCGGCATGCGACGAGGCGGGATGTGCGCGCCGGTGCGTCCGGAAGTCGACAGCCGGACTCGGCCGAAGCGCGGGGCACGATGCGAGCCGTGCCGGGACTAGCTGTCGAACAGAGACAAACTTACACGAATATAAATCCAGTACAAGTGCTGATCGAACACAGAATCATTGTTCACATACTGGTTGACCGCCGGTCGACCACCACCCGCGCCCGGCCGCGCGGCACCGTGGTGATGTTGCGGATCTTGCCGCGCTCGGGCGCGCTGCCCGCCGGGAGCGAAAGCGTGTCGCGGACGAGGATTTCGCGCAGCACCGTGGTGCCCTCGAGCAGTGAGAACCCCGCGCCGATGCATCGCCGCACACCGCCGCCGAACGGCAGCCAGGTGTTCGGCGCCACTTCGCCGTCGAGGAAGCGGGCCGGGCGGAACACGGCGACGTCGGGGTAGGCCTCGGTACGGCGATGTGCGAGGACGATCGACGTGGCGACCACGGTGCCCGCGGGCAGCCGCTGTCCGCCGATCGTCATGTCCCTGGTCAGTTTTCGATTGGTGCCGGAGATGACGGTGTGCAACCGCATGGCCTCCTTGAGCACCGCGTCCAGGTATCGGTCGTCGCCGGTGCGCGCGGCCTCCGAGGCCTGCCGCTGGATCTCGGCGTCGGCGGCGAGTTCGTAGAGTGCCCAGGACAGCGCCGACGCGGTGGTCTCGTGCCCGGCCAGCAGTAGCGTGATGAGCTGGTCGCGCAGTTCGGCATCGGTGAGCGGCGCGTCGCCGTCGCCCGCGCCGACCTCGAGCAGGCGTGACAGCACGTCGGTGCGCCCGGCCAGATCGGTCGCCCGCCGCCGCTCGGCGATCTCCGCGTAGAGCAAGGCGTCCACCGCGGCCAGGTTCTCGGCGAAGCTCTTCCATGGGCCGACCCGCCGCAATCGGTCGTTCTTCAAACCCAGGAAGACCAGCGGATTCAGGTGGACGATCCGATTCAGGCGCGGGTTCAGCTCGGCCCTGGTCCGCTCGTCGGTGACGCCGAAGACCACCCGCGTGATCACCTCGAGGGTGAGCGCGTTCATACGGTCCAGCATGCGCACGGTGGATCCGGGCGCCCAACCGCCGATCTCCGCGGCCGCGATCTCGGAGATCAGCGCTCGGTAGCCGCGCAGCGCGGCGCCGTTGAACGCGGGCATGAGCAGCCTGCGCGCCCGCGCGTGCTCGGCCTCGTCGGTCAGCAGCAGCGAGTGCGGGCCCATGATCGCACCGAGGATCTGATTGCCCTCGCCCGCGTGCAGGTCGTGCGGATCGCCCGCGAAGATCTCCTTGATGTGCTCGGGGCGGGAGTACACCACGACGCGGTCGGCGAACGGCGGGATCCGGAGGGTGAAGACGTCACCGTAGCGGCGCGCCATCGCGGTGAGGAACCGGGCCCGGTCCCGCTGGAACAACGCGCTCTGCACGAGCGGCGGCAGCGCGGGCCCAGGCGGAAAACCCGCGGGCTCCGTGCGTTCTCGGACGTCCTGTGCGGCCACGATGCCACCTCCACGCGCATGTCGAACCGGCTGTCGCCTCCACGCTAGGAGAAACCCGGACGCCGGTCCATGCCCGATGCCCGCCGCTCGCGTACCCCGGCTCACCATCCAATACTCCGTTTGTCCGAAACCGCTTGTACCGGTGCGTCTTTCTGGTAAGGAGTTCGTCATGGCGTTGGCTTTGCGCCCGGTGGACCCCATCCCGGTGCTCGGCGCCGTGGTCGCCGCGGTACGGCGGATCACGGCGCGCTATCGGCTCACCCCGCAGGAGAAGCGCAACCTGGAAGCCGCCCGCGGCGCGCGGGCGGCGGTCTTCACCGCGTCCATCGGCGGGCGCGGCTACCGCCGATAGAATCCTGCGCCGCAGCCGAACTCGCGACGCACACAGCCGCGCCCGTTCTGGATCGCGGCGTCCGATTCGGGCGCTCCCGGCACTGCGTCCGGCAACTGATCGGGATCGTCCGCAGCCGAAGTCGGGAGCGCCCTCAGCCGCGCCCGCCGGGCCGGATCGTGCCGTACCAGTCGAGCAGGTCCGGGTTGTCCACGGCGCTGCGTTCGACGACGCGGGTCGGGTCGGCGCCCTGGAACAGCTTCTTGATCGGTACCTCGAGCTTCTTCCCGGTGCGGGTGTGCGGGATGCCGGGGGCCAGGATGATCTCGTCGGGCACGTGGCGGGGGGATACCTCGGTGCGGATGGTGCTGTTGACGCGCGCTTTCAGCTCGTCGGTGAGTTCCGCGCCGGGCGCGAGGGTCACGAACAGCGGCATCCAGTATCCGCCGTCGGGCTGCTCGGCGCCGATCACCAGCGCTTCGGCGATCTCCGGGAGCCGTTCGACGGATTGGTAGATGTCGGCGCTGCCCATCCGGATGCCGTGCCGGTTGAGCGTGGAGTCCGACCGCCCGTGCACGACCACGCTGTGGTGGTCGGTGATGGTGATCCAGTCGCCGTGCCGCCACACGCCGGGGAACATGTCGAAATACGCGTCGTGATAACGCTTCCCGTCCTCGTCGCGCCAGAAGGAGACCGGCATGGACGGCATCGGCGCGGTGACGACGAGCTCGCCGACTTCGCCGCGCACCGGCTGCCCCGCCGGGTCGTAGGCGTCCAGCGCGACGCCGAGGAAGGGCGCCGACAGCTCACCCGGCCACACGGGCACGGTGCGCGCGCCCCCGATGAATGCGGACACCACGTCGGTGCCGCCGCTGATCGAGGACACCTGGACGTGCTCGCCGACGTTCTCGCCCAGCCACAGCGCCGAGGAGGTGGGCAGCGAGGAGCCGGTGATGCCGACGGTGCGCAGGGCCGACAGGTCGTGCTCGGTGCGCGGCACCGAGCCAGCTTTGATGCAGGCCAGCACATAGCCGGGGCTGGCGCCGAGCACGGTGGCGCCGACCTCGGCGGCGATCCGCCACAGCGCGTCGGGGGTCGGCGCGGTAGGGCTGCCGTCGTAGGTGACGATGGTCGCCCCGGCCAGCAGGCCCGCGATCTGGAAGTTCCACATCATCCAGCTCGGGCTGGTGTACCAGAAGAAGGTGTCCTCGGGTCCGATGTCGGATTGCAGGGCAACGGCTTTGAGGTGTTCGAGCAGCACGCCGCCGTGGCCGTGCACGATGCCCTTGGGCAGGCCGGTGGTGCCGGAGGAGAACACGATCCACAGCGGATGGTCGAAATCCACCGACTCCGTGGTGATCACCGGAGGCAGCCCGTCGGTGGTGGTCACCGCCTCGTCCCACGAGGTCGCGTCCGGCACGTCCAGCCCGAGCCGGGAGACCGCGATCGTGCCCTTCAGCGAGTCCAGGCCGGCACGCAACGCGGCGATGTCGTCGCGCTTGTCGTGCGCCTTGCCGCCGAAGCGGTAGCCGTCGGCGGTGACCAGGACGGTCGGCTCCAGTTGCCCGAGACGGTCCAGCGCGGCTTTCGGCGAGTAGTCCTGTCCGCAGGCGCTCCAGATCGCGCCGATGCTCGCGGTGGCCAGGAACGCGATCACCGCTTCCGGGATGTTCGGCAGATACCCGGCCACCCGGTCGCCGGGCCGCACACCCAGCGACCGCAGCGTCTGTGCGAAAGCGGCGGTGTGGTCGATCAGTTCGGCCCAGGACACCTCGCGGATCGGAGCGTCCTCACTGACCGCCTTGATCGCGGGCCGGTCGGTGCGCAGCTGCCGGATCACCTGGTCCACATAGTTCAACCGGGTGCCGGGGAACCACTGCGCGCCCGGCATCTCCGCGCTCGCCAACACTTCGCCCGCGATGTCACCGAGTTCGAAGTAGTCCCACAGCGCGTGCCAGAACCCGGCGAGATCGTCGACCGACCACTGCCACAGCGCGTGATAGTCGGTCGCGTGCACACCGGTGCGTTCCGCGACGAATCGGGCGAAGTCGGTGATCCTCGCCTCGGCGATGTCTTCTTCGGTCGGCACCCATTGTGGTTGCATCGCGGTCCTCTCGACTGGGGAAACTCTGCGTTCAGGCGCGGTCGGCGCGCCGCACGATCTGCTCGGCGTGCCGGAACACGGGGCCATCGACCATCCTGCCCTCGAAGGCGAAGACGCCGCGGTGGTTCGGCGCTTCCGCCAGCACTCGGCGGGCCCAGGTGAGCTCTGCTTCCGAGGGCGCATAGGCGGCGCGCAGCACCGGCACCTGGCTCGGGTGGATCGCCACCTTGGCGTCGAAACCCACCGAGACCGCGTCCTCGGTCTCGGCCCGCAGCCCGTCCAGATCGCCAATGTCCAGGTACACCGAGTCGAGCGCGAACTTGCCGTACGCCTTGGCGGCCAGCAGCGCGGTGGAGCGGACGTGGCGGGCCACGTCGCGATAGCCGCCGCCGGCATGCCTGCTCGCCGTGCCGCCGAGCCCGGCGACCAGATCCTCCGCCCCCCACATGACGCCGATCGCGTTGCGCGCCGTCATCGCCGCGCCGACGGTGAGCGCGCCGAGCGGCGACTCGATCAGCGCGATCACCGCGTAGTCCGCCAGCGCGGTGACCTGTTCGGCGGACTCGCATTTCGGCAGCATGAGCCTGCGGTAGGCGGTGTCGGCGAGCGCCGCCAGATCGAGCGCGTGGTCCTCGGTACCCGCCGCGTTGACGCGCACCACCGTGGTCGCCGGATCGAGCGGTGTATCCAGCAGCGCCTTGCGCGCCGCCGCTTTGTCGTGCGCGGCGACGCCGTCCTCGAGGTCGAGAATCACGACGTCGGCCGCAGCCGCCGCCTTCGCGAAGCGCTCGGGACGATCGGCCGGGCAGAACAACCAGGCCGGACCTGCCATCTGCCAATTCATGCGGCATCGCCTCCGGCATGAGCGCGACCCTGCCGACTCCGGGCCGAACCGCTCATGCTGTGTCGGTTGTGGATACCCACGGAGCCCGGTGTAGTGCCGCTGTGCTGCCTCAGGGCCGGGCCGCTCATGCTGGGTCGGTTGTGGGCATCCGCATCGCTGTTCGTGGTGACCTTGGGTTGTCTCACCCGGACCGGACGCCTCATGCCACGCCCTCCGGAGCCTTGCGCACCAGCGTCTTGCGCACCGCCGTGGCCACGACCTCGCCGTGCTGATTGCGCGCCGTGTGCGCGAAGGTAACGATGCCCTCGCCGGGACGGCTCTTCGATTCGCGCTTGTCGGTGACCACGGTTTCGGCGTACATGGTGTCGCCGTGGAACAGCGGCTTGGGGAAAGCGACCTCCGAGAAGCCGAGATTGGCCACGATGGTGCCCTGGGTCAGCTGCGCCACCGACAGTCCGATCAACGTGGACAGGGTGAACATCGAGTTCACCAACCGCTGATTGAACGGAGGCAATCGATCGCTGAACGCCGCGTCCAGGTGCAGCGCCTGGGTGTTCATGGTGAGCGTGGTGAACAGGACGTTGTCCGCCTCGGTGATGGTGCGGCCGGGGCGGTGCTCGTAGACCACCTCGGTGTCGAACTCCTCGAACCACAGGCCGCGCTGCACGACCGTCCGCCGGGTCACAGGCCCAGCTCCCGTCCGATCAGCATCAGCTGCACCTCCGTCGTCCCCTCGCCGATTTCCAGGATCTTGCTGTCGCGATAGTGCCGGGCGACGGCGTACTCGTTCATGAAGCCGTAGCCGCCGAAGATCTGCGTCGCGTCGCGAGCGTTGTCCATGGCGGCCTCGCTGGCCACCAGCTTGGCGATGGACGCCTGCTTCTTGAACGGCTTGCCTGCCAGCATCAGCGCCGCCGCGTCGTAGTAGGCCGTGCGCGCGGCGTGCGCCCGCGTCTCCATCCTGGCGATCTTGAACGCGATGGCCTGATTGCGCCCGATCGCCTGGCCGAACGCCTCGCGCTCCTTGGCGTAGCGCACGCTCTCGTCCACACAGCCCTGCGCGGCGCCGACCGCGAGCGCGGCGATGGCGATGCGGCCCTCGTCGAGGATGCGCAGGAAGTTCGCGTAACCGCGCCCGCGCTCGCCGAGCAGATTCTCCTCGGGGACGCGGACGTCGGTGAAGCTGAGCGGATGGGTGTCGGAGGCGTTCCAGCCGACCTTGTTGTACGCGGGCTCGGCGACGAAACCGGGCGTGTCGGTCGGCACCAGGATCGTCGAGATCTCCTTCTTGCCGCCGGTGTTCCCGGTCACCGCGGTCACCGTGACGAGCTTGGTGATGTCGGTGCCGGAATTGGTGATGAACTGCTTGCTGCCGTTGATGATCCATTCGCCGCCGTCGATGACCGCGGTGGTCCTGGTGCCGCCCGCGTCGCTGCCCGCGCCCGGTTCGGTGAGCCCGAACGCGGCGAGGTTGCGGCCGCTGGTCAGCCGCGGCAGCCATTCCTGCTTCTGCTTGTCGTTGCCGAAGCGGTAGATCGGCATCGCGCCGAGCGAGACGCCCGCCTCCAGCGTGATCGCCACGCTCTGGTCGACCTTGCCCAGTTCCTCGAGCGCCAGGCACAGCGCGAAGTAGTCGCCGCCCATGCCGCCGTACTCCTCCGGGAACGGCAGGCCGAACAGGCCCATCTCGGCCATCCCCGCGACCACTTCGTACGGGAAGGTGTGGTTCGCGTCGTGCTCGGCCGCCACCGGAGCGACCACCGACCGCGCGAAGTCGCGCACGGTCAGCGCGAGATCGCGGTACTCCTCCGGCAGCGTGCCGGTGGACAGGAAGTCGGTCATGCGGGGATTCCTTCTCGTTCGGTGGGATTCGTTGCGGCCTGCGCGACGACGCGCGCCAGCACTTGGTCCAGGCGCACCTGCGCGCCGGGTTCGACCAGTAGTTCGACGGTTCCGGCGACCGGCGCGGTGAGCGAGTGCTCCATCTTCATCGCCTCCACGATGACCACCGGATCGCCCGCCGCGACGGCGGCGCCGGAGGCGACCGGCACCGCGATCACCGAGCCGGGCATGGGGGAGCGGATCTCGGCGTCGCCCACGTGCTCGTCGCCGCCGCGCACGTTGACCTCGGCCACTTCGCGCAGCACCGCGATGCCGGACGGTCCGGCCACCCACAACAAGCCGTCCTGCTCGGCGACCCGGTAGGTGCGGCGCAGGCCGTCCAGGGTGAGGGCGAGTTCGCCCGCGCATCGATCGCCGGAGGCGGTGAATACCGCCGTCAGTGCGCGGCTTTCGCCCTCGTCGACCCGCACCGTGCCGTCGTCCGGCGTGCCGGACAGGTAGACGTGCTCGACCCGCTCGCCGCCCGCGAGCCGGATCGGCGTCGGCGCGTCGGCCCCGATCCGCCAGCCGGAGGGCACCTCCCAGGGGTCGCGCGGCGCGGCGGGCCAGCGGCGCACCCAGTGCCAGGCCGCCGCGGCGACGAACTCGTCGTCGCCCACGGCGGCGGGCCGGAAGTCGGCGACCCGCCGGTCCAGCAGGGCGGTGTCCAGCCGTCCTTCGGCCACGTCCGGGTCGGCGAGCAGGAAGCGCAGGAATTCGATATTGCTGGTCACGCCGAGCAGCACGGTGTCGGCCAGCGCCCGATCCAGTTTCGCGAGCGCGGCGGCGCGATCACCGGCGTGCGCGATGACCTTCGACAGCATCGGGTCGTAATCGCTGCCGACGCGCGTGCCGATCCGCAGGCCCGAGTCGACCCGGACGCCGGGGCCTTCCGGCTCGTCGAGGTCGAGCACCGTGCCGCCGGTGGGCAGGAACCCGCGCCCCGGATCCTCGGCGTACACCCTGGCCTCGATCGCGTGCCCGACCATCCGGATGTCGTCCTGCGCCACCGCAAGCTTCTGCCCGGCCGCCACCCGGACCTGGCATTCCACCAAGTCGACGCCGGTGACCAGCTCGGTGACCGGATGCTCTACCTGCAGGCGGGTGTTCATCTCCATGAAGAAGAACTCGTCCGGCTGGTCGGCGGAGACGATGAACTCCACGGTGCCCGCGCCCACGTAGTCCACGCTGCGCGCGGTGTTGCAGGCCGCCGCGCCGATCCTGGCCCTGGTGGCCGCGTCCAGCAGCGGCGAGGGAGCCTCCTCGATCACCTTCTGGTGGCGGCGCTGCAAGCTGCATTCGCGCTCGCCCAGATGCAGCACGTTGCCGAACTGGTCGGCGAGAATTTGCACCTCGATGTGCCGCGGCCGGGTGACGAACCGTTCCAGGAACAGCGTGTCGTCGCCGAACGCGGCGGCGGCCTCGCGCCGGGCGCTGCGCAGCGCCTCCGGCAGGCGGGCCGGACCGTCCACCCGGCGCATGCCCTTGCCTCCACCGCCCGCGGACGGCTTGACCAGCACCGGATAGCCGACTTCGGCGGCCGCGGCGATCAGCTCGTCATCGGTCAGGCCCGGGGTGGCGATGCCGGGCACCACGGGGACGCCGAACGCGGCCACGGTGTTCTTCGCGGTGATCTTGTCGCCCATCACCTCGATGGCGCGGGCCGGCGGTCCGAGGAAGACGATGTCCGCCTCCGCCAGCGCGGCGGCGAAAGCGGCGTTCTCCGAGAGGAACCCGTAGCCGGGGTGGACCGCTTGCGCGCCGGTGCGCACGGCGGCGGCCACCACCCGGTCGATGGCGAGGTAGCTCTCCCGGGCGGGGGCCGGGCCGAGACGCACCGCAGTGTCGGCTTCGTGGACGTGGCGGGCGTCGGCGTCGGCGTCGCTGTAGACGGCCACCGAGCGAATCCCCAAGGCGCGCAAAGTGCGGATCACCCGCACCGCGATCTCGCCGCGGTTGGCGACCAGCACGGTGTCGAACCCGACGGGAACGGATCTGTTCAGCATCGTCATCACATCCGGAAAACGCCGTAGGAGACGGGTTCGAGCGGGGCCTGCGCGCACACCGACAGCGCCAGCCCGAGCACGGTTCTGGTGTCGGCGGGATCGATCACGCCGTCGTCCCACAACCTGGCCGTCGAGTAATAGGGGTTGCCCTGGCTCTCGTACTGGTCCCGGATCGGGGCCTTGAACGCCTCCTCGTCCGCGGCCGACCAGGGCTGCCCGCTGCTGTCGAGCTGGTCGCCGCGCACCGTCGCCAGCACCGACGCCGCCTGCTCGCCACCCATCACCGAGATCCGGGCGTTCGGCCACATCCACAGGAACCGCGGCGAATACGCGCGCCCGCACATCGAGTAGTTGCCCGCGCCGTAGGAGCCGCCGATGACGACGGTGAGCTTCGGCACGCGGGCGCAGGCCACCGCGGTGACCATCTTCGCGCCGTGCTTGGCGATGCCGCCCGCCTCGTAGTCGCGGCCGACCATGAAGCCGGTGATGTTCTGCAGGAACAGCAGCGGGATACTGCGCTTGTCGCACAGCTCGATGAAATGCGCGCCCTTCATGGCAGATTCGCTGAACAGCACGCCGTTGTTGGCGACGATGCCCACCGGATGTCCGTGGATGTGTGCGAACCCGGTGACCAAGGTCTTGCCGTATTCGGCCTTGAACTCGTGGAACCCGCTCTCGCCCTCGACGGTCCCGTCGACCAGGCGATGGATCACCTCGCGCACGTCGTAGGGAGTGCGCAGGTCGGTCGGCACCACGTCGTAGAGCTCGGATTTCGGCGCGGCGGGCGCGATGACGGGCCGCACCTCCCACGGGACCGGCGTGCGCGGGCCGAGCGTGGCCACGATGCGGCGCACGATGCGCAGCGCGTCCTGATCGTCCTCGGCCAGGTGGTCGGTGACGCCGGAGGTGCGCGAGTGCAGCTCGCCGCCGCCGAGTTCCTCGGCCGTGACCACCTCACCGGTCGCGGCCTTCACCAGCGGCGGGCCGCCGAGGAAGATTGTGCCCTGGTTGCGCACGATCACGGCCTCGTCGCTCATCGCGGGCACGTAGGCGCCGCCCGCGGTGCAGGAGCCGAGCACCGCGGCGATCTGCGGAATCCCTTTGGCGCTCATGGTCGCCTGGTTGTAGAAGATGCGCCCGAAGTGCTCCCGGTCGGGGAACACCTCGTCCTGGTGCGGCAGGTACGCGCCACCGGAGTCGACCAGGTAGACGCACGGCAGCTGGTTCTGCAACGCGATCTCCTGCGCGCGCAGATGCTTCTTCACCGTCATGGGGTAGTAGGTGCCGCCCTTGACCGTCGCGTCGTTGGCCACGATCACGCATTCCCGGCCGGACACCCGGCCGATCCCGGTGATGATCCCGGCGCCGGGGGAGTCGTCGCCGTACATTCCGGTCGCGGCCAGCGGGGACAGCTCGAGGAATGGGCTCCCCGGGTCCAGCAGCTGGTCCACGCGCTGCCTGGGCAGCAGTTTGCCCCGCGCGACGTGGCGATCGCGTGCCTTCTGGGGCCCGCCCAGCGCCGCGGCGGCCAGCCGGGCGCGCAGATCGTCGACCAACGCCGCGTGCGCGGCGCGGTTCCCGACGACCTCTTCGATAACGGTCATCACGTAATCCTGTCGTCCAGTTAGTCGACGATAACTGAAATTCAGGTTAGTCTTGATTAACCGAGTTGTCCAGATCGGCCGAAAGGACCGCGTGTGACCAGTGCCGAATCCGTCGCGCCGACGCGTCGTGAGCAATTGAAGGCGCAACGCAGGATGCAACTGCTGGAAGCGGGAGCGCGGTTGATCGCCGATCGCGGCTTCCTCGGCATGCGCCTGGACGACCTGGGCGCCGCCGTCGGCATCAGCGGCCCCGCGGTCTACCGGCACTTCCCGAACAAGGAAGCGCTGCTGATCGAGTTGCTGGTCGGGGTGAGTCAGCGCCTGCTCGACGGCGGCAAGAAGGTGGTCGCGGGCACGAACTCCCCTGAGGAGGCACTCGCCGGGCTGGTCGATCACCATCTGGACTTCGCGCTCGGCGAGCCGGAGCTCATTCGCATCCAGGACCGCGACCTGGACAACGTGCCCGCTGCGGCCCGCCGCGAGATCCGCCGCACCCAGCGCCAGTACGTGGAGATCTGGGTGAGCGTGTTGCGCGAGCTGCATCCCGAACTACCCGAGGAGGCGGCGCGGGTGCAGGCCCACGCCGCCTTCGGCCTGATCAACTCCACCCCGCACAGCGCGAGCGAGGCGACCGCGGCACGCGCCCGGCCGGTGCTGCGCGGAATGGCGCTGACCGCGCTCGGGTGAGCGCGCCCTCATCGCGCGCTCCACCCGCCATCCATCGTGTAGGCCGCGCCGGTGACCATGCCCGCCTCCGGCGACACCAGCCAGGCCACCAGCGACGCGACCTCCTCCGGCTCGACGAGCCGTTTGATCGCGCTCTCGGTGAGCAGGATCTTCTCCACCACCTCCTGCTCGGGCACGCCGTGCGCCTTGGCCTGATCCGCGATCTGCTTGTCCACCAGCGGCGTCCGCACATAGCCGGGGTTCACGCAATTGCTGGTGACGCCGTGCGGGCCGCCCTCCAGCGCGGTGACCTTGGACAGCCCCTCCAGGCCGTGCTTGGCCGTCACGTACGCGACCTTGTATTCGGAGGCGCGCAGGCCGTGGACCGAGGAGATGTTGACGATCCGTCCCCAGCCCTGCCGGTACATGTGCGGCAGCGCCGCGCGCACCAGCAGGAACGGGGCCTCGACCATCAACGTGAGCAGGTCGCGGAAGCGCTGCGGCGCGAAGTCCCGGATCGGGCTGACGTGCTGCACCCCGGCGTTGTTGATCAGGATGTCGACGTCGAGTTCCAGCTCCTCCAGCGCCGCGACGTCGAGCAGGTCCACCGCCCACGACTTGCCGCCCAGCTCCCTGGCCACGGTCTTCGCGCCGACGTCGTCGACGTCGGCCACCGTGACCGTGGCCCCCCGCGCCGCGAGCGCGCGGGCGCACGCAGCGCCGATGCCGCTCGCGCCGCCGGTGACCAGGGCGCTGCGCCCCGCCAGATCGCTCATCGCACGGTCACTTCGGTGCGCGCGCCGAGGGTCTCGGCGTCGGCGTGATCGATGCTCTCCAAGGTCAGTCCCTTCGTCTCTCGTGCGACGAGCACGGCGATCGCGCTCACCGCCGCCGCGCCCGCCAGGTACCAGGCGATCGGCACCGCGGAGTGGTAGGTGTTCAGCAGCCGGACGGCGATGATCGGCGCCAGCGAACCGGCCACGATCGAGGTCACCTGGTAGCCGAGGGACACACCGGAATAGCGCATCCGGGTGGGGAACATCTCGGCCATGATCGCGGGCTGCCCGGCGTACATGAAGGCGTGGAAGATCAAGCCGATGACGATGGCGGACATGATGACCACGTTGTGGCCGCTGTCCATCATCGGGAAGGCGAAGAAGCCCCAGGTGCCCGCGGTGAGCGCGCCGATCAGGTAGACCGGCCGCCTGCCGATGCGGTCGGACAGGTTGCCCACCATCGGGATCGCCACGAAGTGCACCGCGTGCGCGGCCAGCAGCCACCACAGGATCACTTGGGTGTCGGCGTGCACCTGCGTCTTCAGATAGGTGATGGTGAACGTGACCACCAGGTAGTACATGACGTTCTCGCCGAAACGCAGCCCCATCGCGGTGAACACGCCGCGCGGGTAGCGGCGCAGCACCTCCACCACGCTCAGCGAGGTCGCCTTGATCTGCTCGGCTTCCCGCTGCGCCGCGACGAAGATGGGCGCGTCGGTGATCTTGGTGCGGATGTAGTAGCCGATCAGCACCACGACCGCCGACAGCCAGAACGCGACCCGCCAGCCCCAGCCGAGGAACGCCTCGTCCGACAGCGTGGAGGTGAGCACCAGCAGCACCACCGTCGCCAGCAGGTTGCCCGCGGGTACGCCTGCCTGTGGCCAGCTCGCCCAGAATCCGCGGCTGCGGCTCGGGCTGTGCTCGGCGACCAGCAGCACCGCGCCGCCCCACTCTCCGCCGACCGCGAAGCCCTGGATGAAGCGCAGGGCCACCAGCAGCGCGGGCGCCCAGTAGCCGATCTGCCCGAAGGTCGGCAGGCAGCCCATCAGGAACGTCGCGCTGCCCACCAGCACCAGGCTGAACTGCAGCAGCTTCTTGCGGCCGTACTTGTCGCCGAAGTGCCCGAACACCACGCCGCCCAGTGGCCGCGCCGCGAAACCGACCGCGTAGGTGATGAACGCGGCGAGGATGGCGTCCAGGTCGCTGGTGCCCTTGGCGAAGAACACCTTGCTGAACACCAGCGTGGCGGCGGTGCCGTACAGGAAGAACTCGTACCACTCCACCACCGTGCCCGCCATCGACGCGGCCACCACGCGGCGCAGGCCGCTGGTCGTGCCGCCCGAATCCGCCGCTACGGCGTTGTGCTCCCTCATCGCACTTCTCCTTCGTGCCCGGGGCCACACTTCGTTCCCGATGTGACGGCCCCCACAATGCTTTGGCTGCACCGAGTATTGGTGCAGAGGAATTACGCCGCAATGACCATTTGTGCAGTGCGTCTCTGCAAAGATGCAGATATGCGCCCGGCCACTCCTGGTCGTCCCAGCGCGGACGACCTCCTCGTCCTCCTGGCCGTCGGGCGCTCCGGCCGATTCGTGACGGCGGCCGACGAACTCGGCATCAACCACACCACCATCTCCCGGCGCATCGCCGCGCTGGAGCACACCCTCGGCGGCCGGGTGCTCACCCGGGTGACCGGTGGCTGGGAGCTGACCGATCTCGGCAGGGAAGCCCTGGCCGCGGCCGAGGCGGTGGAGTCGGCGGTGAAGTCGCTGGCCGCGGACGCCGACGGCAACCGGGTGCTGGAGGGGGTGGTCCGGCTCTCGGCGACCGACGGCTTCAGCGCTTACATCGCCGCGCCCGCGGCGGCGGAGGTGCAGCGGCGGCACCCCAAGATCTCGGTGGAAATCGTGGCGATCACCCGGCGCGCCTCGCAACAGCGTTCGGGGCTGGATCTCGAGATCGTGGTGGGCGAGCCGCAAGTGCACCGCGCCACCGCCACGCATCTGGCCGACTACTGTCTCGGCCTCTACGGTTCCCGCGAATACCTGTACGAGAACGGCGCACCCGCGACGATCGACGACCTGTCCCGGTATCCGCTGGTCTACTTCATCGACTCCATGCTGCAAGTCGACGATCTCGACTTGGCTTCCAGCTTCGTACCCGCGATGCGCGAATCGGTCACGTCCACCAATGTTTTCGTGCACGTCGAGGCCACGCGCGCCTCCGCGGGCCTTGGCCTGCTGCCGTGCTTCATGGCCGATCGCCACGCGGACCTCGTTCGCGTGCTGGCCGATTCGGTGACCGTCACCCTCGGCTACTGGCTCGTCGCGCGCACCGAAACCCTTCGCCGCCCGGAAGTGGCCGCCGTCGTCGCCGCGATCCGCGCCGTGGTCGCCGATCAGCGCGACATCCTCCTCGGTCGTCGGCACTGACGGTCGACTCCGGCCCCGGGGGGCGATGCGACTCGTCTTCGTCTCCTGGCGGCATCCTCGGCCTCACTCCTGCCCGTGCGGCTTCGGTGGCTCAGCGGGGCGAGGTGTCCGGCCTGGCGGCGCTGTGATCCAAATTACTGGTTTCCGACCATCTGGACAGCGCACAGCTATCTCAAAGAAAACTCACAGCAATCGCTGAACAGATGTTTTCCAGCTGTCGCCGCCAGCGACGCCGGTGAGGTGAACAGGCCAGCGTACAACGTGGTCAGATATGCGGGCATTTCTCATTTCGGGGAAGAATTGCCAGTGTTGGGAAGGTGCATACTCAGCAGTATGAGGCATAGATCACGCGCTACGTGAACGCACAATCATTCTCCTGACCAGATGTTTCTCCGCCGCGCTGCCGGGCGTTGGCGGAGTCGTAACTCTGTCTTCGTCTCCGGCGCCTTATTTGAGTTCAGTGAGCCGACTTCAAACGGAGGAATCTGTGCTACCACACGTGACCGTGATCCACCGCGTACGTGGTGTCGATGTTCCGTATACCGAGCGTATCGATCACGTTCGCAATCTTGTCACCTATGTTTGCGCGAGCGGCTTGCCCGACGGCATACCCGAGCAGGCGGCGGCGGTCACGGTTCTCGACGGCGCGACTTCGGTGCACGGTGCCGTGCGCGATCTCGCGGCACGGTTCGGCACGCCGGAACGCATTGTCGCACTGCACGAGTTCGACCTACTCCCGGCGGCGGAACTGCGCGCGGAATTCGGCATCCCCGGTGACCGGGCGGAATACGTCACCCGGTTCCGCGACAAGCTGACGATGGCCCAGGCGGTCGCCGCGCGGAACGTCTCCGTTCCCGCATTCCGCGCCGCACCCGACCTGTCCTCGGTCGCCGAATTCGCCGCGGAGTCCGGTTTCCCGATCATCGTCAAGCCCAGATTCGGCGCCGGCAGCCGCGATGTGGTCAAGCTGAATTCGGAAGCGGATCTCGCCGCATTGCCGGACCTCGCGTCCGAACCATTTCTGGTCCAAGAATTCTGCCCGGACGAAGTCGGCGCCATCGACGGCGTGTGGACGGGTTCCCAACTCGGGCCGTGGCGCGCTTCGAAATATCTCGGAACATGCCTCGATTTCGCCAACGACGCGGAAAGCCTGGGCTATATCGAGGTCGACGATCCCGCATTGACCGGTACATTGACCGAGTTCGCCGAATCGGTTCTTTTCGCACTCAGCCCTGGTGTCCCGACCGTATTCCATCTCGAATTCTTCGTCGGCGGCGACGGCGATTCTCCCCGCGTCCAGTTTCTGGAGGTCGCGGCGCGCGCGTGCGGCGGGCAAACCACCCACATGTGGCGCGAGGTGCACCGGTACGACCTGCTCGGCGCGGCGGTCGACATCCAGCTCGGCCGGACGCCCGCCACGGCGCCGCTCACCGACGGCGAGGTGGTCGCCGAACTGCTCATCCACCCGCCGGTGACGCCGCCGTGCCGGGTGGTGGACGTGCACTGGGCGGTCCCGGAGGCCTACGCCCCGTACCACTGCTCGATTCCGCAGGTGGGGTCGGTGATCACCGAAACGTTCGGCTATGCCGATATCGGTGCGGCATTCCGCATCCGCGGAAAGTCGACCGCGGAAGTACTGGAATCGGTGCGGCGCACCGTGGCCGGGTTCCGAATGATGTGCACGGCGCTCGATTCACCTGTCGCGGCGGCGGTCGCCTGATCTGCTCGGACTTCTCTCGTGTCTCGGCTCTCCGTAGCTCTGCCGCTGCCGGGTCCGCAGCGCATGCTGACCCTGATCACCGCGGCGTCCGCTGTCTCCAGCGGAATCTATTTGTCCACCGTGGTCCTGTATTTCACCAGGATCGTGCGCATTTCGCCGATACGCGTCGGTGTGGGGCTCAGCATCGCCGGCGCCGCCTGCGTTGTCGGCGGAGTACTCGTCGGCAAACTCTCGGATCGGCATGATCCGCTGCTGGTATTGCGTCGCAGTCTGATCGTCGCCGCTCTCGCCACGCTCGGATTTCTCGCGGTCGACGGATTCGCGATGTATTTGCTCGTCGTTCCCGCGGCGGCCGCGGGGCAGGCCTGCGTGCAATTGCTGACCACGGCGATCATCACCAAGATCGGCACCGACCGGGCCAACGAGTTCCGGGCGTACACGCGGTCGGTGCTCAACGTCGGCATCGCCGTCGGCATCGGGATGTCCGCGCTGGCGGTGCAATTCGACTCCGCCCTGCTCTATCGCGCGGCGATCGTCGTCGGAGCGATATTTCTCGCCCTGGCGGCGCTGCTGGTCGGCCGACTGCCCGCGCTGCGACCCGTCGATGCCGAGTCGCCCGGCGGCCGCAGCCGGTGGGCGGCATTACGCGACCGGCCGTATCTGGCATTGACGGCGCTCGACGGTGTGCTGTCGCTGCAATACCGCGTCCAGTCGGTCGCCATTCCCTTGTGGATCATCGGCGCGACCACGGCGCCGCGCTGGTCGATCGCCACGCTCGACATGCTCAACATCGCCATCGTCGTGTTGTTCCAGGTCCGCGCCAGCAGGCGCGTCCTCGACGTCCCAGCGGCGGGCGCGGCGCTGCGGCGCTGCGGCTGGGCGTTCCTGATCGCCTGCGTCCTGTTCGCGTCCGCGCGCGGCCACGGGGGATGGATCGCGGTGCTCATCCTGGTTGCGGGCGGCGCGATCCTGAGCGTGGGAGAGCTGTGGCAGACGGCGGGCGGCTTCGAAGCGTCGAACCTGCTCGCCCCGCCGCAGGAAATCGGCGCGTACCTGGGTGTTTTCAGCATCGGCTTACGAATGGCCGACACCGTCGGCCCGGCGCTGCTCGCTTGGTTGTGCGTCGATGTCGGCGTCGTCGGCTGGTACATCACGGGATTCGTCCTGCTGGCCGCCGGGCTGCTGTCCCCCCTCGTCGTCGCTTGGGCCGAATCGACCCGCGACAGGTACGCGCTCGCTCCGGCGTCGTGAAGCCGGACGCGAAACCCCGGTACTGGCATTGGAAGGAACCATCCCGATGGAAGCGACGATCGACATCCGGATCACCGAGGCGGATCTGGCCGAAGCACTGCGCACGGATGTCATGACCGGACTGTCCGGACCGCGGAAATGGCTGCCGCCCAAGTGGTTCTACGACGCCCGTGGCAGCAAGCTGTTCGAGGCGATCACCGACCTGCCCGAGTACTATCCGACCCGCACCGAGCGCGCGCTGCTGCACGCTTGCGCTCAGGAGATCGCGGTCGGGGCCTCCGACGCGACGGAGCTGATCGAACTCGGTTCGGGATCCTCTGAGAAGACCGGTCTGCTGCTGCGTTCGTTCAGTGCACACGGCTCGTTGCGCTCGTATGTGCCCTTGGACGTCTCCGAGTCCGCTCTGCGGGACGCGGTCGGGTGGATCAACGCGGAGTTCCCCCGGATCGAGGTCCACGGCCTGGTCAGTGATTTCACCAACGGGCTCGACTGGCTGCCACGCCGTGGGCGGAGAATCGTCGCGCTGCTCGGCGGCACGCTGGGCAACCTCGTCCCGGCGGAGCGAGCCGAGTTCTTCGGGCGCCTGCACAACGTGCTCGAGCCGGGGGAACAGTTGCTGCTGGGCGTGGGCCTGGTGACCGATCCGGCCGTCATGGTGCCCGCCTACGACGACGCCGCGGGCGTGACCGCCGAGTTCAACCGGAACATCCTGCACGTGCTGAACAACCGGCTCGGCGCGAACTTCGAACCCTCGCGGTTCGCGCACGTCGCCGTGTGGGATCCCGGCAACCGGTGGATCGAGATGCGGTTGGAGGCCACCGCCGACATGACGGTCACCGTCGCGGACCTGGATCTGATGCTCGAGTTCGCCGCCGGTGAGCAGATGCGCACCGAGATCTCGGCGAAGTTCCGGCTGGCGGACTTCCACGCCGAGCTGGCCGCTGCCGGGCTCCCGGCGCAGCGATCCTGGACCGATCCCGCCGAGCGCTTCGCCGTGGTGCTCGCGGGCAGATGAGCGACGTCATCACGGCGGGCGGGGCGACGTTCGCCGAACGTCCCCGGCTGCGGTCCGGCACGGGCCGGTGGATCATGGCCGCCGCCGTGCTCGGCTCGGCGCTGGTCTCCCTCGACACCACCGTGGTCAATCTCGTCGTGCCGCGGATCGGGGCGGACCTCGACGCCGACATGGTGGATCTCCAATGGGTGGTGAGCGGCTACACCCTCGCCTTGGCGTCGCTGATCCTGGTGGGCGGGGCGTTGGGTGACAGGTACGGCCGTCGCGCGGTATTCGTCTGGGGCAGTGTGGTCTTCGCGCTGTCCTCGGCGTGGTGCGGAGTCGCGCCGGACGTCGCGACGCTGGTGGCGGCGCGGGTGGTGCAGGGGGTCGCGGGTGCGCTGATCACGCCCGGCAGTCTCGCGCTGATCGCGGCGTCGCTGGATCCGCGTGATCAAGGCGCGGCGATCGGCATGTGGTCCGGTCTCGGGGGCGTGGCGGGTGCGGTGGGGCCGATCGTCGGCGGCTGGCTGGTGGAACTGGCCGGATGGCGCTCGGTGTTCCTGATCAATGTCCCGTTGGCCGTGGCCGTGGCCGTCGTGTCGATGCGTCGCGTCCCGGAGTCCCGAGATCCGTACGCGCCGCCACGGCCGGATCTGCTCGGTACGGCGGTGATTGTCACCGGCCTGGTGGTGCTGACCTACGGCTTCATCGCGGGGAAGGTGGGGATCCAGGCCGTTGGTGCGGTGTTGGTGGCCGTCTTCGTGATCGTGCAGACCCGCGTTCGCAACCCGCTGGTGCCGCCCGCGCTGTTCCGATCGCGGCAATTCACCGCGGTCAATCTGGTGACGTTGCCGGTGTACGCCGCTCTGGGATGTGTGCTGTTCCTGCTGCTGCTCCAGTTGCAGATCGTCGCCGGGTATTCGCCTCTCGTCGCCGGAACCGCGATGATCCCGATCACCGCGATCATGCTGCTGTCGTCGGGCTGGATCGGGCGGTGGACGCAGCGGCACGGCGCGCGCCTGCCGATGACCATCGGGCTCCTGTTGTCCGCCGCCGGATCGATGTCGCTGGCCGGGATCGGCGCGGACGGTTCGTATGCCACCGCGGTGCTGCCCGGCGTCCTCCTGCTCGGCGCGGGCATGGCGATGTTCGTGGCTCCGTTGACCGAATCCGTGTTCGCGTCGGTGCCGACCGAGGAGGCGGGCATCGCCTCCGGGGTCAACAACGCGATCGCCCGCATCGCCCAGTTACTCGCCATCGCCGCGATCCCCGGCCTGGTCGGCATCTCCCGTACGCCGCTCACCGACGGCGTCGCGTTCGGCGCGGGCTACCGCGCGGCCATGTGGATCTGCTCGGCCCTGTTCGCCTCGGGCGCCACACTCGCCGCGACCCTCATGCCTCGACCGGCAAGGGCCACGGTGGCCGCCCCACCTGCGGCGCGATGGCCGAGCGACATGCTTCCCTTTTCGGCGGACGCGGTGGACATCGGCGAGTCGCGGACGACCCCGTCGCGAGGTCGTCGGCTGGGCCGCGGCCGGGGTCCGCGTCGGCAACCGGGCGGCGGCCCGTCGGGCCACGACGTTCGCCGCCCGCGACCTACCCACTCGACCGCGCGGCCGGAAAACCGCTCCGGTCGACGTATGCGGAACGAGTGAGTGCGGGTCGGCCGCTTACGCCGTGCGTGCGGGTCGGCACGCGTTCGCGCCACTCGGACGGTGCAGCGCGGCCGGAACGGAAGTCCGTTCAAATAGCAAGCGGGGGTGACACCGCGACGGGCTGGTCAGGTGGTTCGTAGGTCCGCCATGCCTCGGCCAATCGGCGTGCGGCTTCGCGCAGGTCGTGGGGTTCGGCGACGAAACTGATCCGTATGCGGTCGATGCTGCCGCCGGAGGCATCCAGCCCGGCGCCGGGCAAGATCGCGACCCCGTGTCGCAGTGCGCGCTGAGCGAAGGAGGCGCCATCCCCATGGGGCAGTCGGATCCACAGCGTCTGGCCACCGGACACCGTGGGGATGTCCCATTTCGGTAGCCGCGCGGCCAGTTCGGCCACCAGCAGGTCGTGACCTTCTCTGCGCTGCTGCGAGATTCGTTCCCGCAATCGGTCGAGATCGCGGAGCAGCCAGGTGGCGGCCAACTGTGCTGGGATGTTGCCGCCGAGATCGTGCACCGCGCGCAGCCGAGACAACCGGGCGATCACCGGGACCGGTGCCCGCACCCAACCGACACGCAACCCGCCCCAGACGACCTTGCTGAGCGAACCGATGGATATCACCGATTCGTCATAGTGGGCCAACGGCGGTGGTGGCGGATCGGTGCCAGGGAATCCGAGATCGGCCAGCACCTCGTCATCGACCAAAGGCACCGCGGCCCTTCTCGCCGACTCGACCAGGGCCCGCCGTCCCGGCGCGGGAAGCACCGTCCCTGTGGGGTTGTGGCATGTCGCAACGACATACGCGAGCGCCGCCGAGGTTACCGTGCCCAAGCCGACCGGGCCTGTCCGCAGTACCGTCGCGGCCTCGCGAAACGCCTCGAGCGCGCCCGGGTACGTCGGCGCCTCGACCAGGACGTGGTCACCGGGCCGGAGCAGCGCGCGGGCGAGTAGCGACAGCGCGTGTTGTCCGCCGCCGGTGACGAGAATCTGCTCCGGATCGGTCGGCACGCCACGCGCTCGATATCGGTCGGCAATCGCCCTGCGCAACAGCGGATGTCCGGTTGGGTGGTAACCGATGTCGCCCTCGACCGCGGCGAGCTCGGGCGCGATGTGCCGATATGCCTGGGCCAACTCGGGCGGCGGTTTCCCCGGAGCGGCACAAGCGAGCGCGATGACATCGGCGCTCGGCTCGAGCAGTTGCAAAAAGGCCGGGGAATGGGTGGTCTCGCGAGCCGGGACCGTCTCGGGTCCCGCGACCCGGGTGCCACTGCCCTGGCGGCGCACCACGCGACCATCCGCGCCGAGCAGATCGTATGCCGCTACCACCGTACTGCGCCCGACCGCGAGAGCCTTCGCCAGTTTGCGCTCGGGCGGCAGCCGCATACCCGACCGCAGCTCACCGTCATCGATCAACGCCCGCAGTCGCCGCGCCAGCAGGACATAGAGCGGACCTCGGTCGGTCGACCAGCGACCGAGCCGATCAGCAAGTTCCATTGGCTCCATATGCAAACCAATTTTGCCTGATTGGCTCTAGGGTCTCGACCTCGCCACGGCGACGATGAACCCATGAGCAAGATCTCCATTACCGATGTCGTCGACGACCTGAGCGGTCCTTGGCAGCCGCGCGACCTGGCCACCGCCAACGACGCCGTGGTGCGCATCGCTCGCCTGCACGGCGCATTCCCCTGGCATCACCACGACGAAGACGAGCTGTTCCTCTGCTGGAACGGCACCTTCCGCATCGAAATGCAGGACCATGCGGCGGTAACACTTGGTCCCGGCGAGATCTTCGTGGTTCCTCGCGGAGTCGAACACCGACCGGTGGCCGAGGAACCAGCTCACGCGATCATGATCGAACGGCCGGAAACCAAGCAATACGGCAATTAGCCGAGGACGCGCGCGACAGCGGTAGAAGCTGCGACGCGCTGAGTGAACTGTCAGTGCGGCTCCCTATGCCGCGGCAGCCTGGTCAGCTCCTCGTGGTACCGGGGCGGCGTAGTAGGCGCGACAGGAATGAGTCAGGGAAGTAGCCACAGTCGTTCACAAGGCAGCCGATCATATTCAATGCTTTGATCGCCGACTTCGAATGCCGATACTTCCGGACAGTGACTCTCGGGCCACTTTCGCAACAGGTTTCGGACTGCTGTTCGACAAGCTACGTAGTCGAATACGCCGGCAGGTCCGGTAAACCTGATGTGGACGTCGGGTTCGCGGGGAAGCGGGGATTCCGCTGAAGAGGTGTACACCTGTCGTCACGCAGCTTCCGGTGGCCTACTCCGCATCCGGACCGCTGGTCTTCTCGCAGGGTAGGAGTGCGTTGACAACCCTGGCGGAACGATCATGGTCGGGCTGCTGGCCGGTGATGAGCCCGAGGTAGGTATAGGACTCCATGACGCGGACCAGTACGTACGGCAGATCTTCGGAAGGAATCGACGACTGCAGGCGACCGGCGGCGGTCTCCTCGCGGACGATCTCGGCGATCAGCTCGATCAGTCGAGCCTCGAAACCGGACGCTTTGGTTGTCAGCAGGCGCAGGGCCAGTTCGCCCTCGCGGTCGATGAAGCGCTGCATGCCCGGATTCGTGTTGACGGCGCGCATGGCCTCGTTCATGACGGCTGCGGCGGGGGACTGACCGGGCGCGGCGGGAGGTCCGGAGTGGCAGTGGGTCTTCCGCGAGCGGGTGAGGGTCGGTTCGATCAGTGACCAGAGGATCTCGGTGAGCAATTGGTCGCGGGAGCCGACCCAGCGATACAGGGTGGCGCGGTCAACGGCGAGCTCCTTGGCCAGCGCTTGCATGTCCACACGGTCGCCGGCGAGGAAGGTTTTGCGGGCTTCGCGGAAGGCGTCGAGAGCGGTCGGACGCGACGTCGCGGTGCCGTCGAGATGGCGCCGCAACGGTGTGTCGGCGGAGCGGGGGTCCTGCCTTGGCATCCTGCGCACCTCCCTGCGGTTGTCTCGGAATGCATGCCGACTGGCACAGTATGCTACATTTCGGAGAAACATTGCAAGAAAGCTACGGATTATTATTCTGGTGCAACACTGAACTATCCGCCACTTCGGCCTCCTGACCCGAACCCGGTGTCATGAGCCGTCTTTGAGCACAATCGTGCAGGTTTGAAGGGACAACCGCCGATCTGACGCATTTGGTCTCGGCGGCTGCGCTGCGCAGTTACATGTCTTGTCGAGCCAGGTCACGCCGTTCGGGCGAGTGTGTCGAAGCGGTGGCGGAGGTGTTCGGCGTCCTCGCCGTGGGTGTGGGTGGCGGCGGCGCGGACGGGGCGTAGTTCGGCCAGGAGGCGTGGGGAGTTGACGGGGCCTTCGAGGAGGGTGAGGGCGGTGTGTGCTTCGGTGATGGCGGAGGTGGTGTCGCCGAGGCCCGCGAGGGCTGCGGCGTAGTAGGCGCGGTACGAGGCTTCGTCGCGGGGGAAACAGCTCTCATGGCCGACGCTCTCGCGGTACAGCTGCACCGCCCGGCTGTGGTGTCCGAGCATGCCGAGTCCTCGCGCCTCGTGGGCGCGCAGTTCGGCCTCGGTGACGTGCTCCAGCCATGCCGGGTCGTCCGGGCTGTCGAGCCCGCGATCGGCTTCGCGCCAGACTCGCGCCATCGCGCGGCTGAACTCCTGCTCGTCGCCGACGGCCGCGTAGGCCGTTGCCTCCTCGGCGGCCTTCAGTGCGTTCATACGAGCCGACGGTATGCCCCTGACGAGTTCTGTCGAACGTCGTGCGAGGCGCACGGGCTCGGCGAAGGAAGCGGGCGAGGACGCGGTGAGATTCGCGAGATCGCCGAGGGCGGCGGCCAATAAGGCATTGTCACCGCACTGTTCGGCGAGTAAGACCGATTCCGTGAGGTGCCGCCGGGCCGTGCCGGGGCGATTACTGTCGCGAGCCAACCATGCAACGGTATTCGACAGCCATCCCGTCGCACTGACCAATTCGGCACCTATGCGGTCGCCGTAGGACCTCGAGTCCAGTAGCCGCCGTACGGAGGCGTATTGCCCTGCTGCGTAGTGGAATATCGCGCCGCCACCGCGATGATGGTCGTGCTCCCAGAGTCGTTCGGTGAGTATGCGGATATACGTGATATGCCCGGTGCCGACCCGAATCGGTTCCGCGTTCCTGCTCGGCGGTATGGAGACACCCGCCACCGCCGTCATTGTCGCTGCCAGGCCGAATTGTCTGCGGTCCACGTCATCGACTCCTTCGCAGGCCCCGTTGTCGATGGTCCCCGTATCGGGGGTAGCGAGCAAGAGGGGCAGCAACGCGGTGCGCGGAACGCCCAGCGCGTCGGCGGCGCGGACCAGTTCGCGAATGTCGAAGATGGTTCCTACTTCTCCGCGCTCGACTCGTCCAGCGTGGGTGCGGTCCCAGTGCAGCAGCGCTCCGAAATTGGCTTGGGATAGCCCCATTTCTTTGCGGACGAGGGCGAGGGCTCGACCTGGTTGTCCCTCGGCGAGCAACTTGCGGAAGCGCGGCGACTTCCATATGCCGTCGATCTCGTTGTCCGACACTTTCGTCCCCCTGACCCGAAATCCGATGTTATGAGCGGACTTTAAGCACGATCGCGCAGGTGGGGAGCGACAACCGCAGATATCGCGCACCTGGTCTCGTGCGCTTGACAGCGTGGCTATCCGCCTCCTGTTCCTCGAGGCTCAGGATGCGCGCGCCGTCGGGGTGATGCCGTGCGGGGCACGGCACTCCGGACGCGGTGAGCCGCGAGCGGTGGCGAAAGCCCCCGGCGGCGGGCGCTCCCATCGAACGAGAGGTGATCATGAAGCCGAAAGTGGTCGGGTACCTGCGCCGCGACATCTCCGGCCAGCGCACGCGCAGGCACGAAATGGAAATCCGGGCGCTGGCGAAGGCGTCGGGCTTCGACCTGGCACGAACGCTGGTCGCGGGCCCGACCGCACCCGCTTCGCTCGCTGCGCTGCTCACCGTGGTCGGCCGCGTCGGTGCGTTCGCGATGATCACTCCCGCGCTCGACCATGTGGAATTCCGTGCGGACGAGATCATGGCGGTGTGCGCGCTGATCACTCTCGAATCGCGGCACGCCCCGCCGCGTGGTTTCGCTCGGCGTCCGCCCTCCGCACCACACCGTGGCTTCCCGGGCCGCGCGCAGTCGATCGAAAGCACTTCCGCTCTCGCTTCGTCGCGCGGTCGCTGATACCCGAATCTCACGGCCCGCGCGGGCGCGAGCCCTCGCCGCGAGAAACAGACCGTTCGGTAGTAGGTTGCCCTTCATGAGACGTCGGCATCCGGCCGGAGCTTTGCTCCGGCTGGCTGCCGGGCCGCTGCCGGGCGGTTCGTGGCAGGTGAAGGTGAGGGTTCATGGCCGAGTGCACGCCGACTCTGGTCGCGATCTATGACGTCGGTTATTCGCCGGAACGCCGAGTAGCCGAATTCAGGTTGGTTCCTGGCGGTGGCGTGACGCTCACGGTGACCGATCGTGACGGATGCCCGATCGCCGAAAGGTGGTACGAGCGCGGTGTCAAGGCTTTCGACCCGCCCGGGCGAATAACGCCGGACGAAGGTCCGTCCTTCCTGCGTGCGCTGCTCGACGCGCCGGAGATGAGCTATTACCGCGTCGTCGATGAAACCCCGGTCGAGCCGAAGCGGCCCTGCGTCCACACGCCTTGGTCCGCGCTGCTCGCGCCGGGTTCGGATGGCGCGGCCCCGCCGCCCTCTCGGTGAGAGACGCTGTCACCCCTCTACTTCGCAACATCACCCGGCGCTTGACCAGAACTCTCGATCTGGGCACCCAGAGCGCGGCAGGCACCTACCGGCGCACCAGCCGCACGCTGGACCTCGGCGCTCGCGAGTTCCGGGACGTCGACGAGCGGTCCTCGCACCTGGTGGAAGAGGCGCGCACCCAGGTACAGCCGCATCCGGCACAGGTGGCTCGACAGCGAACGTGGGACTACCAGCCGAGCGCGACCGAATCGGCGATGAGCGCGCGTCGGCTGACCACCGACGTCGGGTTCGACGGTGACATGCGGGACAAAGCGCTGAGAAGCTCCACGACAGTGCAGAAGATGCTTTCCGACGACGGTGAACTCAACGTCTACAAACCGATCCACGGTGAGCAATACGACGCGGGATTGCCCTTCGTGCACGCTCCCGGCGCGCTGACGAGCCGGGAGATCGCGGCATATCGCGTCGATGAACTACTGGGCTTCGGTCGGGTGCCTCCGACGGCTCGGACGGACGGTGTGATCGGACCCGACGGCAGAGCGTCCGGCCCCGGCATGATCCAGCAGTTCGTCAAGTCCGAGCCTGCCAAGCCGGTGGGCGAATATCCGAAAGCGCAGCAACAGCAGGTCGCGGTGCTCGACTACATCATCGGCGCCATGGACCGGCATCCCGGCAACTACCGCACCGTGGAACGTAACGGGCAGCTGGAAGTGGTCGCTATCGACCACGGTCGATCGTTTCCCCTGTCGACCCGACCGCTGGAGATCAATATCGATTCCGATTTCGTCATGGCGCAGAAGGGTGAGCGCCTCGAAGGGGATGTGCTCCGCGCGGTCCAAGGCGTGGATATGGACCGATTTCGAGCGGCGCTCGGAGACGCCGGTCTGCACGAGAATGCCGTCAACGGTGCGGTGACCCGGCTGGAGAAAATACGCGAGCTCGGCATGATCCCGGCCGACGCCAGGGTCTTGCCACCCTGATCCGCTGGATCATACGGCCTGCGGGTGCGGGCGCCGTTCGATCGTGTTCCGCGCCCGTGCCCACACTTCCTCCGCTTCGAATTCCGCGGCCTGCCAGGAGTCGGTGGCCAGACCGACTCGGCCGCGCCACTTCCGCATGATGTCGGCGTGCACCGGCCAGCGCACGAACCGCCGCATGTCCTGCTCGGTTTCCCACACCGAGATCGAGCCGCCGCGCGACTCCGACGGCCGGGCCCACAACCACAGGCCGACCGCGCCGTGCATCACCGGCCAGTTCCGGCCCAGTCGCATTCCCGTCTTGTAGATCGCCTGGACGTCCTCTTCGGAGGCGGCCAGAAAGTCGGTCACGCTGACGAACACCGGGCCCCGGCTGTCGTGCAGCGGCCCGGCCTGCCAGGGCATCAGCACGGTTCCGTCGGAAAACGGCTGTTCATCCGTGCCGCTGTGCCGGTCGCCGGAACGGTTCTCGCCAGAGTTAGTAAGCATGAGTAGATGATATGCACACGCTTATTGAATTGCCAACCCTTACCTCCTGGTCTTCGCGGCCGGCGGTAATCGAACCCGCACCGTCCCGCGCCTACCACCGGCAGTGCTCCGGTTTGTCTATCGATCGACTGGATCCGAGTGGTCGCACAGCGGGCGTCTTGCTGTAGTCGGTCAGAGTCGGCACTATTGCTTCCGTATGCCCCTGACTCCTGATATCGCCCTCGACAGCCTCGACGGTCTATCCGTTGGCGACGCATTGGGCGCCCAGTTCTTCGTGCCCGACCGCTCCCTATCCGACCTTCTCGCCGGGCGCCCGCCGACGGCCCCGTGGCAATGGACCGACGACACCGAGATGGCCTGCTCGGTCTATTCGGAAATCCGCAACCGCAGCTACATAGACCGCGATGCGCTCGCGGCCGTATTCGCCGACCGCTGCGAGCCCTATCGCGGCTACGGTGGCGGCACAGTCGTCGTGCTGCACCAGATACGTGACGGACGCCCCTGGGCCGAGGCCGCAGGCTCATCGTTCGACGGTCGTGGTTCGTGGGGAAACGGAGCCGCGATGCGGGTCGCCCCACTTGGGGCGTACTTCGCCGGGAACCCGGACCGGGCCGCAGCGCAGGCCGCGTTGTCCGCCGAAGTCACCCATCGGCATCCCGAAGCGATCATCGGCGCCATGGCGATCGCCGTCGCGGCGAGCCATGCCGCGGCCACTCGCGAAACTGGCTGTACACCAATGGAGTTGCTATCCGCCGTCGAGCCATACCTGGTCGACGGACTGACCGCGACAGGTGTCCGCCGAGCTCGAAAACTATTGGGCAAGACGGTAGCCGAAGCGGCCTACGAACTCGGCAACGGCGCCCAGGTCAGCGCTCAGGACACGGTGCCGTTCACCTTGTGGGCGGCAGCAACCTATCTCGCCGACTATCCGGCCGCCATCACCGCATGCGTCGAAGCGGGTGGAGATGTGGACACCACAGCAGCGATCGTCGGTGGCATCGTGGCGGCCCATACGGGAACAGGGAATCGAGATCACGTCCGCGGAATACCACAGCAGTGGCTGCTCGCGCGTGAGCCTCTTCCTTCGTGGGCGACAATGTAGCCCGGTCAGCGGGCTGAGCACTAATGTCATTCGCCCGCAGGTGCACGCCGCTTGTCCTCGGTCAGCTCAGCCAGTATCCCGAGTCCGCAGCTGCCCTCAGCGCGCCGATATCTACCGGCAAGGCGAGGCGTAGGTCGTAGGTGGGCCATGTCAGCGTCAGCTTGTCATCCCATCGTTCTCGTGGCCACCAGTATTCGAGAGTCCACACGTACTCCCATGGCTCGCTGGTTTGCGGCTCGCCACCTCGCGTTGGAAGTCGACCGGAACTGAGCTGAATCTCACCGTGACCTGACTCGACCGAGATGAACTCGCGCTCATGCCCTTTCGTAGGCTGGATCGTGGCGAACAGGGACTTGGAGTCCTGATACTCAGGCCTTTCGCCGTCAGGCGCTAGGCGTATACGCAAGAGACAGCCGACGGGATAAACCTCGGCTGGCCATAGCGCCCAAGAGACCCTTGCAGTTCGGCCTGCCGTCAGCCGGCCCACCAGTACCGGAATCGCCGTGTTCGTCATCGCGGGTAGCTTACAATAAAAGGATTGGCCGAATTGTCCTGAACTCCATGTGAAGTCAAGAACTTGACGTGCACGCCCACGCTCACCTGCTCGCCCGTGGTGTAGGGATATATGACAGTTTTCGAGGCCCTGCTACCGCCGAAGGACGATGTCGTCGACTTGGAGTTCAATCCGACTGGAGTCAGCGTGACCTCCATTCCTGTGGCCCCCTGCGTATTGACGAGGTCATACGTCAGGGCGATGCGCCCTTGGTCGAACGGTCGCAGCGTGATGTTGACCGAGCCTGCCGGCCCCTGCTGGTAGTACTCCGGAGCGGCCGATGCGGCCGGAGCAACAAAAAGTGATCCCAGCATTGCGAGACCTGTTGCTATGGCGAGAAAGAATATCCGAACATGTCTTGGGCTGGAAGCCCCGCCTACAGCGGGCCTCGATATGGCCGCCTCGCTTACCGCCTGAGACGCCGGTCGGTGAAAACCCGCCTCGCGCAACGCCGCCGAACCTTGAACAGTGAACATCATGACGACCCTCCGTCAGCATGATGGGGATCGTTGACCGCACCGTCTCGGCTCCCCCACAAACTTGGTTGTACGGGTTTAGACGCCGACCATCGCGTATTGGTTCCATCGAATGTTCGATGAATATTTCTGTGTCTCTTGGGTGGGTGCGCCGAGAGACCGCTGGGTTCTGTTGTCGGCACCGGGGTGGTCCGTCGGTTGGCGACCTACGGGGTCACTAGGGCGGCGGCTGGAACGGTTTCCGGAGTGAGGCGTCCGTCGACCATCTGGTAGACGGCGTTCATGCGGTGCAGGTGGGTGCGGTCGTGGGTGACCAGGAGGGTGGCGGCCTCGTGTTCGTGGGCGACGGACAGGATCAGGTCGATCACCGCGGCGCCGCGTTCGGTGTCCAGTGCGCTGGTGGGTTCGTCGATCACCAGGAGGGACGGTGCGTTCATCAGGGCGCGGGCGATGTTCACTCGTTGCCGTTGACCGCCGGACAGTTGCGCGGGGCGCTTGTCTCGCTGGTCGGCGAGCCCGACCGAGTCCAGTAGTGCCAGTGCGCGTTCGCGGGTCGTGCAGCGGTGTCGGCGTGACGTGATGATCCGCTGCCCGAGATGCGCCATCGCCTCGAGTTGCTCGACGGCGGTGAGTGCCGGGATCAGGTTCGGTTGTTGGAAGACGATGCCGATCGACGAGCGACGCAGTGCGGCGGCTTCGCGACGGGTCACGTCAGCGAGATCGATTGTGTCCCGGGGTGTTACGAGACGGACGCGCCCGGATTCCGGGCGGATCAGAGTGGCTGTCACGGCCAGCAGGCTGGACTTGCCGGAGCCGGACGGGCCGGTGATGGCGGCGATCTCGCCGCCGCAGACCCGCAGGTTCACTCGGTCCAAGGCGGTGAGCCGGCCGGTGCCGTCGGGGTAGGTGAGCGTCACGTCCGCGAGGGTGAGCGTGGTGGTGGGTGTCATCGGAACTCCGTGCTGAGGGCGGTCGGGCGGTTCGGGTGCGCTGATGAGGCGATCCGGGTGCGGCGGTTGGCGATCGTGCCGTGCGCAGGCCTGCGGTTCAGCGGCCCGCGCCGAGCGCGGTGAGCGGGTCGGCGGTGAACAGGAAGCGCAGGGCGAACGCCGCGCCGAGCAAGCCGAGCAGGATCAGCGCGAGCGAGGGAAGCAGCGTGGTGGCCGGGCTCAGCACGAACGGCACCGCATCGCCGAGCAAAGCCGCCGCGGCGACGGTGATCCCGAGGCCGGTCGCGATACCGGCCGTGAGCACGGTGGCGGCTTGGACGAGTGCGTCGCGGACGAGCGACCCCGAAGTCGCCCCCAGCGCTTTCAGTGTGGCGATGTCGGGCATCCGCTGAATCGTCCACACGGTGAAGAACGCGCCGATCACCAGCGCGGAGATGGCGAACAGCAGGGCGGTCATCAGGGTGAGCGAGCCGTTTTCGGCCTGGTAGGAGCCGATCGCCGAGCGCGCTCCCGACAAGTCGGTGGTCCGGGTGTGCGCGGTGGCGTTCACCGCTTCCGGATCGGTCGCCCCCGAGACCGCGAGCACGGTGGCCGCGCCGGAACGAGGGTTGAGCGCCTGCCAGTCGGCGAGCGTCATCCAGACCACGGGCGTATGGCTGTACCAGTCGTCGCCACGCACGGCGGACACGACGAACGCGCGGCCGCCGATCACCACGGAACCGCCGGGCGCGGCACCGAGATCGGCGGCCGCGCCGGTACTGAGCAGCACCGTGCCCGCATCGGTCGCCGGGCGGTTGCCGAATGCCGTGTCCGTGCCGAACAGGGCGACCTGCGCGGGGGCGGAGCCGTCACTGTTCGCTTTGCCGCGGGCGATGCCCACCGGTGTCACGCCGCGGGCGGCGGCGCGCCAAGTCGCGATCTGTTCTCCGGTCAGCATGGACCCGTCGAACGAGGGAGCGCCGCCGGTGTCGGCGAAGACGACGGTATCGCCGGGCAACGACTCGACGGCCGAGACGTTCTGGTGCGCGAGCCCGGCCGTGAGCCCGCTGAGGAAGCTCACCAGCACCGCCACCAGCGTGACGACGAGTGTGATCAGTGCGAACCGGCCGCGGGCGGCGCGGAGGTCTCGGAGTGCGACGAACATGTCTCCACCCTCGCGCCGCGCCGGGCCGTTTCCATCGCGCCGGGGGAGGAAGCGCGGATGAGCGAAAGTCGGCGGCGGTTTTCCGCCTTTCGATGGATGCCCCGGCGATAGCCGTACATAAGCTGACACCGTGCACTCGTCCCCGTTGACCCCGGTTTTCACCACGTTGCGGCTCGGCCTGCACGTGCTGATGACCGGTTTGGCGGTAGTGGTCGCCGTGCGCGCGGCGCTGCCCGGCGCGGCACATCCGGCCGCGACCGTCGGTCTCGCCGCGGCCTTCCTCGTGACCTATTTCGCGGGTGCGGGGTTCGCGGGGAAACGGCGCGCGATTCCGGTGTGGCTCGGTGCGCTGACGGCCCTGTGGCTCGGGCTGGCCGTACTCGCGCCGGACGCGGGTTATCTCGCGTTCGGCCTGTTCTTCCTGTACCTGCACCTGCTGCCGCGCCCATGGAATCTCTGCGCCGTGGCCGCCGCGACCGCCGTGGCGGTAGTCGGCTTCGGCCTGCATCGGGGCTGGTCGGTGGCCGGTGTGGTCGGCCCGGTCATCGGAGCCGCCGTCGCGGTCGGGATCGGGCTCGGTTATCAGGCGTTGTTCCGCGAGGCCGCGGAACGACAGCGACTGATCGACGAATTGCTCAGCACGAGAGCGATACTGGCCGAACGGGAACGCACGGCGGGCAAGCTCGCCGAGCGGGAGCGGCTGGCCGCCGAGATCCACGACACGGTCGCGCAGGGGCTGAGTTCCATTCAACTGCTGCTGCACGCGGCCGAGCGGGAAGCGCCGGATCACCCCGCGCTGCAACGGATCCGGCTGGCCAGGGAGGCGGCCGCGGAAAACCTCGCCGAGACAAGGCGACTCATCGCCGAACTGGCTCCCGCCGCGCTGGAGGGACAGTCACTGGCCGAGGCGCTGGAGCGGATCACTCAGCGCGCCGCCGCGCCCGGGTTGAATACCAGGTTCGTTGTGGAGGGTCCGCCGGAGCGACTGCCCATGCCGATCGAGGCCGCGCTGGTCCGGATCGCGCAAGGCGCGGTCTCGAACGTGATCCGGCACGCCGGTGCGGGCCGGATGCGCGTGACGCTCACGTATGCGGACGACGCGATTCATCTCGACGTGGTCGACGACGGTGTCGGCATCGCTCCCGAAGTACTCGAGCGCAGCCCGTCGGGATCGTTCGGGCTGGCCGCCATGCGATCGCGGGTACACGAGCAGGGCGGAGTCATGGCGGTCGAGTCCGAGCCGGGGCACACGGCAGTCACCGTGTCCTTTCCGCTCGACACTGTCTCGGGTTGCGCCGAACTCGAAGCGGGCGAACATGGCGCGGTGCCGCTCGCCATGGCACATCGGCCGCGCACGGAACCGGCCCGGACGGAATCAACTGCCTCGAACCCGGTCGGGCCGGTGTCCGGCAGTCAAGGCGGGCCCGAGACCGGTCCGCCCGGCCAGGGCGGAACGGACACCCGAGGCGCGGACTCGCGCGACCTCGGCGCGGAGGGTTCCGAGTGATCCGCCTGCTGCTCGCCGATGACCACGCGATCGTCCGCGCCGGATTGCGCGCGCTGCTGGACGTCGCCGACGACATCACCGTCGTCGGCGAGGCGGCCACCGCGGAGGCCGCCGTCGCGTTCTGCGCGACCACGCCGGTCGACCTCGTGCTGATGGACCTGAGTTTCGGGTCCGGCCGGTCGGGAGTCGAGGCGACCGCGCGGCTGCGTGAGTTGCCGAGCCCGCCGAACGTTCTCGTGGTCACCAACTACGACACCGACGCCGACATCCTCGGCGCGGTCGAGGCCGGCGCGTGCGGCTACATCCTCAAGGACACACCGCCCGGCGAATTGCTCTCCGCGGTGCGGTCGGCCGCGGCGGGCGACAGCGTGCTCTCGCCCGCGGTCGCGTCCAAGTTGATGACCAGGGTGCGCCGCGCCGACACCACGCTGAGCAGGCGCGAGATCGAGGTATTGCGGCTGGTGTCCGACGGTCGGTCCAACCGCGAGATCGCCAAACAGTTGTTCCTCAGCGAGACCACCGTCAAGTCCCACTTGGTGCATATCTACGGAAAACTCGGCGTGCGCTCGCGTACCTCCGCGGTGGCGCGGGCCCGCGAGCGCGGAATGCTGTGACGCGGACGCGCGCAGGAACGGCCGTTCTTCACCGGAGCCGAAGCTCCGCCGATCGACTACTGTGACCGACATCGGATTTTCTATTTTCGGGGGTTTCACATGCTGATCTGGGGCTGGCAGAAGCGTATCCACACGCTCGCCATGATCACCTTGATCTGCGGCCGCTGCGGCAATCCCGCCGCGCACGCGCTGCGCAAGCTCGTCACGAAGTTCACGCTCTTCTTCATTCCGCTCTTCCCGCTCAGCACCAAGCATCACCTGGAGTGCACGTGGTGCGGCGCATCGTCACCGGTCGCCGGACCGCAGGTGCCCGACCTCCTCGCCCGCGCGAACGCCGAGAGCATGGGCCCCGCCCAGTACCAGCAGCCCGCCGCGGGCGGCCCCAACGCCCAGTGGCCCCAGCAGTCCGCTCCCCACCCCAACCCCAACTGGCAGCGCTGACGAAAGTCCACCGGAGACAGCCAGTGGGTCGGCAGTCCGGCACGGTGCGCGCTGATCGCCTTCCACCGCGGTCGATACCGACGCAACGAGTGAATCGCGCGACCGAACTCAGCCGAACGGAGCCGATCGAACCAACCGAGCCGAGCTGTCGGGAGTCACCACCTAGGGTGAGCGGATGGCCTCTCTTTCCGATCCCGAAGTGCGCGAGTTTCTGACCCATGGCACCCGCACCGGCAAGGTGGCGTTCGTGACGGCTGACGGCAGGCCGATGGTGACGCCGGTGTGGTTCATCGTCGACGGCGACGAACTGGTGTTCAACACCGGCAAGTCCACCGCGAAGGGCAAGGCGTTCGCCCGGGACGGCCGCGTCTCGGTGTGCGTCGACCTGGAGGAACCGCCCTACGCGTCGGTCCAGTTGCGGGGCACGGTGACGCTCTCGGAAGACCCGGACGAACTGCTGCGCACCGCCACCGAGATCGGCGGCCGTTACATGGGCGCCGACCGTGCCGAGGAATTCGGCAAGCGCAACGGCGTCCCCGGCGAACTCGTCGTCCGCCTTCGCCCCGAGAAGGTGATCGCCCACTTCGACGCCACCGCCTGAGCGGGGGTCAATACACTCGCGCGCATGACCGTGCACTTCATCGGGGCCGGGCCGGGCGCGGCCGATTTGTTGACGGTGCGCGCGGTCGAGTTGCTCCGCGCGTCGCCGGTGTGCCTGTACGCGGGGACCTATCTGGATCCCGGCGTGCTGGCGTACTGCGCGCCCGACGCCGAGCTGGTCGATACCCAGCGCTTGGACCTCGACCAGATCACCGAGCGTCTGGTGCGCGCGGACCGGGCCGGACAGGACGTGGCCCGCCTGTGCTCGGGCGACCCGTCGCTGTATTCGGCGCTGACCGAGCAGACCCGCAGGTTGGACGCGCACGGGGTGCCGTGGGATGTCACACCGGGCGTGCCCGCCTATGCCGCCGCGGCGGCGGTGCTCGGTGCGGAGTTGACCGTGCCGGAGCTGGTCCAGTCGGTCGTGCTGACCCGGGCGCAGGCCCGCTCCACCGCGATGCCCGAGTCCGAAGCGCTGGCGAATTTCGCCGCCACCGGCGCGACCCTCGCGCTGCACCTGGCCGTCACTCGCACCCGCGCGACGGCCGCCGAACTGGCCGCCGAGTACGGCCCGCACTGCCCGGTCGCTGTCGTCTACCGCGCCAGCCAGCCCGAGCAATTGATCCTGCGTGGGACCCTGGCCGACATCGCCGACCAGGTCGAGGCCGCCGGACTGCGGCAGGCCGCGGTGATCCTGGTTGGCCGCGCGCTCACGCCGGCGGTGTCGTGCGCGGAATCCCACCTCTATGACCCGGCGCGGGTGCGCGGGTCGTGACGGCGGGTGCCATAGGCGGCCGCCTCCCGCGGCGCGAAAGCGCCGGTTTGGGGCGGGGGTGACGCATGTGAGAACCGCAACATCCCCCTGGCAAACCTCTTACGACCTACCTACCTGCGTTGATGTGCAGTGGCTATGACGATTGGTTGGTCGGCTGCCGGGGGCGACGGTAGATTGATCCGGTGATTCGCAAAGAAGGTCCCGGCGGAGCCGGTCGGTGGGTGCTGGGCACGGGCGAGCCCATGTAACGAGCCCGGCCGGTTGGACAGATAGTTCAATTGAACATTTTTGCCTGATTTGATGTGAGAACTGAACCTGGAGACGCAGGCGCCACGCTCGGATAGGTGGAGCGCCCTCTCCGGGTGTGGTCGGGGAGCGCTTGCGTGGTGTTCCGGAAGCGAGGTTACGGTTGGACCGGCTGGATTTCGGCGGAAACGGCGAAACTGGTGGCGAACGGGCACACGCTGCGTCTGGGGTAGCACCCGAGGTGTCGGGTGCGTTCCCGTTGTCTCCCGCTCAGCTGGGCATCTGGTACGCGCAGCACGTCGACCCGCAGGTGCCGGTCACGATCGCGCAGTACGTCGACCTGCACGGTGAGCTGGATGTCGATGTGCTCGAGCGGGCCAGCATCGACGCGTCGCACGAGTTGGGTTCCGGGTTCCTGCGGATCGTCGAGCGCGATGGCGAGCCGCTGCAGTTCGTCGACCATTCGATCGCCGATTACGACAAGGTCGTGTACGTCGATCTGCGCGGCGAGGCCGATCCGGCGGCCGCCGCGATGGCGTGGATGCGCGCGGAGTACAGCCGTCCGTTCGACCTGCTGAACGATCGGTTGATCAAGGTCGCGGCGCTGCAGCTGGCCGACGATCATTGGTACTGGTATTCCCGCTCGCATCACGTCGCGCTCGATGGCTTCGGCGCGATGACCTATGTGAATCGCATCGCTGAGCTCTACACCGCCTATGTCGACGGGGTCGAACCGGCTGTTTCCAAGGCAACCGACCTGCACACGCTGTATGAGCAGGAGATCGCCTATCGGGAGAGTTCCCGCTTCGCCTCCGACAAGGAGTATTGGGCGCAGCGGGTGGCGGGGCTGGAGGAAGGCACCAGCCTGACCGGCCGTTCCGCGCCGCCCGCCGCGATCAACGGCATCGCCAGCGCCGCGCTGTCGGACGAGCAGAACACCCTGCTGGACGCGGCGGTCGCGCGGCACGATTCCTCGCCCGCCGGTCTGTTGCTGGCCGGTTTCGCCGCGTATCTGGCGCAGTGGAACGGCGTCGAGGACGTCATTCTCAGCCTGCCGGTGACCGCGCGCACTACCGCGGCGATGCGCCGCTCGGGCGGCGTGTCGTCGAACATCGTGCCGCTGCGGCTGCACGTGGGCCACGACACGACGGTGTCGGGGCTGCTCAAGCAGGTGGCGGTCGAGGTGTCCGGCGCGTTGCGGCACCAGCGGTACCGGCACGAGGACATCCGCCGCGACGCGGCCGGTGACGGTGTGGTGACCACGGAGTTCTTCGGGCCGTGGGTCAACATCATGCTGTTCGGTGACGAGATCGCGCTCGGCCCGATGGTCGGGCAGCTCAGCGTGCTGTCGACCGGCAGCATCGAGGATCTCGGCGTCAACTTCTACCAGTCGGTCGCGGGCACGCGATCGCACATCGACTTCGAGACCAACCCCAACCTCTACACCGAGGACGAGGCGCGCCGCCACCACGGCCGGTTCCTGGAGTTCTTCGATCGCTTCCTCGCCGCCGAGGCGGACGCCGGCGTGTGGGGGCTTCCGGTCGCCACCGCCGAGGAGCGTGAGCGGACGCTGCTGGAGTGGAACGACTCCGAGCAGGACGTCCCGGAGACCACGCTCGCGGCGCTGCTGGACGCGCAGATGTCGCGGACCCCGGACAACATCGCCCTCGACTTCGAGGGCGCTACCTTGACCTACGCGGAGTTCGACGCGCGGGTCAACCGGCTGGCTCGTTTCCTGATCGCCGACGGCGTGGGCCCGGAGTCGCTGGTCGCGCTGGGCATGCGCCGCTCGCTGGAGCTGGTGATCGGCATGCACGCGGTGCTGAAGGCCGGTGGCGCGTACGTGCCGATCGATCCGGATCATCCGGCCGAGCGCACCGCCTACATCCTCGACAGCGCCGCGCCGGTGTGCGTGCTGACGCACTCGGCCGACGAGCTGGAGCTGCCGCAGGCGGTGCGGCGGGTGGAGATCGACACCCTGGATACCTCGGCGTACTCCGCCGACCCGGTGACCGACGCCGACCGCCTGGCCCCGCTGCGTCCGGACAACACCGCCTACGTCATCTACACCTCGGGTTCGACCGGCCGCCCCAAGGGCGTCGCGGTCACCCACCACGCGATCGTCAATCAGCAGCTGTGGATGCTCGACGAGTACCGGCTGACCGCGCAAGACGTGTACCTGCAGAAGACGGCGACCACGTTCGACGTGTCGCTGTGGGGTTACTTCCTGCCGCTGATGGTGGGCGCGAAGCTGGTCATCGCGTCGCCGGACGGGCACCGCGACCCGCTGTACGTGGCGGAGATGATCGCCCGGCACGGGGTCACCGTGACCGACTTCGTCCCGTCCATGCTGACAGTCTTCGTCGCGCACGCTACGCAGGCCCAATGCGCGACGCTGCGGGCGGTTTTCGTGATCGGCGAGGCGTTGCCGCCGGAGACCGCGGCCGGCTTCCGCGCCATCACCGACGCGGGGCTGCACAACCTGTACGGCCCGACCGAGGCCGCGGTCTCGGTGACCTACTGGGAGGCGACGGCCGCCGACACGGTGACCGTGCCGATCGGTATCCCGGAGTGGAACGTCCAGGTCTACGTGCTGGATTCGCGGTTGCGCCCGGCCGCGATCGGCGCGCCCGGTGAGCTGTACCTGGGCGGGCGTCAGCTCGCCCGCGGCTACCGCGGCCGTCCCGACTTGACCTCGGATCGCTTCGTCGCGAACCCGCTGTCGAGCACGGGCGAGCGGATGTACCGCACCGGCGACCTGGTGCGCTGGAACGAAGCGGGCACGCTGGAATACATCGGCCGCACCGACTTCCAGGTGAAGTTCCGCGGCCAGCGCATCGAGCTGGGGGAGATCGAGACCGATCTGCTCGCCCACCCCGCGGTCAGCCAGGCCGTCGTGCTGGTGGTGGACACCGCGACCGGTCAGCAGCTGGTGGCCTACGTCGTGCCCGCTCCCGGTCACAGCGTGGAACCGGTGGAGCTGACCAGGTTCGCCGCCGAGCAGCTGCCCAGCTACATGGTGCCCGCGTCGATCATGGTGCTGGACGCCTTCCCGCTCAACACCAGCGGCAAGCTGGACCGCAAGGCGCTGCCGGAGCCGGTGTTCAGCGCCGACGCCGGCGACTTCCGCGCGCCGCGCACCCAGGCCGAGCAGATCGTGGCGGGCATCTTCGCCGACGTGCTCAGCCAGGACCGCGTCGGCATCGACGACAACTTCTTCGACCTGGGCGGCAACTCGCTGGTCGCCACCCAGGTGGTGGCGCGCATCGGCGCCGCGTTCGGCACCCAGATCGGGGTGCGCGCGCTGTTCGAGACCCCGACCGTCGCCGGTATCGCCGCGCGCGCGGAAAACGCCGTGCCCGTGGGCGAATCGCGTCCGCCGCTGGTGGCCCAGCAGCTGCCGGAGCGGGTGCCGCTGTCGCTGGCACAGCAGCGTATGTGGTTCATCAACCAGTTCGACCCGACCGTGCCGACCTATAACCTGCCGTTCGTGGTGCGGTTGCGCGGCCAGGTGGACCTGGAAGCGTTGCAGTCGGCGCTGCTGGACGTGGTCGAGCGGCAGCAGTCGCTGCGCACGATCTTCCCCGAGTCCGGCGACGGCGGCTACCAGCAGGTGCTCCCGGTCGACCAGGTCGATCTCGGCATCGAGGTGCAGCCGATCGACGAGGCCGAACTGCACGGCGCGCTGGCCGAATTCGCCGCGCGCGGCTTCGACGTCTCGACCGAGCTGCCGATCCGGGTGCGGGTCTTCGCGGTCACCGGCGGGCGTGGCAACGGCGCGGCGGACTACGCGCTGGCGTTCGTCGTGCACCACATCGCGGCCGACGGCTTCTCCTTCGGCCCGCTGGCGCGCGACGTGGCCGCCGCCTACCTGTCCCGCAGCGCGGGCGAGGCGCCGAGCTGGGCGCCGCTGCCGGTGCAGTACCAGGACTTCAGCGTGTGGCAGCGGGAGCTGCTCGGCGCGGAATCCGATCCCGCGTCCATGGCGGCGCGCGAGATCGCCTATTGGCGCAGGGCATTGGCGGGCCTGCCGGATCAGCTCGACCTGCCCGCGGACCGCCCGCGCCCGCCGGTGCAGAGCTTCCACGGCAGCCGGGTGAGTTTCGACATCGACGCCGAGTTGCACCGGCGGCTGGTCGCGCTGGCCCGCGCGCAGGGCGTCAGCCTCTTCATGGTCATGCACGCCTCGCTGGCCGTGCTGCTGGCCCGGTTGTCCGGCACCAGCGACATCGCGATCGGCACCCCGGTGGCCGGGCGCGGCGAGCAAGCGCTCGACGACCTGATCGGCATGTTCGTCAACACCCTCGTGCTGCGTTCGGAAGTGGACGGCAGCGAGTCGTTCGCCGAATTCCTCGGCCGCACCAGGGAAACCGATCTCGCCGCGTTCGCGTTCGCGGACGTGCCGTTCGAGCGGCTGGTCGAGGTGCTCAACCCGACCCGCTCGCAGGCGCGGCACCCGCTGTTCCAGGTGATGCTGTCGTTCCAGGAGATGTCGCACGCGACCCTGGAACTGCCCGGGCTCTCGGTCACCGCCGACGAGCTCGAGGTCGACATCGCCAAGTTCGACCTGCAATGGACGGTCACCGAGGAACGCGGCGCGAACGGTGAGCCCGCAGGCATGGGCGCGGTCATCTCCTTCGCCACCGACCTGTTCGACGCGCCCACCGTCGCCGAGTTCGGCCGCCGCTACCTGCGCGTGCTGGAAGCCGCCGTCGCCGCGCCGGGAACCACGGTGCGCGACATCGAGATCCTCGACGAGGCCGAGCGCGCCCGGGTGCTGACCGAGTGGAACCACACCGGGCACGACGTCCCCGCCGCCACCGTGCTCGAGCTGTTCGAAGAGCAGGTGCGGGGCAGGCCGGACGACCCGGCCGTCCTGTTCGACGGCGGCACGCGCGGCGCGGAGGAGTTCGGCGCGCCGATCGAGCTGACCTACGCCGAGTTCGCCGCGCGGGTGAACCGCTTGGCGCGCAAGCTGATCGACGCGGGCGTCGGCCCGGAGACGTTGGTCGCGGTCGGCATCCGCCGCTCGGTGGACATGCTGGTGGCGATCTACGCCACGCTGACCGCCGGTGGCGGCTACGTGCCGATCGACCCCGACCACCCGGCCGAGCGCACCGAATACGTACTCGACAGCTCGTCTCCGGTGTGCGTGCTCACCACCACCGGCGACAACGTCACCGCCGCCGACATCCCGGTGCTGACGCTGGACACCCTGGACCTGAGCGGATTCGGCGACGAGCCCGTCACCGACGCCGAGCGCCGCGCCCCGCTGCGCGCCGCGAACACCGCATACGTGCTCTACACCTCCGGCTCCACCGGCCGCCCCAAGGGCGTCGCGGTCAGCCACGCGTCGGTGGTCAACCAGATCGCCTGGATCACCGCCGAATACCGGATCGGCCCGGCCGACGTGATCCTGCAGAAGACGCCGGTCACCTTCGACGTGTCGGTGTGGGAGCTGTTCGGCACGCTGGCCGTCGGCGCCCGCATGCTGATCGCCGCGCCGGACGGCCACCGCGATCCGATCTACTTGTCGGAGATCATCGGACGGCACCGGGTCACCATGACCTCGTTCGTGCCGTCCATGCTGTCGGTGTTCGCCGGGTCCGCCGACACCGCCGAATGCGCCTCGCTGCGCGCGGTTCTGGTCGCCGGTGAGGCGCTGCCGCCCGCGACCGTCACCGCGTTCCGGCAGTTCTCCACCGCCGCGGTGCACAACCTGTACGGCCCGACCGAGTTCACCGTGCACGCCACCGCCTGGCAGCTCAACGAGGTCGCGCCCACGTCGGTGCCGATCGGCCGCCCGGTGTGGAACGCGCAGAGCTACGTGCTGGACGAGGGCCTCGCCCCGGTTCCGGTCGGCGTGCCCGGCGAGCTGTACCTGGGCGGCGTGCAGACCGCCCGCGGCTACCACGGCCGTCCCGACCTGTCCGCCGAGCGCTTCGTCGCCGACCCGTTCGGCCCGCCCGGCTCCCGCCTGTACCGCACCGGCGACCTGGTGCGCTGGGTGCGTCCGCGCGATCCGGAGGTGGGCAGCGCGGGCGTACTGGAGTACATCGGCCGCACCGACTTCCAGGTGAAGTTCCGCGGTCAGCGCATCGAGCTCGGCGAGATCGAGACCGCCCTGCTCGACCATCCGGCCGTCACCCAGGCCGTGGTGCTGGTCATGGACACCGTCGCGGGCGACCAGCTGGTCGCCTACGTGGTCACCGGCGGCGGTCCCGTCGACCTGGACAGCATCAAGAACGCGCTGCACCGCACGCTGCCCGCGTACATGGTGCCCTCGGCGATCGTGGTGCTCGAGGCGTTCCCGCTGAACGCCTCCGGCAAGCTGGACCGCAAGGCGCTGCCCGCGCCGGTGTTCGAGGTGCGCGAATTCCGCGCCCCGACCACGCCGATCGAGGAGATCGTCGCGCAGATCTTCGGTGAGGTACTCGGTATCTCCCGCGTCGGCGTGGACGACGACTTCTTCGAGCTGGGCGGCAACTCGCTGATCGCCACCCAGGTGGCCTCCCGCCTCGGCATCGCGCTGGACACCAGGGTGCCGGTGCGCATGCTGTTCGAGGCGTCCACGGTCGCGGCGCTGGCCGCGCGGGTGGAGTCGCACGCCGGGGACGGCGCGCGCAAGGCGCTGGTGGCCCGGCACCGTCCGGAGCAGGTGCCGTTGTCGCTGGCGCAGCAGCGCATGTGGTTCCTCAACCGTTTCGACACCTCCTCGGCGGTCAACAACATCCCGGTCGCGATCCGGTTGTCCGGCGATCTGGACATCGCCGCGTTGCAGGTCGCGGTCATCGACGTGATCGATCGGCACGAGTCGCTGCGGACGGTGTTCCCAGAGACCAAAACCGGCCCCGTGCAGGTGGTGCTGGACGCGGCGCAGATCGTGCCGGACCTGACCCCGGTGCGGGTGACCGAGCACAACCTGATCGATCACCTGGTCGAGCTGGCGTCGATGGCGTTCGACGTGACCAGCGAAGTGCCGCTGCACGCCCGGCTGTTCGAGATCAGCGAGACCGAGTACGTGCTGGGCATGGTGGTGCACCACATCTCGGCCGACGGCTGGTCGATGGGCCCGCTGGCCCGTGACGTGATGGTGGCCTACGCCGCCCGCACGTCGTGGGAGGCGCCCGCGTGGTCGGCGCTGCCGGTGCAGTACGCCGACTACGCGCTGTGGCAGCGCGAGGTGCTCGGCTCCGAGGACGACCCGAGTTCGCTGATCGCCAACCAGATCCGGTACTGGACGCGCGAACTGGCCGATCTGCCCGACGAATTGACGCTGCCGTCGGACCGGCCGCGCCCGGCCGTCGCCTCCTACCGCGGCGGCACCTATCCGTTCGTGATCTCCGGCGAGACCCAGCGCGCCCTGATCGAGCTGGGCCGCAGGCACAACGCGTCGCTGTTCATGGTGCTGCACAGCGCGCTGGCGGTCCTGCTCGCCCGCGCCAGCGGCACCAGCGACATCGCCATCGGCACCCCGGTCGCCGGTCGCGGTGAAGCCGCGCTGGACGACCTGATCGGCATGTTCGTCAACACCCTGGTGCTGCGCACCGAGGTGGACGGCGCGATGAGCTTCGCCGACCTGCTCGCCCGCTCCCGCGAGACCGACCTGCACGCCTTCGCGCACGCGGACGTACCGTTCGAGCGCCTGGTCGAGGTGCTCAACCCGGCGCGTTCGCAGGCGCGGCATCCGCTGTTCCAGGTGATGCTGACCTTCCAGAACACCCGGCAGGCCAGCTTGGAACTGCCCGGTCTCTCGGTCAACGGCATCGACTACGACGCCCGGCTGGCCAAGTTCGACCTGCAGCTGACCCTGTCGGAGACGCAGGACGACCACGGCGATTCGGCGGGCATGTCGGCCGAATTCTCCTACGCCCTGGATCTTTTCGACGAGCCGACGGTCGCGGCGTTCGCCCGGCGCCTGGACCGCATCCTCGCGGCCGTGACCGCCGACCCGGACGTCCCGATCGGCGACATCGACCTGCTCGCGTCCGAGGAACGCGCCAGGGTGCTGATCGATTGGAACGACACCGGACATCCGGTGGACCAGGTCGCGACGCTGGTCTCGCTGTTCGACGCGCAGGCGGCGGCGACGCCGGACGCGATCGCGCTGGACTTCGAAGGCGAGCGGCTGACCTACCGCCAGTTCCAGGAGCGGGCCAACCGCATCGCCCGCCAGCTCATCGGCGCGGGCGTGGGCCCGGAATCGCTGGTGGCGCTGGCGCTGCGGCGTTCCACCGAACTGGTCGTCGCGATGTACGCGGTGGTGCAGACCGGCGCGGCTTACGTGCCGCTGGACCCGGATCAGCCCGCCGACCGGATCAACTACATCATCGAGACCGCCCGCCCGCGGATGATCCTGTACCGCTCGGCGGACGGATTCGGCCTGGACCCGCAGCCCGCGGTGACCGCGCTGTCGGTGGAAGGCATCGAGGGCGTGCCCGGTTTCGCCGAGACCAGCGGCGCGCCGATCACGGATGCCGAGCGCACGCGCCCGCTGCGGCCGGAGAACACCGCGTACGTCATCTTCACGTCCGGTTCGACCGGACGCCCGAAGGGTGTTGCGGTCAGCCACGAAGCGATCGTGAACCGGTTGCTGTGGATGCAGCACGAGTACCCGATCGGTCGCGATGACGCGGTGTTGCAGAAGACGCCCGCCACGTTCGACGTGTCGGTGTGGGAGTTCTTCTGGCCGTTGCAGACCGGGGCCAGGCTGGTCGTGGCGCGCCCGGAGGGGCACCGCGACCCGGTGTACCTGTCCCAGATCATCGCCGAGAAGCAGATCACCACGGCGCATTTCGTGCCGTCGATGCTCTCGGTCTTCGTCTCCACGCTCGGCAACGAGAACGGCGACGGACTGCCCGCGCCGCGGCTGCGGCAGGTCTTCGCCTCCGGTGAGGCGCTGCCCGCGCAGACGGCGCAGCGTCTGCGCGAGCTGACCGGCGCGCGGCTGCACAACTTGTACGGCCCGACCGAGGCCGCCGTCGACGTGACCTACCACGAGGCGACCGAGGCCGATACGGTGTCGGTGCCGATCGGACGCCCGGTGTGGAACACCCGCGTCTTCGTGCTGGACAGCCGCCTGCACCCGGTCGCGCCGGGTGTCGCGGGTGAGCTGTATCTCGCGGGCGATCAGCTGGCGCTCGGCTACCTGGGCCGCTCGGACCTGACCGCCGACCGGTTCGTGGCCAACCCGTACGGCGCGCCGGGGGAGCGGATGTACCGCACCGGTGACTTGGTGGCCTGGACGCCGGACGGCGAACTGGATTACCTGGGCCGCACCGACTTCCAGGTGAAGCTGCGCGGTCTGCGTATCGAGCTGGGCGAGATCGAGGCCGCGCTGCTGGCGCAGCCGGGTATCGCGCAATCGGTGGTCGTGCTGCGCTCCGACGCGCACGCGGGCGATCAGCTGGTGGGCTACCTGGTCTGCGAACCGTATGTGGCTGTGGACATCGACGAGGTGAAGTCCGCGCTGGCCGCGGCGCTGCCGGGCTACATGGTCCCGGCCGCGCTGGTCGTGCTGGACGCCTTCCCGGTGAACGCCTCCGGCAAGCTGGACCGCAGGGCGCTGCCCGCTCCGGTGTTCGAGGCCAGGGTGTTCCGCGCGCCCTCGACTCCGATCGAGGAGATCGTCGCGGAGATCTTCGCCGACCTGCTCGGCGTGCCGCGCGTCGGCGTGGACGACGACTTCTTCGAGCTCGGCGGCAACTCGCTGGTCGCCACCCAGGTGACCGCCCGCGTCAGCGCCGCGCTGAACACCGAGGTCGGCGTGCGCGTGCTGTTCGAGGCCCCGACCGTGGGCGCGCTCGCCGCGCGGATCGAGTCGCACGCGGGAAGCGGTGCGCGCCAGGCGCTCACGGCACAGGTGCGTCCCGAGCACCCGCCGCTGTCGCTGGCGCAGCAGCGCATGTGGTTCCTCAACCGCTTCGACATCGGGAGCGCAGCGACCACATCAGGCGCGGCCTCCGCCACCTACAACATCCCGGCCGCGGTGCGGCTGGAAGGCGCGCTGGATCTGGACGCGCTGCGCGGCGCGGTCGCCGACGTGGTCGGACGGCACGAATCGCTGCGCACCATCTACCCGTCTCGCGACGGCGTGGCCTACCAGCGGGTGTTGAACGCCACCAGGGCGATTCCCGAGCTGGACGTGGTCGAGGTGGCCGAGGGGCAATTGCTCGGCGTCCTCTACGAGTTCGTCGAGCGCGGCTTCGACGTGACCACCCAGCCGCCGGTGCGCCTGCGCGCCTACCGGCTCGCCCCGGACGACTACGTGCTGGTCGTGGTGGTGCACCACATCGCCGCGGATGGCTTCTCCATGCGTCCGCTGGTGCGCGACCTGATGACCGCTTACGTGGCGCGGACCTCGGCGGCTGAGCCGGGCTGGCCGCCGCTGGCGGTGCAGTACGTGGACTTCGCGCTGTGGCAGCGCGACACGCTCGGCTCCGAGGACGACCCGACCTCGCTGATCTCCGAGCAGCTCGACTACTGGCGCGAGACGCTGGCCGGGCTGCCCGATGAACTGCGCCTGGCCGGTCGTCCGCGGCCCGCGGTCGCCTCCTACGGCGCGGGCACCTATCGGTTCCGGGTGCCGGGCGAGCTGATCGAAGACCTGAACCGGGTCGCGCAGACGCACGGCAGCACGCTGTTCATGGTGGTGCACGGCGCCTTCGCCGCGCTGCTGGCGCGGTTGAGCGGCTCCGAGGACATCGCCATCGGCATCCCGGTCGCCGGTCGTGGCGAGCAGGCGCTCGACGATCTGGTCGGCATGTTCGTCAACACCTTGGTGTTGCGCGCCGAGGTGGACACCGCCGAGCCGTTCGCCGATCTGCTCGCCCGGGTCCGCGAACGCGACCTGCAGGCGTTCGCGCACGCGGACGTGCCGTTCGAGCGGCTGGTCGAGGTGCTCAACCCGGCGCGTTCGCAGGCGCGGCATCCGCTGTTCCAGGTGATGCTGTCGTTCCAGAACCTCGGCCGCACCGCGCTGGAACTGCCCGGTCTCACCGTCTCCGAGCTGGGCATCGACCAGCCGACGGCGAAGTTCGACCTGCAGCTCACACTCAGCGAGGTCCCCGGGGCCGAGACGGCGATGGACGCCGAACTCGTCTATGCCACCGACCTGTTCGACGGCGTTTTCGCCGGGACGTTCGCCGAGCGGTTCGTGCGCGTGCTGCACGGCATCGCCGCCGATCCGTCGGTCACCGTCGGCGACATCGACCTGCTCGACGACGCCGAGCGGGCCTTGGTGATCGAGCGCTGGAACGCCACCGAATTCCCGGTCGACGCCGCGCTCACCTCGCCGGTCGGCGACGCCGCCGCGACCCTGGTCTCGCTGTTCGAGGCGCAGGTCGCGCGCACTCCGGACAGTCCCGCGGTGACGTTCGAGGGGACGAGTCTGTCCTACGCCGAGTTCGCCCGCCGGGTGCACCAACTGGCGCGCTGGCTCAAGGTCAACGGCGTCGGCCCGGAATCGTATGTGGCACTGGGCATGCGCCGCTCGATCGACCTGGTGGTCGGCATGTACGCGGTGAACGCCGCGGGCGGCGCGTACGTGCCGCTGGATCCGGACCATCCGGCCGAGCGCATCGACTACATCCTGGAGACCGCGCGCCCGGTGTGCGTGCTGACCTCCGGTTCGGACCTGGAGACCACGGTTTCCCGGCAGGTACGCATCGATCAGCTCGACCTGTCGGAGTTCTCCGACGGGCCGCTGACCGACGCCGACCGGCACAAGCCGCTGCGTCCGGCCAACACCGCGTACGTGATCTTCACGTCCGGTTCGACCGGCCGCCCGAAGGGTGTGGCGGTCTCGCACGCCGCGATCGTCAACCGTCTGGTGTGGATGCACGCCGAATACGGCTTGGCGGCCTACGACGTGGTGTTGCAGAAGACGCCCGCGACGTTCGACGTGTCGGTGTGGGAGTTCTTCTGGCCGTTGCAGGTCGGCGCGCGCCTGGTGGTGGCGAAGCCGGACGGTCATCGCGATCCCGCGTACCTGGCGCGGCTGATCGTCGACGAGCAGGTCACCACGGTGCACTTCGTGCCGTCGATGCTGTCGGTGTTCGTCGCCGAGGAGCGCGCGGCCGAATGCACGAGCCTGCGCAACGTTTTCGCGTCCGGTGAGGCGCTGCCCGCGGTGACCGCGCAGAAGTTGCGCGAGCTGACCGGCGCGCGGCTGCACAACCTGTACGGCCCGACCGAGGCCGCGGTCGACGTCACCTTCCACGAGGTGACCGAGGCCGACACGGTGTCGGTGCCGATCGGCGCTCCGGTGTTCAACACGCAGGTGTACGTGCTGGATTCGCGGCTGCGGCCGGTTCCGGTCGGCGTGCCCGGCGAGCTGTACCTCGCGGGCGCGCAGCTGGCGCACGGCTATGTGGGCCGCCCCGATCTGACCACCGAGCGCTTCGTGGCCAACCCGTTCGGCACTGCCGAGCGGATGTACCGCACCGGCGACCTGGTGGCCTGGACCGACAAGGGCGAGCTGGAGTATTTGGGCCGCACCGACTTCCAGGTGAAGGTGCGCGGTCTGCGCATCGAGCTGGGCGAGATCGAGTCGGCGCTGACGGCGCTGGAGTCGGTGGCGCAGGCGGTGGTCGTGGTGCGCACCGACGAGCGGACCGGTGACCAGCTGGTCGCGTACCTGGTGACGGACCCGGACCGGGTGGTGGACGTCGAGTCGGTCAAGGCCGAACTCGGCGCGCGGCTGCCGGGGTACATGGTGCCCGCGGCCTATGTGGTGCTGGACGAGTTCCCGCTCAACGCCTCCGGCAAGCTCGATCGCAGGGCGCTGCCGGAGCCGGTGTTCGAGGCCAAGGTGTTCCGTGCGCCCGCCACGCCGGTGCAGGAGATCGTGGCCGCGACCTTCGCCGAGGTGCTCGGCGTGGAGCGGGTCGGCCTGGACGACGACTTCTTCGAGCTGGGCGGTAACTCGCTGGTCGCCACGCAGGTGGCGGCGCGGCTGGGTGAGGCGCTGACTACGCAGGTGCCGGTGCGCACGCTGTTCGAGGCGTCGACCGTGGTCGCACTGGCCGCGAAGGTGGAATCGGCCGCGGGCGAGGGCGGCCGGACGCCGCTGGTGGCGCGGGAGCGTCCCGAGCTGGTGCCGCTGTCGTTGGCTCAGCAGCGGATGTGGTTCCTCAACCGGTTCGACAACCGCACCGCGGTGAACAACATTCCGGTGGCGCTGCGGCTGAGCGGTGCGCTGGACGTCGACGCGCTGGGTGCGGCGATCGGCGACGTGCTCGCGCGCCACGAGGCGCTGCGCACGATCTACCCCGAGGTGGAGGGCACCGGTTACCAGCGCGTGCTGCCGGTCGCCGAGGTCGCCTTCGAACTGGTCGCCGAGCCCGTCGCCGCGGACGCGCTGCCCGCGCGGATCGTGGAGCTGGCGAGCGTCGGCTTCGACGTGACCGCCGAGATCCCGTTCCGGGCGAGCCTGTTGTCGCTGTCGGCGACTGAGCACGTCGCGGTGCTGGTGCTGCATCACATCAGCGCGGACGGTTTCTCGCTGCGGCCGTTGCTGCGCGATGTCGTGCTCGCCTACACCGAGCGCGCTCGCGGCGAGGTGCCGTCCTGGGCTCCGCTCGAGGTGCAGTACGCCGACTACGCGCTGTGGCAGCGCGAGGTGCTCGGCGCCGAGGACGACGCCGACTCCGTCGCGGCCAGGCAGGTCGCCTACTGGACCGAGCAGTTGCGTGACCTGCCCGACCAGATCGAGCTGCCCGCCGACCGGCCCCGGCCGGAGATCGCCTCCAATGCCGGTGGCACGCACAACTTCTCGGTCGACGCGCAGGTGCACGAGGCGCTGGCCGAGCTGGCGCGCGCCCGCGGCGTGACGCTGTTCATGGTGGTGCACGCCGCGCTGGCGGTGTGGGCGGGCCGGTTGTCGGGCAGCACCGACGTCGCGATCGGCACGCCGATCGCGGGCCGCGGTGAACGCGCGCTCGACGACGTGGTCGGCATGTTCGTCAACACGCTCGTGCTGCGCAGCCAGGTCGAGCCGGGCGCAGGCTTCGACGAGCTGCTCGAGCAGGTGCGCCGCACCGACCTGGCCGCCTTCGCCAACGCCGACGTGCCGTTCGAGCGGCTGGTGGACGTGCTCAGCCCGGCGCGCTCGCAGGCGCACCACCCGCTGTTCCAGGTCGCGCTGACCTTCGAGGCGGCCTCGGCGGCCGCTCTCGGTGCGGTCGCGCTGCCCGGCGGCGTCGAGGTCGCCGCGGTCGAGTTCGATCCGGGCACCGCGAAATTCGACGTGCAGCTCACCGTGGGCGAGGCCGCCGACGGCGGGTTGACGCTGTCGTGGAACTACGCCACCGAGCTGTTCGATCCCGAGACCGTGGCCGCGTTCGCGGATCGTTTCGTGCGCATCCTGCGCGGGGTCGCCGAGGATCCTCGGGCGGCGATCGGCGATATCGATCTGCTCGGCGAGGGCGAGCGGCTGGACGTCTCGCAGCGCTGGGTGTCGTCGGGTTCCGAAAGCGTCGCAGGGCTTTTCGCCGATCCGAACATCACCCTGGTGGGGCTGTTCGACGCGGCTGTGGCCGCGCATCCGCATCGCGTCGCGGCCCGCTTCGGCGTGGAGACGCTGACCTACGCCGAGCTGGACCGGCGCGCGAATGTGCTGGCGCGCAGGCTGATCAGCGACGGCGCGGGGCCGGAGACGCTGGTCGCGGTGATCCTGCCGCGGTCGCTGGATTTGGTGGTGGCGCTGCTGGCGGTGGTGAAGACCGGCGCGGGTTACGTGCCGGTGGACCCGACCTACCCGGCCGAGCGCATCGCCTACGTGCTCGCCGACTCCCGGCCGACCAGCGTGGTGCTCGACTCCACGGTGCAGGTCGAGGTGCCCGCCGGGCTGCCGTCGGTCGTGCTCGACGGATTCGCGGTGGAGACCGGCAACGTCGAGGACGCCGACGACGCCCCGATCACCAACGCCGACCGCAACTCCGCGCTCACGCCGGACAACGTCGCGTACGTGATCTACACCTCCGGCTCGACCGGCCGCCCGAAGGGCGTCGCGGTCGCGCACCGCAACGTGGTGCGGCTGTTCGCGAACACCGACCGCGACTTCGGTTTCGGACCCGACGACGTGTGGACGCTGTTCCACAGCTACGCCTTCGACTTCTCGGTGTGGGAGCTGTGGGGTCCGCTGCTGTTCGGCGGCACCCTCGTGGTGGTCGACTACTACACCTCGCGCTCGCCGGAGCAGTTCCTGGAACTGCTGCGCGCCGAGCGGGTCACGGTGCTCAACCAGACCCCGTCGGCGTTCTACCAGCTGGCCGAGGCCGACCGGAACGCCGCGCCCGACGCCGCCGCTCTGGCGCTGCGGTATGTGGTGTTCGGCGGTGAGGCGCTGGAGCTGCGCAGGCTGTCGGATTGGGTGGCGCGCCACGGCGACGGCACCGGCGCGACGGCTGGCACCGCGCCGCTGCTGGTCAACATGTACGGCATCACCGAGACCACGGTGCACGTGTCCTATCGCGCGCTGGACGCAGCGACCATCGCCGCCGCCTCCGGCAGCGTGGTCGGCCGCGCCATCGCCGGTCTGCGGGTGTACGTCCTCGACAGCAGGCTGCGCCCGGTGCCGGTCGGCGTCGCGGGCGAGATGTACGTGGCGGGCCCGCAATTGGCGCGCGGCTACCTCGGACGCCCGGATCTGTCGGCGACCCGCTTCGTCGCCGACCCGATGGGCGGCACGCCGGGTGGGCGGCTGTATCGCTCCGGCGACCTCGCCCGCTGGAACCGCTTCGGTGAACTCGAGTACCTGGGCCGCGCCGACGACCAGGTGAAGGTGCGCGGCTTCCGCATCGAACTCGGCGAGATCGAGTCCGCGATCCTCGCCCAGCCGGGCATCGCCCAAGCCGCGGTCATCGTGCGTGAGGACCAGCCCGGCGATCAGCGGATCGTCGCCTACGTGGTGTCCGAGCCGGATGCCGAGCCCGTGCTGGACGCGGTGCGCGACGGCGCGGCCGCGCAACTGCCCGCCTACATGGTGCCCTCGGCCGTGGTGCGGCTGGAATGGATCCCGCTGACCGTCAACGGGAAGCTGGACCGTCGCGCGCTGCCCGCCCCGACGGCGACCTCGCGCGCGTTCCGCGCGCCGGTCACGCCGGTGCAGGAGACCGTGGCGGCGGTGTTCGCCGACGTGCTCGGCCTGGAGCGGGTCGGCGTGGACGACGACTTCTTCGACCTCGGCGGCAACTCGCTGATCGCGACCAGGGTGGTCGCCCGCATCGGCGCGGCGCTGGGGACGACGGTCGCGGTGCGCACCCTGTTCGAGGCCTCGACGGTGGAAGCGCTCGCCGCTCGGGTGGAATCGCACGCCGACGGCGCGGCCCGCGCCCGGCTCGTCGCCCGCGAGCGCGCGGCGGGCGAACTGGTGCCGCTGTCGTTCGCGCAGCAGCGCATGTGGTTCCTGAACAAGTACGACACCTCCTCGGCGGCCTACAACCTGCCGATCGCCATCAGGCTCACCGGCGCGCTGGACGTCGAAGCGCTGCGGCTGGCGGTGGCCGATGTGGTGCGCAGGCACGAATCGCTGCGCACCCGTTACCCCGAGCACGGCGGCACCCCGGTCCAGGTGATCGTGCCCGCCGAGGACATCGCCCTGGATCTGCGTCCCGTGGCGGTGGACCCGGCGCGGTTGATCGAGACGGTGACCGAGTTCGTCACCACCGGATTCGACGTGGCCGAACAGGTTCCGCTGCGCACCCGGCTGTACGCGGCCGGGCCGGACGAGCATGTGCTCGTCGTGGTGGTGCACCACATCGCGGCCGACGGTTTCTCGATGGGACCGTTGACCCGCGACGTGATGGCCGCCTACACCGCGCGCAGCACCGGCAGCGCCCCCGGCTGGGCGCCGCTGGCGGTGCAGTACGCCGACTTCGCGGTGTGGCAGCGCGAGATCCTCGGGTCCGAGGACGATTCCGACTCCCTGCTGGCGAAGCAGGTCGCCTACTGGCGGCACGCGCTCGACGACATCCCCGACGAACTGGCCCTGCCCACCGACCGCCCGCGTCCGGCCGTCGCCTCGCACCGCGGCGCGACGTTGCACCGCGAGCTGTCCGGTGAACTGGTCGCCGCGCTCGAGGAGATCGCGCGGCAACGCGGCGCGTCGCTGTTCATGGTGATGCACGGCGCGCTGGCGGTGCTGCTGGCGCGGCTGTCGGGCAGCGACGACGTCGCGGTCGGCACCCCGGTCGCGGGCCGCGGCGAGGCCGCGCTCGACGACCTGGTCGGCATGTTCGTCAACACGCTGGTGTTGCGCACGGGAATCGAGCCGGGCGAGTCGTTCGCCGACCTGCTCGGCCGGGTGCGCCGCACCGACCTGGACGCCTACGGCAACGCCGACGTGCCGTTCGAGCGGCTGGTGGAACTGCTCGCGCCGGAGCGCTCGCAGGCCCGCAACCCGCTGTTCCAGGTGATGCTGGCGTTCCAGAACTTGGAGCGCACCACCCTGGAACTGCCGGGGCTTTCGGTGTCGGCGCTGGACCTGGAAGAGAACGTCGCGCGCTTCGACCTGCAGTTCACCCTCGCCGAGCGCGGCGAAACCGGTTCCGGCGCCATGGCTTTGGCGCTCACCTACGCCACCGAGCTGTTCGACGAGTCGACCGCCGCGGCCATCGTGGATCGCTGGGAGCGTGTGCTCGCCGCGGTGGCGGCCGATCCGTCGGTCGCCGTCGGCGCGATCGACGTGCTCGACGCCGCCGAGCGCGCCGACCTGGTCGCGCGCACCGGCGCGCCCGCCACGCCCGCGCGGACGCTGCCGGACCTGATCGCCGAGGCCGCCGCCATCGATCCCGAGGCGCCCGCCGTGGTGTTCCAGGGGAGAAGTGTGTCCTATGGCGAGCTGGACGCGCGGTCCAACCGCTTGGCCCGCTTGCTGATCGAGCGCGGTATCGGCACCGAGGATCTGGTGGCGGTCGCCGTGCCGCGCTCGGACGAGTCGTACTTCGCCGAGTGGGCGGTGTCGAAGTCCGGTGCCGCGTTCGTGCCGATCGACCCGGCCTATCCGGCCGACCGCATCGCGCACATGGTCACCGACTCCGGTTCCCCGATCGGCCTGACCGTGGCCTCGGTGCGCGCCGAACTGCCGGAATCGGTCGAGTGGCTGGTGCTCGACGAGCTGGATCTCGACGGGTTCGACAGCGCCCCGGTGACCGACGCCGATCGGGTGCGCCCGGTGCGGCCGGAGCACCCCGCCTACGTCATCTACACCTCCGGTTCCACCGGCGTACCCAAGGGCGTCGTGGTCACCCACGCCGGTCTGGCGAACTTCCGCGACGAGCAGAACGCCCGCTACGACGTCGACTCCGACACGCGCGCACTGCATTTCGCCTCGCCCAGCTTCGACGCCTCGATCCTGGAGTTCCTGCTCGCGATCGGCCGCGGCGGCGCCCTGGTGGTCTGCCCGCCCGGCGTGTACGGCGGCGAGGAACTGTCCGAGCTGATCCGCGCCGAGCGGGTCACGCACGCCTTCATCACCCCGTCGGTGCTCGCGTCGCTGGATTCGGCCGCGCTGGCAGGCATGCGGGTGATCGTGGCGGGCGGCGAGGCCGTGCCGGCCGATCTGGTCACCAAGTGGGGTGGCGCGCCGGACGGTTCGGGCCGCCGCTTCCACAACGGTTACGGCCCGACCGAGACCACGATCATGACCAACATCAGCGACGCGCTCGCGCCCGGCGACCGGGTCACCATCGGTGGCCCGACCCGCGGCATGCAGTCGCTGATCCTGGACGCCCAGCTCAGGCCCGTTCCGGTGGGTGTCGCGGGTGAGCTGTATCTGTCGGGCGTCCAGCTGGCGCGTGGCTACCACGCCCGCCCCGGCCTGTCCGCGGAACGGTTCGTCGCCAACCCGTACGTGCCCGGCGCGCGGATGTACCGCACCGGCGACGTGGTGCGCTGGACCCGGGTCGGGCACTCCGCAGGCTCCGCGCCCGCTGGAGGAGTCGAATCCCTAGTTGTCGAATACGTAGGCCGCTCCGACTTCCAGGTGAAGGTGCGCGGTTTCCGCATCGAACTCGGCGAGATCGACGCCGCGCTCGCCTCGCACGAGACCGTCGACTTCGCCGTCACCGTGGGCCACAAGAGCGCCGCGGGCGCCGTGTCGCTGGTGTCGTACGTCGTTGCCGCGCAAGGTCATTCGATCGACGTCGCGGCGCTGACCGCGCACGTCGAGGAGCGCCTGCCCGCCTACATGGTGCCCTCGTCGATCATGGTGATCGACCATGTGCCGCTCACCCCGGTGGGCAAGCTGGACCGTAAGGCGCTGCCGGAGCCCGTGTTCGCGACCGAGGTCGTGTTCCGTGCGGCGCGCACGCCGGTCGAGCAGACCATCGCGGAAGTGTTCGCCGAGGTGCTCGGCGTGGAGCGGGTCGGCGTGGACGACTCCTTCTTCGCGCTCGGCGGCGACAGCATCGTCTCCATCCAGTTGGTGTCGCGGGCCAAGGCGCGCGGCGTGGTGTTCACGCCGCGGCACGTGTTCGAGCAGCGCACGGTGGCGGGTCTGGCGTCGGTCGCGGAGACCACCGAGGCGGCCGAGGCGTCGGCGACGACGCTGGCCGAGCCGCCCGGCGGCGGCATCGGCGCTATGCCGTTGACGCCGGTGGTGCGGTTCATGGCCGAGCGGCGCGGCTCGTTCGGCCGGTTCAATCAGACGCTGGCGCTGGAACTGCCGATCGGCATCGACCGGGCGGGCATCGCCGCGACGGTCGGCGCGGTCATCGATCGCCACGACATGCTGCGCGCGAGCCTGCGCCGCGACGGCGACGACTGGGTGGTCGAGACCGCCGCGCCGGGCACGGTCGCGGTGGACGCGCTGATCGATCGCACCGAGTTCGACGCGAACGTCACCGACGCCGACCTGGTCGAGATCGCCTCGGCCGCACTGGACGAGTCGCTGGACCGGCTCGATCCGGCCGCGGGCGTGGTCATCCGGTTCGTCTGGCTCGAGCCGGATTCCGCCGAGCGCGCCGGACGCCTGATCGTCGTCGCCCACCACTTGGTGGTGGACGGCGTCTCCTGGCGCATCCTGGTGCCCGACTTCGTCGCCGCGTGGGGGCAGCGCACCGCCGGGCAGACGCCCGAGTTGGTCGCCCCGGCCACGTCGATGCGGGCGTGGGCGCACGCGCTGGAGCGCGAAGCGGTCAGCCCGGAGCGGGTGGCCGAACTGGACTACTGGCGTTCGGTGGTCGGTACGGCCGATCCGCTGCTGACCGAGCGTGCGATGGATCCGGCTCTCGACACCTCGGGCGTCATCGAGAAGCATCAGGTCGAGGTGTCCGCCGAGGTCACCAAGGCCCTGCTCACCACGGTTCCGGCGCTGTTCCACGGCGGTGTGAACGACGGCCTGCTGACCGCGCTGGCGCTGGCCACCGCCAAGTGGCGGGCGCGGCGGGTGGCCGCTCGCGGCGAGGATTCGCTGCTGATCCGCTTGGAGGGTCACGGCCGCGAGGAAGACGTGGTGCCGGGTGCGGATCTGTCGCGCACCGTCGGCTGGTTCACCGCGATCTACCCGGTCGCCTTCGACCTGTCCGGCATCGACGTCGATGCCGCGTTCACCGGCGGTCCCGCGCTGGGCGCGGCCGTGAAGGCGGTCAAGGAGCAGTTGCTGTCGGTGCCCGACAAGGGCATCGGCTACGGCCTGCTGCGGTACCTGAACACCGAGACCGCGGCCGAGTTGCCGCGTGAGCTGCCCGGCCAGGTGAGTTTCAACTACCTCGGCCGCGTCTCCGAGGGTGACGTGCCGGAGTCGCTGCGCGGCTTCGGCTGGATCCCCGCGCCGGAACTCGGCGCGCTGGGCGGGGCCTACGACGCGGACATGCCCGCGATGGCGCCGCTGGACGTGAACGCGATCGTGGTCGGCGACAAGCTGACCGCCAACATCGGCTACCCGTCGACCCTGCTGTCGGCCGCCGAGGTGCGCGAGTTCGGCGAATTGTGGACCGCGGCGCTGGAAGCTGTCGCGGGGCACGCCAATTCGGCGGGCGCGGGCGGGCATACACCGTCGGACTTCGCGCTGGTGCGCAGCACGCAACGCGATATCGACGTCTGGGAGCGGCGCTTCCCGGCGCTGGCCGACGTGTGGCCGCTGTCGGCGTTGCAGGCCGGTCTGTTGTTCCACGCCCGCCTCGCGGCGACCTCGGTGGACGTGTACACCGCCCAGGCGGTGCTGACGCTCACCGGCCGGGTGGACGCCGCCCGGTTGCGCTCGGCCGCACAGGCTCTGGTGGACCGCTACGAGAACCTGCGCACGGCGTTCGTCAGCGACCACGACGGCAACCCGGTGCAGATCGTGCTGGACAGCGTCCGGGTGGCGTGGGCCGAGCACGACCGGATCGAATCCGGTGCGGCCGACGACCTGATCGAGGCCGATCGCATGAGCCGGTTCGACCTGGCCGCGCCGCCGCTGATCCGCTTCACGCTGATCCAGGTCGCGGCCGACCGCTGGCAGTTCGTGGTGTCCAACCACCACATCCTGCTCGACGGCTGGTCCATGCCGCTGCTCATGCGGGATCTGCTGGTGCTCTACGCCGCGCACGCGGACGTCTCCGCGCTGCCCGCGGTGCGGTCCTACCGGCACTTCCTGGACTGGACCCGGCAGCAGGATCAGGCGGCGTCGCTGGCCGCGTGGGCGCACGCGCTGCGCGGCGTCGGCGAGCCGACCCTGCTGGCGCGGCCGGACGCCGGTCGCGAGATCACCTCGCTGTCCGGCGAGTACTTCTTCGACCTGGACGAGGCGACCACCGCGCGGCTGACCGCGCTGGCCGGCTCGCTGGGCGTCACCCCGAACACCGTGCTGCAGACGGCGTGGGGCATCCTCGTCGGCCGCATGACCAGCCGCGACGACGTGCTGTTCGGCACCACCGTCTCCGGTCGTCCCGCGCAGCTGTCCGGCGTGGAGGCGATGGTCGGCTTGTTCATCAACACCGTGCCGGTGCGGGTGCGTTTCGATCCGTCGGAGTCCGTGCGCGACCTGCTGGTCCGCACTCAGGGCGAGCAGGCCGACCTGCTCGACCACCACTACGTTGGCCTGGCCGACATCCAGGCCGTCGCGGGCGTCGGCGGGCTGTTCGACACCCTGGTGGTGTTCGAGTCCTACCCGGTCGACGCCGCGGGCTTGCAAGCGCAGGCGGCGAACATCGACGGCATGGCCGTGGTCGGCCTGGACGCGGCCGACGCCACGCACTACCCGCTGACCCTGATCGCGCAGCTGGATTCGCGGCTGCGGGTGCGCGCGGGCTACCTGCGCGACCTGTTCGACGAGCAGACGGTGCGCCGCATCGCCGACCGCTTGGTCCGGGTGCTCACCGCGATCACCGCCGAACCCGATGCGGTGGTCGGCGACATCGAGTTGCTGGATGCCGCCGAGCGCGAGCTCGTGGTGTCCGGGTGGAACGACACCGCGCATCCGGTGGACACCGGCGCGACGTTGGTGTCGATGTTCTACGACCAGGTCGAACGCACTCCGGACGCGACGGCGGTCACGTTCGAGGGGACAAGTCTGTCCTACGCCGAGTTCTCTTGGCGGGTGAACCAGCTGGCGCGCTGGCTGATCGCGCGCGGTGTGGACGCGGAATCGTTTGTGGCGCTGGGTATGCGGCGCTCGATCGATTTGGTGGTCGGCATGTACGCCGTCGCCGTGGCCGGTGGTTCGTATGTTCCGCTGGACCCGGATCACCCGGCCGAGCGCACGGAATACATCCTCGGCACGGCCGACCCGGTGTGTGTGCTGACCTCCGGTAGCGATCTGGACATCGACACCGCGCAGGTGCGCATCGATCTGCTCGATCTGAAGGGTCTGTCCGAGGCCCCGGTCACCGACGCGGATCGTCGTGCGCCGCTGCTTCCGTCGAACACCGCGTATGTGATCTTCACGTCGGGTTCGACGGGTCGTCCGAAGGGTGTGGCGGTTTCGCATGCCGCGATCGTCAACCGCCTGGTGTGGATGCAGACGGCCTACCAGTTGACCGGCGCTGATGTGGTGTTGCAGAAGACTCCTGCGACCTTCGATGTGTCGGTGTGGGAGTTCTTCTGGCCGTTGCAGATCGGTGCCCGCCTGGTCGTGGCGAAGCCGGACGGTCATCGCGACCCGGCCTACCTCGCCGAGATCATCAGCGCCGAGAAGGTGACCGTCACCCACTTCGTGCCCTCGATGCTCGCGGTATTCGTCGCCGATGCCGCCGCCGCGCAGTGCGATTCGCTGCGACTGGTGTTCGCCTCGGGTGAGGCGTTGCCGCCCAAGCCCGCGCACCGGTTGCGCGAGCTGACCGGCGCCGCGCTGCACAACCTCTACGGCCCGACCGAAGCGGCGGTCGACGTCACCTTCCACGAGGTCGTCGACGCCGACACCGAGACGGTGCCGATCGGTGCTCCGGTGTTCAACACGCAGGTGTTCGTGCTGGACGCGCGCTTGCGTCCGGTCCCCGTTGGTGTCGCGGGTGAGCTGTACCTCGCGGGTGTTCAGCTGGCGCGGGGTTACGTCGCGCGCCCGGATCTGACGAGTGACCGGTTCGTCGCCAACCCGTACGGGGAGCCCGGCGCGCGGATGTACCGCACCGGCGACCTGGTGGCGTGGACCGAACACGGCGAGCTGGAGTACCTGGGCCGCACCGACTTCCAGGTGAAACTGCGTGGTCTGCGTATCGAACTCGGGGAGATCGAGCAGGCGCTGACCGGCCTGCAGGAAATCGCGCAAGCCGTCGTCGTGGTGCGCTCCGACGCGCACGCGGGCGATCAGCTCGTCGCGTACGTCATCCCCGCGCCGGACGCCGCGCTGGACACCGACCTGGTGCGCGAGGACCTCGGTCGGCAGCTGCCCGCGTACATGGTGCCGTCGATCGTGATGGCGCTGGAGGAGTTCCCGCTCAACGCTTCGGGCAAGCTGGACCGCAAGGCGCTGCCCGCGCCGGTGTTCGAGGCCGCGGTGTTCCGCGCGCCGACCACGCCGGTCGAGGAGATCGTCGCCGCCACCTTCGCCGACGTGCTCGGCCTCGAGCGGGTGGGTCTGGATGACGACTTCTTCGCCCTCGGCGGCAACTCGCTGTCGGCCACCCAGGTCGCCGCCCGGCTGTCGGCGGCGCTGGACACCGACCTCGGCGTGCGTGAGCTGTTCGAGGCCTCCACCGTGGTCGCTTTGGCGGCGCGCGCGGAGACCAAGGCGGGTGTGGGCGGTCGTGCGCCGCTGGCGCCGCAGCAGCGGCCGGAGCTGGTGCCGCTGTCGCTGGCCCAGCAGCGCATGTGGTTCCTCAACCGCTTCGATCCCGACTCGGCGGTGGACAACATCCCGGCCGCGGTGCGGCTGTCGGGCCTGCTGGACCGGCAGGCGTTGCAGATCGCCGTCGCCGACGTGCTGGCCCGCCACGAGTCGCTGCGCACCTTCTACCCCGAGGTGGACGGCGCGGCGCGGCAGCAGATCGTGGCCACGGCCAAGGTCATCCCGGACCTGACGCCGGTCGACGTCACCGAAGCCGAACTGCCCGAGCGGCTTTCGCGGCTGATCGGCACGGCCTTCGACGTCACCGCCGAGGTGCCCTTCCGCGCCAGGCTGTTCGAGATCAGTCCCACCGAGCACGTGCTCGCCCTGGTGGTGCACCACATCTCGGCCGACGGTTTCTCCATGGGCCCGCTGACCCGCGACGTGATGACCGCCTACGGCGCCCGCGTCGACGGCGGCGAGCCCGCCTGGCGTCCGCTGGAGGTCCAGTACGCCGACTTCGCGCTGTGGCAGCGTCAGGTGCTCGGCGCCGAGGACGATCCGGCTTCGGTGATCGCCGAGCAGATCTCGTTCTGGTCGGACTCGCTGCGCGGGCTGCCCGAGCAGCTGGATCTGCCGTCGGATCGGCCGCGTCCCGCGGTCGCCTCCGGTCGCGGCGCCACGCACGTCTTCGAGATCGACGCGCAGACCCACGCTCAGCTGACCGAGCTGGCCCGCACCAGGGGCGCGACGCTGTTCATGGTCGCGCACACCGCGCTGGCCGTGCTGCTGTCGCGGCTGTCCGGCGAGGACGACATCGCGATCGGCACTCCGGTCGCCGGACGTGGCGAGCGCGCGCTCGATGACCTGATCGGCATGTTCGTCAACACTCTCGTGTTGCGGACCCCGGTCCAGTCCGGTGCGACGTTCACCGAGTTGCTGCGTGCGGTGCGCGCCACCGACATCGCCGCGTTCGGGCACGCGGACCTGCCGTTCGAGCGGCTGGTGGAGATCCTGAACCCGGCGCGCTCGCAGGCGCGGCACCCGTTGTTCCAGGTGATGCTGTCGTTCCAGAACACCGGCCAGAACAGCCTGGAGCTGCCCGGTCTGACGGTGAGCGGTGTCGAATTGCCGATCGACGTCGCCAAGTTCGACCTGCAACTGGTGCTGTCCGAACGCGACGCCGAGAATTCCGCGGGCGCGAACCCCGCGGGCATCGCGGCCGAGCTGATCTACGCCACCGACCTGTTCGACCCGGCCACCATGGCCGAGTTCGGGCGGCGCTTCGGCCGGTTGCTGAAGGCCGTCGCCGCCGAGCCGGACCGCCCCATCGGCGATCTCACACTGCTGGACGAGCCGGAGACCGAACAGGCGCTGCGCGGCTGGAACGACACCGCCCGCGACCTCGGCCCGGCGAGCACGCTGGTCGAGGAGTTCGCCGCGCAGGCCGCGGCGACGCCGGACGCGGTCGCGGTGATCGATCCGGCCACCGGGACGCAGCTCACCTACGCCGAATTCGCCGCGCGCGTGCGGCGATTGGCGCGTCGACTCATCGAAGCCGGTGTGGGTCCTGAGACGCTGGTCGCCCTGGGCCTGCGCCGCTCGGTGGACCTGGTCGTGGCCGCTTACGCGGTGCAGGCGGCGGGTGGCGGCTACGTGCCGCTGGATCTCGACCAGCCCGCCGACCGCGTGCACTACGTGCTCGACTCGGCCGACCCGGTCTGCGTGCTGACCACCGCGCGCGACGCGTTCGACGGCGCGGGCCGCGCGACGCTGCGCATCGACGAGCTGGAGTTGTCCGGTTACGCGGACGACCCGGTCACCGACGCCGAGCGCATCGCGCCGCTGCGCCCGCAGCACCCGGCGTACGTGATCTTCACCTCCGGCTCCACCGGCCGCCCCAAGGGCGTCGCCGTGCCGCACGCCGCGGTCGTCAACCAGATCCGCTGGATCACCGGCGAATACGGCATCGACGCCGACGACGTGGTGCTGTTCAAGACCCCCGCCACCTTCGACGTGTCGGTGTGGGAGCTGTTCGGCCCGCTGAGCACCGGCGGCCGGATCGTGGTGGCGAGCCCGGACGGGCACCGCGACCCGCAGTACCTGGCCGAGGTGATCGCGGCCGAGCGGGTCACGATGACCTCGTTCGTGCCGTCGATGCTGAGCGTCTTCGCGGCCTGGATCGACCCGGCCGACGCCGACGCGCTCGCCTCGCTGCGCACGCTGTTCGTCGCCGGTGAGGCGTTCACAGCCGACGCGGTGGTGGCGATCCGCCGCGTGAGCGACGCCGCGCTGTACAACCTGTACGGACCTACCGAGTTCACCGTGCACGCCACGCACGCACCTGTAGCCGAGCAGGTGGACGGGGCGGTGCCGATCGGCCTGCCGGTGTGGAACGCGCAGGCGTACGTGCTGGATTCGCGTCTGCACCCGGTGCCTTCGAACGTCGCGGGTGAGCTGTACCTCGCGGGCGATCAGTTGGCGCGCGGCTACTTCGGTCGCACGGACCTGACCGCCGATCGCTTCGTGGCCAACCCGTACGGCGCGCCCGGCGCTCGGATGTACCGCACCGGCGACTTGGTGCGCCGGGACGACACCGGCGCCATCGAGTACCTGGGCCGCACCGACTTCCAGGTGAAACTGCGTGGTCTGCGCATCGAGCTCGGCGAGATCGAGACCGCGTTGACGGCGCACGAATCGGTCGCGCAGTCGGTCGCGCTGGTGCGTTCGGACGCGCGCACCGGCGACCAGCTGGTGGGTTATGTGGTGCCGGCGAACGGCGCGACGGTGGACGTCGAGGCGTTGCGCGCGCATCTGTCCGCGCAGCTGCCGTCCTACATGGTGCCCGCCGCGATCGTGGTGCTCGACGCCATGCCGTTGAACCCGAACGGCAAGCTGGATCGCCGCGCGCTGCCCGAGCCGGTCTTCGAGGCGCGGGAGTTCCGCGCGCCGTCCACGCCGGTGGAGGAGATCGTCGCCGATGTCTTCGCCGAGGTGCTCGGCTTGGCACAGGCGGAACGCGCGGTCGGCTTGGACGACGACTTCTTCGACCTGGGCGGCAACTCGCTGATCGCCACCCAGGTGGTGGCCCGACTCGGCGCCGCGCTGGACACCAGGATCCCGGTCCGCACGCTGTTCGAGGCGCCGACCGTGGCGGCGTTGGCCGTGCGGGTGGAGGCGCACCAGGGCACCGGCCGCCGCCGGGAACTCGCCGCGGGCCCGCGCCCGTCGAAGATCCCGCTGTCGCTGGCCCAGCAGCGCATGTGGTTCCTGAACCGGTTCGACAACCAGACCGCGGTGAACAACATCCCGCTCGCGGTCCGGCTCACCGGAACTCTGGACACCGAGGCGCTGCGCCAGGCCGTGGCCGACGTGGTCGACCGGCACGAGGTGTTGCGCACCGTCTACCCGGAGACCGCCGACGGCCAGGGCGTGCAGGTCGTGCTGCCCGTCGGGCACAGCGCGGTCGATCTCACCCCGATCGAGGTGTCCGAGGCCGAGATCTCCGAGCGGATCAGCGAACTGGTGCTGACCGGCTTCGACGTCACCGCCGAGGTGCCGGTGCGCGCCGCGCTGTTCCGCATCGCGGGCTCGATGGACGGCTCGCAGCCCGACACCCACGTGCTGGTGTTCGTGGTGCACCACATCTCCGGCGACGGCTGGTCGGTGCGCCCGCTGGCACGCGACGTGATGGTGGCCTACTCGGCGCGTTCGCGCGGCGAGGCGCCCGCGTGGGCGCCGCTGCCGGTGCAGTACGCCGATTACGCGCTGTGGCAGCGCGAGACGCTGGGCTCCGAGGGCGATCCAGCCTCGCTGATCGCCCAGCAGGTCGCGTTCTGGTCCGACTCCCTGGCCGGGCTGCCGGATCAGCTGGATCTGCCGTCGGACCGGTCGCGTCCGGCGGTGGCGTCCAACCGCGGCGGCGTGTACGAGTTCGCGCTCGACGCGCAGCTGCTGCGCGAGCTGAACGCGCTGGCCCGCGCGAACGGCGCCAGCCTGTTCATGGTGGTGCACGCGGCGTTCGCCGCCTTGCTGGCCCGGTTGTCCGGCAGCGACGACATCGCCATCGGCACCGCGGTCGCGGGCCGTGGTGAGGCGGTGCTCGACGACGCCATCGGCATGTTCGTCAACACGCTGGTGCTGCGCAGCGCGGTCGATCCCGCGATCGCGTTCACCGAATTGCTTGCGCGCACAAAGGACACCGACCTCGCGGCGTTCGCGCACGCGGACCTGCCGTTCGAGCGGCTGGTGGAGATCCTGAACCCGGCGCGTTCGCAGGCGCGGCATCCGCTGTTCCAGGTGATGCTGTCGTTCCAGAACACCGGTGAGGCCACCTTCGAGCTGCCCGGCCTGGAAGTGGCCGGGGTGCCGCTGGACGTGGTGACCGCCAAGTTCGACCTGCACCTCAACCTCGCCGACCGGTTCGACGCCTCGGGCTCGGCCGACGGCATGACCGCCGAATTCGCCTACGCCACCGACATGTTCGACTCCGACACCATCGCGGGCGTCGCGTCGCGGCTGGTGCGGATGCTGACGGCGATAGCCGCCGATCCGTCCGTGGCCGTCGGCGATGTCGAGTTGCTCGACAGCGTCGAGCACACCGAGGTGCTCGAGCGGTGGAACGACACCGCGCACCCGGTCGACCCGGACGCCACCCTGGTGTCGATGTTCGCCGCGCAGCTGGCGCGGACCCCGGACGCGACCGCCGTGACGTTCGAGGGGACGAGTCTGGCCCACCCGTCGCCCGACCACCACCCCTCATCGAGTCACTACGTGACGCTGACGTATGCCGAGTTCGCCGCAAGGGTGAACCGCCTGGCCCGGCACCTCATCTCGCTGGGCGTCGGCCCGGACTCGATGGTCGCGCTGGGCATGCGCCGCTCGATCGACCTGGTGGTCGGCATGTACGCGGTGAGCGTCGCCGGTGGCGCGTACGTGCCGCTGGATCCGGACCATCCGGCCGACCGCACCCGCTACGTGCTCGACACCGCGCAGCCGGTGTGCGTGCTCACCACTTCGCGCGACGAGTTCGACGCCGGCGCTACCCCGGCGATCGAGATCGATGTTGTCTCGCTGGCCGGGTACTCCGACGAGCCGGTCACCGATGCGGATCGCCGTGCGCCGCTGCGCCCGTCGAACACCGCGTACGTGATCTTCACCTCCGGTTCGACCGGCCGCCCGAAGGGTGTGGCGGTCTCGCACGCGGCGATCGTCAACCGTCTGGTGTGGATGCAGGACGAGTACGGCCTCGACGACACCGACGTGGTGTTGCAGAAGACCCCGGCCACGTTCGACGTGTCGGTGTGGGAGTTCTTCTGGCCGTTGCAGGTCGGCGCGCGCTTGGTCGTCGCGAAGCCCGACGGCCACCGCGACCCGGCCTACCTCGTGCAGGTCATCACCGGCGAGCAGGTCACCACGGCGCACTTCGTGCCGTCGATGCTGTCGGTGTTCGTGGCCGAGGAACGCGCCGACGAATGCACCAGTCTGCGCAACGTCTTCGCCTCCGGTGAGGCGCTGCCCGCCGCCACCGCGCAGCGGATGCAGGAACTCACCGGCGCGCTGCTGCACAACCTGTACGGCCCGACGGAGGCCGCGGTCGACGTCACCTATCACGAGGTGACCGAGGCCGACACGGTGTCGGTGCCGATCGGCGCTCCCGTGTTCAACACCCAGGTGTACGTGCTGGATTCGCGCCTGCACCCGGTGCCGGTGGGTGTCGCGGGTGAGCTGTATCTCGCGGGCGTGCAATTGGCCCGCGGCTACGTCGCGCGTCCCGATCTGACCGCTGACCGGTTCGTGGCCAACCCGTACGGCGCGCCGGGCGAGCGGATGTACCGCACCGGCGACCTCGTCTCCTGGACCGACAAGGGCGAACTGGAGTACCTGGGCCGCACCGACTTCCAGGTGAAGCTGCGCGGTCTGCGCATCGAGCTGGGCGAGATCGAGTCGGCGCTCACCGCGCTGGACTCGATCGCCCAGGCCGTGGTCGTGGTGCGCTCGGACGAGCGGCTCGGCGACCAGTTGGTGGCGTACGTCATCGCGACCGCGGGCCGCTCGGTGGACATCGAGGGCGTGCGTTCCGAGCTCGGCGGCGAGCTGCCCGCCTACATGGTGCCGTCGGCGTTCGTCGTGCTGGAGGCGTTCCCGCTGAACGCCTCCGGCAAGCTGGACCGTAAGGCGCTGCCCGCGCCGGTGTTCGAGGCCAAGGTGTTCCGCGCGCCGTCCACCCCGATCGAGGAGATCGTGGCGGGCACCTTCGGTGACGTGCTCGGTGTCGCGCGGGTCGGCCTGGACGACGACTTCTTCGAACTCGGCGGCAACTCGCTGCTGGCCACCCAGGTGACCGCGCGGCTGGGCGCCGCGCTGGACACCAGGCTCGCGGTGCGCGACCTGTTCGAGGCCTCCACCGTGGTGGCGTTGGCCGCCAGGGTGGAGCGCAACGCCGGGTCCGGCCGGAACCGGCCACGCCTGGAGGCGGGGGAGCGCCCGGCGCGCATCCCGCTCTCGCCCGCGCAGCAGCGGTACTGGTTCCTCAACCAGTTCGACACGGCCACTTCGGCGGTGGACAACATCCCGCTGGCCGTCCGCTTGTCGGGCACGCTGGAGGTGGCCGCCCTGGAGCAGGCCATCGGCGACGTGTTCGCCCGCCATGAGGTGCTGCGCACCACCTACCCGCGCTCGGCGGAGGGCCCGCACCAGGTGATCCGCCCGGCCGACCGGTCCGCTGCGGCGCTCACCCCGATCGACGTGGCCGAGGACGACCTGCTCGGCGCCGTCATCGGGTTCGCGCTGACCACCTTCGACGTCACCGTGGAGGTGCCGTTGGCGGTGGCGCTGTTCCGCATCGCGGACAACGACCATGTGCTGGCGTTCACCGTCCATCACGTCGCGGCCGACGGCTCCTCGATGGGCCCGCTGGCGCGTGACGTGATGGCCGCCTACGTGGCCCGGGTCCAGGGCGAGGCGCCGCAGTGGCAGCCGCTGCCGGTGCAGTACGCCGACTACGCGCTGTGGCAGCGCGCGGTGCTCGGATCCGAGGACGATCCGGAATCGCTGGCCGCGCAGCAGGTGGCGTACTGGCGCCAGGCGCTGGCCGACCTGCCCGATCAGCTGGAACTGCCCGCCGACCGGCCGCGCCCGCCCGCGCAGTCGTTCCAGGGCAAGGCGATCCGCTTCGAGATCGACCCGCAGCGGCACGCCCGCCTGCACGAACTGGCGCGCGCGCACAACGCGTCGCTGTTCATGGTGGTGCACGCGGCGCTGGCGGTGCTGCTGTCGCGGTTGTCGGGCACCGACGACATCGCGGTCGGCACCCCGATCGCCGGTCGCGGCGAACGCGAACTCGACGACCTGATCGGCATGTTCGTCAACACCCTGGTGTTCCGCACCCGGGTGGCGTCCGGCGAGCGCTTCGCCGACCTGCTCGGCGACGTCAAGGAACGCGACCTGGAGGCGTTCGCCAACGCCGACGTGCCGTTCGAGCGCCTGGTCGAGGTGCTCAACCCGGTGCGCTCGACCGCGCGCAACCCGCTGTTCCAGGTGGGCCTGTCGTTCCAGAACCTGGCCGAGACCACCTTCGAGCTGCCCGGCCTGACGGTGAGCGCGGTCAACTTCGACTCGCAGCTGGCCAAGACCGACCTGCACGTCACGCTGTACGACCGGTACGCAGACGACGGCACGCCCGCCGAGATCATCACCGAATTCGGTTACGCCACCGACCTGTTCGACGAGGACACGGTGCAGGGCTTCGCCGACCGGTTCCTGCGGGTGCTCGACGCGGTGGCGGCCGACGCCACGGTGCGGGTGGGCGAGATCGACCTGCTCGCGGCCGAGGAGAGCGAGCGCATCCTCACCGCGTGGAACGCCACCGAGCACGAGGTCGACACGACCGCGACGCTGGTGTCCTTGCTGGATGACACGGTGGCCGCGACCCCGGCGGCCGTGGCGCTGGTCGCCGACGAGCCGACCGGCCGTCGCGAGCTGACCTACGCCGGGCTGGACGCGCGGGTCAACCGACTGGCCCGGTACCTGATCGGCCGCGGCGTCGGCCCGGAGGACCGGGTCGCGCTGGCGATCCGCCGCAGCAGCGACCTCGTGATCGCCATGTACGCGGTCGCGAAGGCCGGTGCGGCGTACGTGCCGATCGATCCGGACCAGCCCGCCGAGCGGACCGACTACATCCTGGGCACCGCCGCGCCGGTGTGCGTGCTGACCACCGGCCGCGACGGGTTCCACACCGCGGCGGCCGATGTCGTGCAGATCGACGGACTCGACCTCGCCGAGTACCCGACGGCTCCGGTGACCGCGGCCGAGCGCACGGGTGAGCTGACCCCGGCGAACACCGCGTACGTGATCTTCACGTCCGGTTCCACCGGTCAGCCGAAGGGCGTCGCGGTCCCGCACGCGGCGATCGCCAACCAGTTGCAGTGGGAGACATCTGTCTTCGAGCTGGGCGCGGACGACGCGGTGCTGCTGAAGACGGCGGCGACGTTCGACCTCTCGGTGTGGGAGTTCTGGTCGGCCGCGGTTTCCGGCGGCCGCCTGGTGATCTCGTCCGCCGACGGGCATCGCGACCCGGCGTACCTGAACGAGCTGATGCGCGCCACCGGCGTCACCACGCTGCACGTGGTGCCGTCCATGCTGGACGCGCTGCTCACCGAATCCGGTGGCCGCCTGTCGGACTCGCTGCGGCGGGTGCTGGCCATCGGTGAGGCGCTGCCCGCCGCGACCGCCCAGCGGTTGCGCCGCAACAACGCCGCCGAACTGCACAACCTCTACGGTCCGACCGAGGCGGCGGTGTCGATCACAAGCCACCTGGTCACCGATGCCGACGAGGCGTCGGTGTCGATCGGCGCGCCGGAGTGGAACAGCCGGGTCTACGTGCTGGACTCGCGACTGCGGCCGGTGCCGGTCGGCGTCTCCGGTGAGCTCTACCTGGCCGGTGCGCAGTTGGCGCGCGGGTACTTCGGTCGTGCGGACCTGACCGCGGACCGGTTCGTCGCCGACCCGTTCGGCGCGGCGGGCGACCGGATGTACCGCACCGGCGACCTGGTGGCCTGGAGCGCCACCGGCGAGCTGGACTACCGCGGCCGCACCGACTTCCAGGTGAAGATCCGCGGCTTCCGCATCGAGCTCGGCGAGATCGAGGCCGCGTTGCTGCGGCAGGACGCGGTGAGCGCCGCGGCCGTCGTCGCGCACACCGATCCGAGCATCGGCGATCGGCTGGTCGCCTACGTGGTGACCCGCACGGGCGCGCTGGACAAGAGGGCTCTGCAGTCCGCGCTGTCGGCCGAGCTGCCGTCGTACATGGTGCCGTCGATGCTGATCGGGCTGGAGGCGTTGCCGCTCAACGCCAACGGCAAGCTGGACCGCAAGGCGCTGCCGGAGCCCACCTTCGAGAAGGCGGTGTTCCGCGCGCCGGTCACGCCGATCGAGCAGATCGTGGCGAACACCTTCGCCGAGGTGCTGCGGCTGTCCGATCGCGAAGGCGGCGAAGCCAAGCGCCTCGGCCTGGACGACGACTTCTTCGCCTGGGGCGGTAACTCGCTGCTGGCCACGCAGGTCGCCGCCCGCCTGGGTGAGGCGCTCAACACGCGGGTGCCGGTGCGTCTGCTGTTCGAGGCGTCCACCGTCGCCGCGCTGGCGGTGCGGGTGGAGCAGCACGCCGACATGGGTGGCCGCCGTGCTCTGACGGCGGGCCCGCGGCCGGAGCACATCCCGCTGTCCCTGGCGCAGCAGCGCATGTGGTTCCTCAACCGGTTCGACACCCAGTCGGCGGCCTACAACGTGCCGATCGCGGTGCGGTTGTCCGGCGCGTTGGACGTGGCCGCGCTGCGTGCCGCGATCGCGGACCTGGTGAGCCGCCACGAGATCCTGCGGACGGTCTACCCGCAGACCGAGGCAGGCCCGGTGCAGGTCATCCTGCCGCCCGCCCAAGCCGTGCCGCGGTTGGAGGTGCGGGTGGTCGCGCCGTCGCAGATCGAGTCCGCCGTGGTGGCGCTGACCTCGACGATCTTCGATGTCACGACCGAGGTGCCGGTGAAGGTCGCGCTGTTCCAGATCGCCGGGGAGGGCGCGCAGACTCCGGCGGACGGGTCGGTGGACTACGTGCTGGCCATGGTCGTGCACCACATCTCCGGTGACGGCTCCTCGGTCGGCCCGCTGACCAGGGACCTGATGATCGCCTACGCCGCGCGGTCGGCGGGCGAGGCGCCGAACTGGGCGCCGCTTCAGGTCCAGTACGCGGACTACAGCATCTGGCAGCGCGAACTGCTCGGCGACGAGGCGGATTCGGAATCGCTGGCCGCCAAGCAGGTCGCCTACTGGCGCCAGGCGCTGGCCGAGCTGCCCGATCAGCTGGACCTGCCCTCGGACCGGCCGCGCCCCGCGGTGCAGTCCTTCGCGGGCGGCAAGGTCGAGCTGCGGGTGGACGCGCAAACCCATCAGGCGCTGATCGAGCTGGCGCGTGCGGAGGGCGCGACGCTGTTCATGGTCGTGCACACCGCGCTGGCGGTGCTGCTGGCCCGGTTGTCGGGCACCGACGACATCGCGATCGGCACGCCGATGGCGGGCCGTGGCGAAGCCGTTCTGGACGATCTGATCGGCATGTTCGTCAACACCCTGGTGTTCCGCACCCGGGTCGAGGCGGGCGAGGCGTTCACCGATCTGCTGGCCCGCCAGCGCGAGACCGACATCCAGGCGTTCGCCAACGCCGACGTGCCGTTCGAGCGCCTGGTGGAGGTGCTCAACCCGGTGCGTTCGACCGCGCGGCACCCGCTGTTCCAGGTGGGTCTGTCGTTCCAGAACCTGGCGCAGTCCGCGCTGGAGTTGCCCGGCCTGAGCGTGTCCGGCCTGGACATCGACACCGAGCTGTCCCAGTTCGACCTGCACTTGATCGCGACCGACCGCTACGACGACGCCGGCGCGCCCGAGGGCATCACCGGCTTCTTCACCTACGCGACCGACATGTTCGACCGCGCGACGGTGCAGGGCTTCGTGGACCGGTTCGCGCGCCTGCTCGGCGAGATCATCGCCGCGCCGCGCACCCCGGTCGGCGACCTCGAACTGCTCGACGCCGCCGAACGGACCCAGCTGCTGAGCGCGCGCAACGCGACCGACCAGCCGGTGGACACCTCCGCCACGCTGGTGTCGCTGCTGGACGCCACGGTGGCGGCCGGGCCGAAGGAAGTCGCGCTCGTCACCGAGGACGGCGAGTCGATCACCTATGGCGCACTCGATGTTCGGGTGAATCGTCTTGCGCGGCATCTGATTTCGTTGGGTGTCGGTCCGGAGTCGCGAGTGGCGCTGGCGTTGCGTCGGTCGGTCGATCTGATCGTGGCGATGTATGCGGTGGCGAAGTCCGGTGGCGCGTATGTGCCGGTGGATCCGGATCAGGCTGCCGAGCGCACGAGCTACATCCTCGAGACGGCGGCACCGGTGTGTGTGTTGAGCAACGCCGAGGCGGAGTTCAGTACCGATGTCGCGCCGGTGGTGCGGATCGATGAGCTCGACTTGTCGGGTGTGGATGCCACGCCGGTCACGGATGCGGATCGGGTCGCACCCCTGCGTCCGGAGAACACGGCGTATGTGATCTTCACGTCGGGTTCGACGGGTCGCCCGAAGGGTGTCGCGGTTCCGCACGGCGCTATCGCGAACCAGTTGCAGTGGAAGAACGTCGAATTCGGCTTGGACGCTGCGGATGCGATTCTGCTGAAGACGGCCGCGACGTTCGACTTGTCGGTGTGGGAGTTCTGGTCTGCCGCTGTCTGCGGTGGTCGCCTGGTGATCGCCTCGCCGGACGGTCACCGAGACCCGGCGTACCTCAACGAGTTGATGGCTCGCGAGTGGGTCACCACGCTGCATGTGGTGCCGTCGATGCTGGACGCGTTGTTGACCGCCGGTATGCCGAACTCGCTGTGGCGGGTGCTGGCCATCGGTGAAGCGCTGCCGGGTTCGGTCGCGCAGCGGTTCCTGCGGGAACACCCGCGCACGGAACTGTTCAACCTCTACGGTCCGACCGAGGCGGCGGTGTCCATCACCAGCCACCGGGTCACTCTCGCCGACGAGACCTCCGTGTCGATCGGTGCGCCGGAATGGAACAGCCGGGTCTACGTCCTCGACTCCCGGCTGCGGCCGGTGCCCGACGGCGTCTCCGGCGAGCTGTACCTCGCCGGTGCGCAGTTGGCGCGTGGTTACTTCGGTCGTGCGGATCTGACCGCGGATCGGTTCGTGGCGAACCCGTTCGAGCCGGGCGCGCGGATGTATCGCACCGGTGATTTGGTTGCGTGGACGAGCACCGGCGAACTGGAATATCGGGGTCGTACGGATTTCCAGGTGAAGATCCGTGGTTTCCGTATCGAGCTGGGTGAGATCGAAGCCGCGTTGCTCGCGCTGCCGGAGATCGCGCAGACGGCGGTGATCGCGAAGTCGGATCCGAAGACGGGTGACCGTTTGGTGGCCTACCTGGTGGCTGCCGAGGCCGGTGTCGATGTGGCGCGGGTGAAGTCCGAGCTCACTGCTGGGTTGCCGTCGTACATGGTGCCGTCGGCGTTCGTGGTGTTGGATTCGTTGCCGTTGAACGTCAACGGCAAGCTCGACCGCAAGGCGCTGCCGGAACCCGAGTTCGAGATTCAAGCCTTCCGAGCGCCGTCGACTCCGATCGAGGAGATCGTGGCGTCGGTGTTCGCCGAGGTGCTGGGTGTCGAGCGTGTCGGCGCGGATGACGACTTCTTCGCGCTCGGTGGTAATTCGCTGTTGGCGACGCAGGTCGCGGCGCGGATCGGCGCGGCACTGGATGCCCGTGTCCCGGTGCGTGTGTTGTTCGAAGCCTCCACCGTGGCCGGATTGGCCGCGAAGGTCGAGCAGCACGCGGGGGCCGGTGGCCGCCGCGAGCTGGTGGCCGGTCCGCGTCCGGAGCACATCCCGTTGTCGCTGGCGCAGCAGCGCATGTGGTTCCTCAACCAGTTCGACACCGCCTCGGCGGTGAACAACATCCCGGTGGCCGTGCGGCTCACCGGCGAGCTGGATGTCGAAGCGCTGCAAGCGGCGGTCGGGGACGTCATCGCCAGGCACGAGACCCTGCGCACCGTCTACCCCGAACAGGACGGCGCGGCGCACCAGGTCATCGTGCCCGTCGAGCGGGCACTGCCGGACCTGCGGCCGGAAGCGGTCGCGCCCGAGGACATCCGGCACCGGATCATCGAGGTGATCTCCGCCGGGTTCGACGTGACCACCGAGGTTCCGTTGCGGGCCAAGCTGTTCCGCGTCACGGATGCGAGCGGCGGGGCGGGAGCCGGCACAGCGTACGTGCTCGTGTTCGTCGCGCATCACATCAGCGCCGACGGCTGGTCGATGGGCCCGCTGACCCGCGACGTGATGCTGGCCTACGCGGCCCGTTCGGCCGGTGTGGAGCCGGGTTGGGCGCCGCTGCCGGTGCAGTACGCCGATTTCAGCCTCTGGCAGCGTGACGTGCTCGGCTCCGAGGACGACCCGCAGAGCCTGATCTCCCAGCAGGCCGAATACTGGCGTGCCGCGCTGGCCGGGCTGCCCGACGAGTTGAACCTGCCCGCCGACCGGCCGCGTCCGACGACGCAGTCGTTCGCCGGTGGGCGAGTGGTGTTCCCGATCTCCGGCGAGCTGCACGGCAGGCTCACCGAGATCGCCAGGCAGCAGAACGCGACGCTGTTCATGGTGGTGCACGCCGCGCTGGCGCTGTTCCTGGCGCGTATGTCCGGCACCGACGACATCGCCGTCGGCACGCCCATCGCGGGCCGCGGCGAGGCCGAACTCGACGACGTGATCGGCATGTTCGTCAATACCCTGGTGCTGCGTTCGCACGTGGACGGCGACCTCACCTTCGACCAGTTCCTGGCCCGCACCAAGGACGCCGATCTGCAGGCGTTCGCGCACGCGGACCTGCCGTTCGAGCGGCTGGTGGAACTGCTCAACCCGGAGCGCTCCACCGCGCGGCACCCGCTGTTCCAGGTGGCGCTGTCGTTCGAGAACTTGCCCGAGAGCAGCTTCGAGTTGCCCGGACTGCACGTGGGCGCGGTCGATTTCGACGTCGACACCGCCAAGTTCGACCTGTCGCTGACCATCCGCGAGGCAGGGGAGAACCCCGACGACGCGGGCATGTACGCGGAGTTCTCCTTCGCGCGCGACCTGTTCGACGACGAGACGGTGCGGGTGTTCGCCGAGCGGTTCACCAGGCTGCTCACCGCGATCGCCACCGACCGGGAAACCCCGATCGGCGACCTGCCGCTGCTGGACGTGGCCGAGTACCACCTGCTCACGCACGTGGCGGGCGAGGACGTCATGGCCACCGGCCTGCTGCCGGACCTGCTGCAGCACGGCGCGCGGCTGGACCCGGACCAGATCGCGGTGCGCTACCAGGGCCGCTCGATCACCTACCGCGAACTGGACGAGTACTCCTCGCGCCTGGCGCGGGTGCTCATCGCGCGCGGTGTGGGACCGGAGCGCATCGTGGCGCTGTCGTTCCCGCGCTCCTACGAGATGGTCGCGGCGTTCTGGGCGGTGGCGAAGGCGGGCGGCGCGCACGTGCCGGTCGACCCGACCTACCCCGAAGATCGCATGCGGCACATGGTCAACGACTCCGGCGCGGTCATCGGCATCACCGCGAGCGAGTACGTCGACCGGCTGCCGCGCGACGTGGAGTGGCTGCGGATCGACGACCCGGCGCTGGGCGAGCTGATCGAGAGCCAGTCCGCCGAGCAGGTGACCGACACCGATCGGAACGCCGTGCTGGCGATGCGTCATCCGGCGTACGTCATCTACACCTCCGGCTCGACCGGTATGCCCAAGGGCGTCACCGTGACCCATGCGGGCATGGGCGGCCTGGTCGGCGTCGCGGCGGATCTCTACCAGCTGGAATCGCATCATCGGTTCCTGCACATCTGCTCGCCGAGCTTCGACCCGTCGGTGCTGGAGTGGCTGTGCGCCGCCTACACCGGCGCGACGCTGGTGGTCGTGCCATCGACCATCATCGGCGGCCCGGACCTGGCGGAGCTGCTGCGCACCGAGCGGGTGAGCCACACGATCATCACCCCCGCGGTGCTGGGCACAGTCGATCCGGAAGGCATGGAGGCGCTCGAGGTGGCCTCCGTCGGCGGTGACGTCACCACGCCGGAGCTGCTGGCCAAGTGGTGGCCGGGCCGCAAGTACTTCAACGCCTACGGCCCGACCGAGACGACGATCATCTCGTCCTACGCCCAGCTCACCCCGGGCAGGCACATCACCATCGGCCGTCCGGTGCGCGGCATGTCCGCGCTGGTGCTGGACAACCGCCTCAACCCGGTGCCGCCGGGCGTCGCGGGCGAGCTGTACCTGGCCGGTGGCGCGCTGGCGCGCGGCTACCACAACCGCCCCGACCTCACCGCGGAACGGTTCGTCGCCAACCCGTGGAGCGACGAGGGCGCGCGCATGTACCGCACCGGTGACGTGGTCCGCTGGTTCGCCGAACCCGGCGAGCGGGCCGGCAACGCCGCGCTGGCGTCGGTGCCGTGGCACCTCGATTACGTGGGCCGCTCGGACTTCCAGGTGAAGATCCGCGGCTTCCGCATCGAACTGGGCGAGATCGACACCGTGCTGGCGAGCCACGAAGACGTCGAGTACGCGATCACCATCGGCCGCAAGACCGAGGCGGGCGCGACGATCCTGGTGTCCTACGTGCTGGCCGCGCCGGGCCGGGAGATCGATACGGCGAGGCTGACCGAGTACGCCTCGCGCACGCTGCCGCCGCATATGGTGCCGACGGCGATCGTGGTGATCGACGAGATCCCGCTGACCCCGGTCGGCAAGCTGGATCGCAAGGCGCTGCCCGAGCCCGAGCTGGCGCCGCGCGAGTTCCGCGCGCCTGCCAGCGAGGTCGAGGCCGTCATCGCCGAGGTGTTCGCCGAGGTGCTCGGCGTCGACCAGATCGGTTTGGACGACTCGTTCTTCGCGCTCGGCGGCGACTCCATCCTGTCGATCCAGCTGGTCTCGCGGGCCAAGGCGCGTGGCGTGCTGTTCACTCCGCGTGACGTGTTCGAGCGGCGCAGCGTGGCCTCGCTGGCCGAGATCGCCGCGCTGGGCGCGGGCACGGAGCAGGTGCGGCTGGAGGAACTGCCCGGCGGCGGTGTCGGCGAGATCCCGCTGACCCCGATCATGCGGCAGATCCTCGCGAGCGGCTCCTCGTATCAGCGGTTCTCGCAGACCATGGCGCTGCGGCTGCCCGAAGGCATCGACCGGGAGACACTGGTCGCCACCATCGCCGCGGTCTTCGACCACCACGACGTGCTGCGGTCGCGGCTGCGCCGCACGGGCGGGGACTGGACGTTCGAGGCCCTGCCGCACGGCGCGGTGGACGTCGACGCGCTGGTGCGCCGCGTGGACCTGGCCGCCGACGCCGACGAGGCGGAGCTGGCGCGCGTGGCCACCGAAGCGCTCGACGGTGCGTTGGGCAGGTTGGATCCGGCCGAGGCCGCCATGGTGCAGTTCGTCTGGTTCGCCTTCTCGGCGGGAGCGACGGGCCCGGAGGAGGCAGCGCGCGTAACCACGGAGGGACCCGCGGACGCCGCGATCGGGCACCGCGAGCGGCGGGACGTGCTGTTGATCGTCGCGCACCACTTCGTGGTCGACGGCGTGTCCTGGCGCATCCTGATCCCGGATCTGGCGGTGGCCTGGTCGCAGCTGGTCGCCGGTCAGCCGGTGGCGCTGCCTGCCAACGGCACCTCCATGCGGCGCTGGGCGCACAGCCTGGTCCAGGCGGCGAGCGCGCCGGATAGGGTCGCGGAACTGCCGTTCTGGCAGCAGGTTTCGGCCACACCGGATCCGTTGCTCGGCGAGCGTGCGTTCGATCCGGCGGTGGACACGTTCGCCACCGTCGAGCGGGTCGAGGTCACCGTGCCCGCCGAGGTCACCGACGCGGTGCTCACCGCGATCCCGGGCCTGTACCGGGGCGGTGTGAACGACGGTCTGCTCTCGGCGCTGGCCATGACGATCGCCCGTTGGCGCGGCCACGGTTCGGACGCGGCGCTGGTGAAGCTGGAAGGCCACGGTCGTGAAGAGGACGTCGTGCCGGGCGCGGATCTGTCGCGCACGGTCGGCTGGTTCACTTCGGCCTACCCCGTCCGGCTGGACCTGGCCGGGGCGGATCTCACCGACGCGTTCGCCGGTGGCGCCGCGCTCGGCGAGATCGTGAAGTCGATCAAGGAGCAGCTGCTCGCGGTGCCCGACAAGGGCCTCGGCTACGGCCTGCTGCGGCAGCTGAATCCGGAGACCGCGCCCACCCTGGGTTCGTCCGGGCAGATCAGCTTCAACTACCTGGGCCGGATGTCGGCCGGGGAGATCCCCGAGCAGCTCGCCGAGATCGGCTGGGTGCCGGTGGCCGACCTGGGTCAGCTGGATGTCGACATGGACCTCGACATGCCCGCCAACGCGACGATCGACATCAACGCCATCGTCACCGACTCCGACGAGGGGCCGCGCCTGGGCGCGTCGTTCGCCTTCCCGACCGGTCTGCTGAGCAGGGAGCGGGTCCAGGAGTTCGCCGACCTGTGGGTCGAGGCGCTCACCGCGCTGGCCACCCACGCGCGGCGGCCGGACGCGGGCGGCTTCACGCCGTCGGACATGCCGCTGGTGCGGGTGCGGCAGCCCGACCTCGAGCAGTGGGAGCGCAGCTACCCGGCGCTGGCCGAGGTGTGGCCGCTGTCGCCGCTGCAGTCGGGTCTGCTGTTCCACGCGATGATGACCCAGTCCACCGTGGACGTCTACACCATGCAGGCCGTGGTGGACCTGGGCGGCACGCTGGACGTGGCGCGGCTGCGTGCGGCGGCTCAGGGCATCGTCGACCGGTACCCGAACCTGCGCACCGCGTTCGTCACCGACGCCGACGGCCAGGCCGTGCAGGTGGTGTTGGATCGGGTCGAGGCGCCGTGGCGCGAGGTGGATCTCACCGGGCTGCCCGCCGACGAGCGGACCGCGGAACTGCGCAGGCAGGTCGCGGCCGATCAGGCGACGCACTTCGACATGGCCACGCCGCCGCTGATGCGGTTCACGCTGTTCCGCAGCGACGCCGCGCAATGGCACCTGGCCATCACCACCCACCACATCCTGCTGGACGGTTGGTCGATGCCGCTGCTCATGCGGGATCTGCTGGTGCTGTACGCGGTGCGCGGCGACCAGACCGCCTTGCCGCGGGTGGCCTCCTACCGCAACTTCCTCGGCTGGCTGGCCGGGCGCGACCGGGACGCCTCGCTGCGCGCTTGGGCGACGGCGCTGGAAGGGGTCAACGAACCCACCCAGCTCGCGCCGCAGCCGCGCGGCGCCGAGAACTACGAGATCGGCAAGGTCGTCACCGAACTCGACGCCGACCGCACCCGCCGGATCACAAAGCACGCCGCCGAACTCGGCGTCACGGTGAACACGCTGGTGCAGGCCGCGTGGGGCATCCTGCTCGGACGCCTGACCGGCCGCGGCGACGTGGTGTTCGGCGCGACGGTGTCCGGCCGTCCGGCCGAGCTGCCCGGTGTCGAGTCGATGGTGGGTCTGTTCATCAACACGCTGCCGGTGCGGCTGCGCATCGATGACCGCCAGAGCATCGGCGAGCTGCTCGGGCGCTTGCAGGGCGACCAGGCGGGTCTGCTCGAGCACCACTATGTGGGGCTTACCGACATCCAGCGGGTGGCGGGCACCGGAGCACTGTTCGACACGCTGCTGGTGTTCGAGTCGTATCCGATGGACAAGGAAGCGATCTCGGCCGCCAGCTCGATCGACGGCATGTCGGTGACCGGTGTCGGCGTCAACGACGCCACGCACTACCCGATGACCCTGCTGGTGATGTCGGAGGCCACGATCGAGCTGACCCTGAAGTACCTGGGCAGCCGGTTCACCGCCGAAGAAGTCGAGACCCTCGCCGAACGGCTGGTGCGGGTGCTCGACGCGCTGCTGGGCGATCCGGACGCGCTGGTCGGAGACATCGACATCCTCGACGAGGGCGAACGGGCCCGGCTGCTGGTCGAATCCGGTGTCACGGCCGCGGCTTCCACGCCGGAGCCGGTGGGCCGGGTCGGCGCTCGCACGGTGTCCAAGGTGCTCGCCGAGGTCGTCGAAGAGGACCCGGACGCGCCCGCGCTGCTGGCAGGCGAGGACGAGGTCGCCTTCCACACGCTGGATCGGCGTTCCTCGCAGCTGGCCCGGGTGCTCATCGACCGCGGCGCCGGACCCGGCGACGTGGTCGCGGTGACGCTGCCGCGTTCGGTGGACGCGGTGGTCGCGGCCTGGGCGGTGCAGAAGGCCGGTGCGGCATGCCTGTTCGCGGGCGATCTCACCGCCGATGAACTGACCGCTGCGGGCGCCGGGTTCGGCATCGGCTCGGAGTCGATGGCCGACAGCGACCTTCGCTGGCTGGCACTCGACGACGCCCAGGTGCGCGACGACATCGCCGCGGCGGCCGCGCATCCGGTGTCCTACGCCGACCGGGTCCGCCCGCTCGGCGAGGAACACCCGGCGTTCGTCGTCACCACGGCGAACGGAGTCGTCGCGATCACCCAGTCCGAGGCACTGGACGAGGCCGAACGCGTGCGTGATGAGCACGAGATCGACTACGAGTCGACCACGTACACCACCGCGCTCTCCGGCCGCCCCGCCGTCCTGGAGTTCCTGGTCTCCGCCACCGCCGGAGCCCTGTCCGTGCTCCCGACCGGCGACCTCGCGACCGACCTCACCGAGGGCGAGGTCACCCACTGGTTCGCCTCGCCGGGTGAATCGACCGACGCGGCGGGCGAGGAGATCACGATCGTGATCGCGGAATAGGAGAACGACGGAACTTGCTGGTGTAGGGCACGGTCGACCTGTGCCCTACACCAGTGGCGCCGCTCCGCTCGATCGACTCGAATCAATTCGGTCCACGCGATTACACTCGAGTCGATCGGCGGCGATCGTCATCGTCCTACGAGGTTGGAGGTGGTTTCATGGCGATGCCAGTTCCTCATGGCGACGGCTGGACGGCTGCCGACCTCGATCACATGCCCGAAGACGGATTGCGTTACGAGGTGTTGAATGGTCAGCTCGTCGTGAATGCCGCACCCAAGCCGCGCCATCAGTTGCTGATCAGGTGGCTGGGACGTGCCCTCGACGCGGTGTTGCCTCCTGGCCGCTTGGTGCTCGAAGGCGTCGGCGTGCTGATCGGCGACGACGAGCCGATTCCCGATCTCGTGGTGGTGGCCGACTCGATCGATGTCGACGCAAGAGGGGTTCCTGCTCACCAGGTGGAACTGGTGGTAGAAGTGGTGTCCAAATCCACTACGATGCAGGACCGCATGGTCAAACCCGTGGTCTATGCCGAAGCCGGCATCACCAACTACTGGCGTTTCGAGCCCAACACCTTCAAGGGCCAATTACCGGGCGAGTCGCTTCCCGTTCTGTTCGCACACGAACTCGGTGCCGACGGTACCTACCAGCTGACCCACCGGGTGTCCGCCGGCGACACCGTCACCTTGCGCAGCCCCTTCGAATTCACGATCGACCCCGCCACCCTCCTGCCCTGACCTCGCCGTAGCGGAAGTCTTCCGCCGTGGTGATGGTTCCTCTCGCCGCCGGAGGTGATCGTCAGCCGAGTCCGTGGTCCGGTTCGGTTCGAACTGCAATGATCTCGCTATGAGCGCTCCCGACGAGCAACAGGTACTCCGTGTCACGGCCGAGCAGTTCGCCGAAGGGGTGACTGCCGGGCTCGGTGACATCGAGATCGTCGACGGGCGCGTAGTGCGACTGATGGCACAGAGCCCCGTGCACAGCCGTGTGGTCCGGCGGCTGGCCCGATTGGTCCGGCCGCCGCTACCTGGCCCACACAGTCCACCGACGCGTACTGCTGCTGGACGACCCGGTCGAGGCAACTATTCCCTTCGACGTACTGGAACAGCCCTAGCCCGCAACAGCCGCGAGTGGCACATGGCTGCGGCAAAGCGCGAGAGACCTCTCCACCATGTGCCACTCGTCGCTGCGCGAGATTGTTTGTCTTGATACGTCATTTACGGGGGTTGTGGGCGTAGATAGTGTCGGTGGCGCGGCTTCGGTCGCGCGTTTCCCGTCCTTTCGGTCCGTAATGGACTCGCCCGCACGCGATTCGCGGACGGTGCGCGAACTTCATAAGGAAGACATGTCCACGATCGCAACCTCGTCCGGCAGCAAGCCGGACGACTCTTCCGCAAGTCCGCTACGCGCCGGGCTGGTGCTGGTCATGGTCAGCGGGGCCATCTTCATGATGATGCTCGACCTGACCGTGGTCTCCGCCGCGCTCGCCGATATCCGCGCCGACTTCGACACGTCCATCGACGGACTGCAGTGGGTCATCGACGCTTACGCCATCCCGATGGCGGGGTTGCTGCTGACCTTCGCCACGCTCGGCGACCGGTTCGGCCGGAAGCGCCTTTTCATCGCGGGCATGGTGGTGTTCACCGCGTCATCGCTGGCATTGGCGCTGGCCGGCAGCATCTTGCAGTTGAACGTCCTGCGCGCGGTCCAGAGCGTCGGCTCGGCGATGATCTTCGCGACGGCGTTGCCTCTGCTCGCGGTGGCCTACCCCGACGCGGGCAAGCGCGCGAAGGCCATCGGCGTCTACGGCGCCGTCATGGCGAGCGCGACCGTCGCGGGTCCGGTACTCGGCGGCGCGCTGGTCACCCAGTTCGGCTGGCGGTCGATCTTCATCATCAACGTCCCGATCGGCATCTTCATCGGGGTGCTCGCCGTGCTGCGGATGCCGGAGTCGGCGCGCATGGAAGGGCGCAAGGCCGACTGGCCGGGTTCGCTGATGCTCACCGGTGGCCTGGTGACGGGTGTGTTCGCGCTGACCCGCGGCAACTCGCTCGGCTGGACCTCGGCCACGGTGCTCGGGCTCGCCGCCGCCGCCACGGTGCTCCTGGCCGGGTTCGCGGCATGGCAGTTCAAGGCCGAGCACCCCCTGCTCGACGTGTCCATGATTCGCAAGCGCGGATTCACCGGCACGGCCGTCGTCTCGATCGGACACATGGCGACGCTGATGGCCGCGAGCAACTACCTGGCGGTGTTCCTGATCAACACACTCGGGTACACGCCGTTGCAGATGGGCCTGCGCTTGCTGCCCGTGAGCGTGGCCGCGCTGATCAGCGCGCCGCTGGCGATGGTCTTCGCTAAGCGGGTCCCGTTCGCGGTCTCGCTGCCGGTCACGATGGGCATGGTCGCGTTGGGCACATGGCTGATGGGCGACTTCGGTTCCGACGACTCTTGGACGCATTTCCTGCCCGGAATGGTGATCGGCGGCCTCGGGCTCGGCGCGATCACGGCCGTCAACCAGGCGGCCTCACTCACCTTCGCCTCCGACGAGAACGCGGGCATGGCCAGCGCGACGTTCGGCACCCTTCGGCAGGTCGGCCTCGCGGTGGGCGTGGCCGGGCTCGGCGCCATGTTCAATCACTCCGCGCGCGGTTCCGCTGCCGACGGGCTCGACGCGCTGCCCGGAGCCGTCCCGCCGGTGTTGCGTGAGCAGTTCCTGGAAGCGGCGGGCTCCGGCGCCGGCCGCTCGGTGGCCGACGAGCTGCCCACGCGGTTCCAGCCGATCGCGTCGGACCTGTCGCACATCGCGGCCTCCGCGTCGATCGATGGACTCAACTCCATGATCGCCCTGGCCGCGGTGATCGGATGCGTCGCGGTACTCACCTCCATGCTCGCTTTCGGCGTGAACCACCTGCGCAGCAGACGCACCCGTTCGGACTAGCCGGAAACACCACCGCGAGTGGCACATGGTGCGGCGAATCGCGAGAAGACCTCGCCACCATGTGCCACTCGTGGTCATGATTTCGCGGGGAGGAGAGTCGTAGAGGCGATGAGGAGGAAGGCCAGGACGGCGCAGGCGGTGCGGGCGACGTGGAAGGTTTCCCAGCGGGTGAGGATTTCGGCGTAGTCGGCGGGTGGGCCGCTGATCGCCCATATCTTGATCTTCTGGTTGATCGGGACGTTGCCCAGGCGGGTGATCACGAACGCGGCGACGGCGAGCAGACTCGCGCTCCCGGCGAGCAGGCGTGACCGCCCGGTGGAGCGGGCGGTCAGCACCAATGCGCTCAGAATGGTCAGACCCATCAGTGTTTGCATGACCACGCCGTTCACGCTCATCAGCGCGGTGTGGAAGGTGAAGCGCACATCCAAAGGGACTCTGCGGAACGCGTAGAGGACATTCACCGCGCCGTAACCGAACGCTCCGGCGAGCAGCCCGGCGGGAACCAGCGCGAACACACGTGCCACCAGGGGACTTTCGACAATTCTCATGCGCGCCGCTCCGCTGGGACGAGCGCGAGGAGTTCGTCGACCGACCACTGGTCGTAGACGTGCGCGCCGTGCTTCGCGGCGAGCACCCGTCCGTTGGGTGCGATCAGGAAATCGGCGGGCAGTCCGAGACTGCCGCCCTCGGGCTTGCCGGGTGGGGCGGACTGCCTTCGGCGCAAGGTCGCGTAAGCGTCGTGGGCGACACCGCGCAGGATGGCGGGCCAGCCGCGCGGGTCGAGCAGCGCGCGAGGCGAGGTCTCGACGCCGAATTCGCGGTAGAGCTTCCGGTCCGGATCGGCGATGACGTCCAGCGGCAGTTCCGCGGTGTACTTGCGCAATTCCGCCGCGCTGGAATGGAAGACGATCACTTCCCGGACGCCTGCGGCGGCGATCTCCGCGTGGCGCGCGACGATCGAACGCAGGTGCAGGTTGCACACCGGGCATCCGGCGAAGCGCCGGAATTGCAGGTGGATCAGGCGATCCGGGTCCGGCACCAAGACCTGCGCACCGGAGACGGTGACCAGCTTTCGGTCCGGGGCAGCGGTCGGCAGCGACATCAGGGGCTCCTCTCGTAGGTGTACTTTGTACGCCTACGACAAGTATGCGCGTAGCTTGTACGCTGTCAATCCGTGCCCCGCCCCCGCTCGCTGACCACCGCCGATCTCGCCACGGCGGCCCTCGCCGTGCTCGACCGCGAGGGTTCGTCGGCGCTGACCATGCGTGCGGTGGCCAAGGAACTGGGCATGGCCACCATGGCCCTGTACCGCTACGTGCGCGACCGCGACGAACTAGAGGTGCTGGTGGCCGACCAGGTCTTCGCCGCGATCGACACGTCGCTCCCTGCCGGAACCGACTGGCGGGAGCGCGTGACGATACTGCTCGAGAACATCCGTGACGGGTTCTCGGCCCATCCGGCCGCCGTGCCGATCGTGCTGCGGCGCAGGCAGTCGGCGGTCGAGTCGTTGCGCGTGATGGAGACACTGCTCGCCGTGCTCACCGAGGGTGGGTTCACCGGGCGCGCCCGCGTCATCGCCCAGCGCACCCTGATCGCCTTCCTGATCGGCTACCTCCAGAACAAGCACTATGCGCCGCTGCGGGGGCACGGGACGATCGTGCTGGCCGAACTGCCCCCGGAGAAATACCCGCACCTGGCGCAGACCGCGGGCCAGGCCAAGGGCATGTCGGCCGACGACGAATTCCGCGGTGGCATCGAGATCGTGCTGCGTGGTCTCGAGCCGTGACCTAGCCGAAAAGAACTGTGACGTCGACACTTTCCGCCATGGCGCGAGCGCCGGCGTCATTGAGGTGCATGCCGTCGCCGCTGTCGAATTCGGGCCGGATGAAGTCGGGCCGCTCCGGGTCCTCGACCGCTCGCGCCACATCGAACACCGAATCGAAAACATCGGTGCCGCGCAGCCATTCGTTCATGCGCCGACGGATCGGCAATGTCTCGACGACCGTCGGGCCCTCGTAGACGCAGCCTCCGTACGGCCCGATGGTCGCGGCGTGGATCGTGAGCCCCGCCGCGTGCGCGCGCCGCGCGAGCGTGGTGAAGCCCGTGATCAGTTCCTCGGCGGTCGCGGGCGGCTGCCCCGCCATCCCGCCCAGGATGAGGTCGTTGATGCCGAAGTTGATCAGCACGCTCGTCACGCCCGGCACGGCAAGCACGTCGCGGTCGAAACGAGCCAGGCCCGGCTCGCCGATTTCGTCGGTGAGCAGCCGATTTCCCGAGATGCCCTGGTTGACCACCCAGCCCCGCTCCAGTCGCGCGTTGAGGAAGTCCACCGACCTGCGGTTGGCGCCGATCGTGGTGCCGAAGCCTTCGAACCACGAATCGCCGAACGCGACGGCCACCGGCGTCGCCACGGGCGCGAGAACGTCGACACCGGCGACGAAGAACCGCGCGGGCACCTCGTCGACGGTGGTGAGCGCGGCTTCGTCGGCGACATTTCCGTCCGCTATGTAAGCGATTTCGCCGGGCAGGTGGGAGAAGGTGGCCAGCCCGGTCGGGCCGGGCAGATAGAGACTCAATGCCAGATCCGCGCCCGCTGAGACGGCCAGATCGACGGGGTCGCTGAGCACTTCGCCGCCTACCGGGACGACCACCTGTTCGGCGCCGTCGAACCGCAACGCGGCATCGGTCTCGGCGACGATCTCGCTGCCGGTCTTGCACAGGGCGACCCGGGCGGCGCCGATCGCCAGCGGTGTTTTCCCATAGCGATTGGTCAGCCCGACCCGCACCCGCGCGCCGCCGCCCGCGAGATGCAGCACTTGGCGGACGGTCTGGTCGGTGAACGCGCGCGACTCCGCGAGCTTGATCTGTTCGTCCGGGCGGATCACCGCGGAGCGGAATCCGGCGATCCAGGCGGTCGGCGACATGGGAACCTCCACTAGTTGACGCGAGGAATATTGCGTATGCATATTTCTACAACGACCTATTCCTCGTGTCAACTATCCGCGCGGGGAAACATTCCGGTAGGTTGCCCGTATGGACGTGACGGAGTTGTTCGACGACCCGCGCCTGACCACGATGGGCCTGCTGTTCGAGGCCTACGGCGGTGTGGTCGCCAAGCTGGAGCAGGTCTGGAATGCGCACGGTCTGTCCGGACTGGATCTGAACGCCCTGATGCGGCTGAGCCGTTCGCCGGGGCGGCGGCTGCGGATGACGGAGCTCGCCGTGCAGACCGCGCTGTCCACCAGCGGCGTCACCCGGCTCGTCGATCGGCTGGCGCGCGCCGGGCTGGTGGAACGCGAGCTGGACCCGGGGGATCGGCGCAGCGCGTACGCGGTGCTCACCGAGGCGGGCGCGGCGCGGCTCGCGCAGGTGCTGCCGGACTATCTCGCCGCCGTCGACCGCTGGTTCGTCGGTTTGCTGACCCCCGAACAGCTCGCGGCGTTGTCCGAGGCGTTGCGGATCGTGCGGGACACCGCGAACCCGGAGGCCACGTTCCGCATGGACTGAGCGTCAGGCGCTCGCGGCGAGCAACCGTTCCAGGCCGTCCAGGATCAAGTCGAGGCCGAAATCGAAATCGGCGATGCCCGAATGCTTCCCGTCGATCACCAACTGAGCGAGTGCGTTCATGTGCGGATACTCCTCGGCTGGGATGCGCGGCAGGAACTGTTGTGCCGCAGCGACGTATGCGGCCGGTTCCGTGGAAAATTCAACTCCTGCAATGTGAAACCGTAGCGGTGGCCGTCCAGCGCGTTCCAGGCGCGATCGGCTTGCGGCAGGGAGAAACCCGCCGCGCGCAGGCAGCCCACGGTGGCGTCGATGTAGCGCAGCATCGCGGGGCCGACGTTGAGCCGGGTGCCGATCAGACCGGTGGCCCACGGATGGCGCAACAAGACTTCGTGGGCGGACGCCGACCGGGCACGCAGCGCGGCCTTCCAATCGCCGCCTATGGCCGTAGCGCCATCTCGGCCACCACCAGATCGGCGATGCCCGGCGGTGGCCGAGGCCTGGTCGCCACCGACACCCGAGCCGGGTCGGCAGCCGTGACGGGTCATCCGGCCAGGACCGCGCCCCGGTGTTCCGCGAGGTAATCCGCCCAGGTCAGCTCGCCGACGTCGGCGCCGTCGGTCACCAGATTTCCGCCCGCGCGATAGACCCGGCCCGCCTTGCCCGGCACCCGGACGGTCAGCAACGCCCGCCGCTTGCCCAGCAGCGCCAAGTAGTCGCGGATCAGCTCGCGCATGCCGATCACCTCGGGCCCGACCAGATCCGGGACCCGTCCGGCGGGCGCGCCGAGCGTCAGCTCCGCCAGCCGGGCCGCCACCTCGCGCACGTGCACCGGCTGGAGGCGCACCCCACCGAGCACCGGGAGCACCGGCGATTTCAGCATCGTGTCCACCAGCTTCGGCACGAAATCATGGAATTGCGCGGCACGCAGTGTGGTCCACGGGATACCCGACTCCGCGATGGCCTGCTCGGCGGCGAACTTCGCGCGGAAGTACGTCATCGGGAGCAGTTCGGCGGCGGTGACCGAGATGTAGACGATGTGCCCTACGCCCGCGGCGGTGGCGGCCCGCAACAGATTCGCGGTGGCCACGTCGTCGCCCTTCGCGTCGCCCGCCAGATGCAAGATGGTGCCGACACCCGCCACCGCGGCATCTATGCCGGTGCCGCGCAGCAGGTCTCCCGCGACGAACTCGACTCCGCCGTCCGACGGACGTTCGGTGCGGCTCAACACGCGCACGTCGGCCCCGGTCGCGCGCAGCAGCGGGAGCACTTCGCGGCCGAGGGTGCCCGTGCCACCGGTGACCAGGATCTTCGCGGTCATGACTGTCTCCGATCTCGTCGGTGCCGATGGGACGTTCCCATCGCTTCACCGAGACGACGACGTGCGGGCGCGGACTGTGACACCTGTGCCGGGCACCACTCCTGACCGCGATAGTGACCGTCTGAGCCGGGTCAGTCGGCCGCCGCGCCGAGGCGCGCGGCGAGTTCGCGTAAGTGCGTGACGAGTTCCGGCGGTTCGTGCACCCGGAAGGGAAAGCCGAAGCCGGCGACGTAGATCGCCAATTCGTCCAGCGAATCGGAACCCGTTCGCAGCACACAATTTTCCGCGTCCACCGCCTCGATCACGCCGACGGTCGGGGCGATCCGCTCGGCGGCCACTTCGGCGGCGACGCGCAGGGTGATGCGGGCCGCGTAGCGGTACGGCGCGGTCGACACGCCGCGGGAGAGATACCCGGGCAGGTCCGCGTCGGGCGCTTCGCGCGGGGCGAAGCGGGGACCGGTGGGGATGCGCGGCCGCAGGCGGTCGACGCGGTAGGTGCGCCAGTCCGCGCGGTCGACGTCCCAGCCGATCAGGTACCACCGCCTGCCCGTGTGGGCGAGGCGATGCGGTTCGGTGACGCGCAGCGAGGTGGCGCCGTCGTGGGCGCGATAGTCGAAGCGCAGGCGGTGGTGGTCGCGGATGGCCACCGCGACAGCGGTCAGCACGTCCGGGTCGACGGTCGGGCCGCCCGCGGGCACTGCGACGGTGGCCTCATGGAGCATGCCGACACGATGGCGCAGCCGTGCGGGCAGCACCTGCTCGAGCTTGGCCAGCGCGCGTAGCGAACTGTCCTCGATGCCCGCGATGGTGCCGCCCGCCGCGGTGCGCAGGCCGAGTGCCACCGCCACCGCCTCGTCATCGTCCAGGAGCAGTGGCGGCAGCTTCGCTCCCGCGCCGAGCCGGTAACCCGCCACGCCCGGTGTCGCGTCCACCGGGTAGCCCAGCGCGCGCAGCTTGTCGATGTCCCGGCGGACGGTGCGCACGTCGACACCGAGTCGTTCAGCGAGTGCGGCGCCGGTCCAATCGCGCGGGGTCTGCAACAGCGACAGCAGACGAAGCAGGCGCGCCGAGGTTTCCAACATGGGAAAAGTCTGCCCGAAAGCTAGGGCGGAAGCTGTCCTAGGCAGGCCATACCGTCGATGACATGACCGACGAAATCACTCCGTTCCGCATCGAAATCCCGCAGCGGCAACTCGACGACCTGCGTACCCGTCTGGACGCGACCCGCTGGCCTGCCCCCCTGCCCGGGGACGACTGGGACACCGGTGTGCCGACCGCGTGGCTGCGCGAGCTGGTCGACCACTGGCGTACCGGATACGACTGGCGCGCGGCCGAAGCGCAACTCAACTCCTATCCGCAGTACACGACGGAGATCGACGGGCAGACCATCCACTTCCTGCACGTGCGCTCGCCCGAGTCCGGCGCGCTGCCGCTGCTGCTGACCCACGGATGGCCCGGCTCGGTGGCCGAATTCCTCGACGTCATCGGGCCTTTGAGCGATCCGAGGTCGCACGGCGGCGACCCGGCCGACGCGTTCCACCTCGTCATCCCGTCGCTGCCGGGATTCGGGTTCTCCGGCCCGGTCGCCGAGACGGGCTGGAGCATCACGCGGATCGCCGCGGCGTGGGCCGAGCTCATGCGCAGGCTGGGGTATGAGCGATACGGCGTGCAAGGCGGCGACATAGGAGCGGCGGTGAGCCCGGAGGTGGGCCGAACGGTGCCCGATCGGGTCGTTGGCGTGCACGTCAACGGCGCGCCGGGTCTTCCGCCGCTGCCGCGCGCGGAGGCGGAGCTGGCGAGCCTGACCGAACTGGAGCGCGATCGCGTCCGGCGGATGCAGGCGTTCATGCGGGAGGAGTACGGCTACGTCGCCATCCAGTCCACCCGCCCGCAGGCCTTGGCCTACGGACTGACCGATTCTCCGGTGGGGCAACTGGCCTGGATCATCGACAAGTTCCGGGAGTGGACCCATCCACGGGCCGTCGAGCCGGACAAGATCCTCGACCGGGATCGGCTGCTGACCAACGTGATGATCTACTGGCTCACCGGCACCGCGGGCTCCTCGGCCCATGTCGGCTACGCCCAGGACGCCCCGTGGGGCGAGCCGAAGCGCAACTCCGGCGTGCCGACGGCCGTGCTGGTCTTCGCCCACGACGTCGGCATTCGTCGCTACGCCGAGGAAGCCAACACCATCACGCGCTGGAACGACGTCGATCGCGGCGGCCACTTCGCCGCCATGGAGGAACCCGCGCTGCTCACCGCCGACATCCGCGAGTTCTTCCGCGACCTGCGCTGACGAGTCAACCGGTGAGCTCCTGCGCAGAAATCACACGCAGTTCGTAACCTGCGCTCATAACTCAATCGGTGAGCTCCTGCGCAGATAGCACCCATAGTTCGCGACCCCTGCGCTCATAACTCAACCCGTGAGCTCCTGCGCAGATAGCACACATAGTTCGCGACCCCTGCGCCATAACTCAACCCGTGAGCTCCTGCGCAGATAGCACACATAGTTCGCGACCCCTGCGCTCATAACTCAACCCGTGAGCTCACCAGCCGAGCGCCAGGAATTGCGTTCCGCGGTGAACGCTTCCGCCTGCTTCGCGCGGAAAGCGTCGATGGATCGGGCGTTCTCGGCGAGGAACGCCCGATACTCCGCCAGGCGGAATTCGCCGTCCTCGGCTCGCACCCGCACGTCGCCCGCGGCGAAGTCGGCGCGCAGGTCGAGCAGTTCCTCCGCTTCGACGGGATACCAGCGGATCCGATCGAAATACCGCAGTAGCCAGGGTGTTTCGACCCCCGATGCGGCCCGGTCGGCGCCGGGAGGAACCGGGCCCGCACCGGCTCGGTGATTCCACACCTGCGTGGTGCGTCCGACGAACTGATATCCGCCCGGCCCTTCCATGCCGTAGATGCACAGATAGGCGCCGCCGATGCCGACCGCGTTCTCCGGCGTCCAGGTGCGGGCGGGGTTGTACTTGGTGGTGACCAACCGGTGCCGGGGATCGGTGGGTGTGGCGACCGGCGCGCCGAGGTAGACGTCGCCGAGGCCGAGAACCAGGTACTCGGCTCCGAACACGGTGTCGTAGACGTCCGCGACGGAAGCCAAGCCGTTCATGCGGCGGATGAACTCGATGTTCCACGGGCACCACGGCGCATCGGCGCGCACACCGTGCATGTAGCGGGTGATCGCCTCGCGCGTGGACGGATCGTCCCAGGACAGCGGCAGATGAACGACCCGGCTGGGCACCACCAGCTGAGCGGAGGCGGGCAACTGCGCCTCCGTCTCGGCGAGCAGGTCGAGCAGCGCGGTCACGGACAGCACGTGCGGGTCGACCCGGATCTGCAACGAACGGATGCCGGGGGTCAGCTCGGTCACGCCGCGCACTCCGGCGGCGAGCAGGTGCTGGTGCAGCGCGTGCACGCGGGCGCGCAGGCCCAGATCCAAGGTCATGGCGCCGTATTCGACGAGTACGCCGTCGTCGCCCGCGCGACGGTAGGTCACCGCGGTCTCGTCGTCGGCTTCGCAACGGCGCAACACGCCGTCGTCGCCGTCGCCGCCCGACGAGAGCACCGTCGGCCACCCGGCCCGGCGCGCGAGCCCGAGCTCCCGGATCGAGGCCGCTCGGTCACCGCGGACCGGCACGAATCGCACGCGGTCGCCCGGCGAGAGCTGCCCGAGCTTCCAGCGGTCGGCCGCCACGACGGTGACCGGGCAGACGAAACCGCCGAGGCTGGGTCCGTCCGGACCGAGCAGAATGGGCGTGTCACCGGTGAAGTCCAGCGCGCCGACGGAATACGGGGTGTCGTGGATATTGGACGGGTGTAGTCCCGCCTCGCCGCCGTCGGTGCGGGCCCATTCCGGTTTCGGCCCGATCAACCGGACGCCGGTGCGGTCGGAGTTGAAGTGCACCTCGTAGTCGGTGCCGACGACGGTCTCGAAGTCGGCGCGGGTGAAGAACTCGGGCGCACCGTGCGGGCCCTCGGTGACGGCGAGTTCCCAGCGCCGGGCCAGCACGGGTTGCTCGTCCATCGGCACGGCCGCCGTGACGCGGCCGTGGTGGGTGCCGAGCGCGAGCGACTCTCCGGCGCGCAACGCGGCGCCGGTGCCGCCGCCGAAGCGGCCGAGCGTGAAGGTGGCTGCGCTGCCGAGGTATTCGGGCACGTCGATACCGCCGGCGATCAGCACGTAACAGCGCATCCCCGGTCCGCGCACCGCGCCCACGTCCAGCACACCGCCCGCGGGCACCCGCACCGTCCGCCACTGCGGCGCGGCGACGCCGTCCACGGTCACCTCCGCCGGAGCGCCGGTGACGCAGACCCAGCCCGGTGCGGTGAACCGCAGCGCGGGGCCGCCGAGGGTGCATTCCAGTCCGGCGGCGCCCTCGGCATTGCCGAGCGCGCGATTACCCAGACGGAAGGACAGATCGTCCATCGGCCCCGACGGCGGGACGCCGATGTGCCAATACCCGACCCGGCCCGGCCAGTCCTGCACGGTGGTGAGCATGCCGGGGCGAACGACCTCGATCCGGCCGGGTCGCGCGGACTCGTCCTGCGCGACCCGGGCCACCGGTAGCTCGGCGACGGTCATCGCGACACCACCATGCGCACCGGGGTCGGGTCGAAGCCGTTGCAGGGGTTGTTGATCTGCGGGCAGTTCGACACCAGCACCAGCGTGTCGATCTCGGCGCGCAACGTGACCCGTTTGCCCGGCGCGGACAATCCGTCCACGATGCCCAGCGTGCCGTCCGCCTCGACCGGAACGTTCATGAACCAGTTGATATTCGACACCAGGTCGCGTTTGCCCAGGCCCCAGCGCAAGGCCTCGGTGAGGAAGTTCTCCACGCAGGCGTGCTGGTGGCGGGTGTGGTGGCCGTAGCGCAGAGTGTTGGATTCCTGCGAGCACGCGCCCGCGATGGTGTCGTGGTTGCCGACCTCGTCGGCTACCACCGTCATCAGTGCCGTGCCCGTGTCGGTGCGCAGCACGCTGCCGGTGGTGAGGAAGATGTTGCGCTGGGCGGTGATCGTGGCCTGCGCGCTGTAGCGTTCGGAGTGATCGGCCGCCGAGTACAGCAGGCAGTCCACCGCCTGGTTGCCGTGCAGATCGATGATCTCCAGGTCTTCGCCCGCCCGGACCACCGCCGACCAGGGCGAGCGGGCGGGGACGGTCTCGTCGAGCACGATGGTGCGTGCCGTGGTCATGCGGTTGCCTCCAAGGTCAGCGCGGCGGTCCAGGCTTGTTCGGTGTTCTCCAGTGCCCGTCGGTATTCGGGGTCCTCGTTGCCGGGTGCGGCGAGGTCTTCCGGTGCGGCCCACGCGACGAGGTCGAGGTCGGTCGCGGGCCGGTCGTCCAGCGGGTGTGCGGAATTGGCGACCAGCACGGTGACCGGCAGGTGCACGAGCAGATCGACGGAGGAGCCGGGGGCGGCGCTGCCGGTCGAGACCAGCGCGCCGTCCTGCCGCACGCGCACGCCACGGAAGAACGAGACCGTCGGGCCGATGTCGCGGGGCTCGAGGCCGTGTTTCGCGCCCGCGAGGCGCAGCGAGTGCCGGGCCTGGTCGGTGGGTCCGCAGAGCGTGTCGTGGTGGCCGGAGGTGTCGGCGAGTACGGTCGCCAGCACACGGCCCTGGTCCGACAGCAGCGGGTGACCGCCGCCCAGGTACGCCTGCCACGGCACCTTGACCGTGTCGGCGACGTTCAGGCGCTCCCACGGCGCTTCGGCGCGCACCAGCAGCAGGTGCGCGCAGGCCGCGCCGTGCGGGTCGGACAGGCGGACACGGGTGCCGCGTCCGAGCGCGATGTTCGCGTAACCGCCCGCCGGAATCCGCTGGGCGAAGGTGATCTTCGAGGCGGAAATGTCGGCGGGGAGCGCGGGATTCGCGATCGTCGCCGCCGCGGCCTGCGCCCGTGCGTGCGCTCGCGCGCCGGAGGTGTCCGCAGTGCTTGTCACGATGATTCCTTTCGGATACCGAATGTGGGGGAATGCGGCGGTGCCTGGCAGCGCGCCGCCGCATCGAAGGCGCTCAGGCCGGTTGCGGTGCGGGCTCACCCGCGGTGACGCCGCGCGACCAGCCGACCACGAAGCGGTGCACCACGACGCCGACGGCGAGCACCAGCAGCACGAAAAGCGGTGCGGCCCAGAGCATCCACCAGCCGCCGCCAGCCGGGGCGTATACCTCCGCCCGTGGCCAGGCCAGGTTCACCACCATCGCGATGCCCCAGACCACGGCGAGCGCGTTGACCGGAATGCCGAACCGGCCCAGGCCGAACAGCCGCGCGTCGGTGCCCGCGTCCGGCAGGCCGGTGAACCGGCGGATCAACAGCGGCACCGTCACCAGCAGGTAGGCCAGGTACAGCGTGACGATGCAGACGCTGGCCAGCGTCGCGAAGATCGCGGCGTTGCCGAGATTCAGCACCAGCAGGCCGATGCCGAGCGCGCCGATCACGATCGCGGGCAGCACCGGCGTGCCGTAACGCGGGTGCACCGCGGCGAGCCTGCGGGCGAACGGCAGCTTCCCGTCCCGCGCCATGGAGAACATCAGCCGCGAGCCCGCGGTCTGGATAGCCAAGGTGCACACGGTGATCGCGACCGCCACGCACCCCAGCAGCACCTTGCCCGCCGGGCTGTCCAGCTTCGCGGTGAGCACGTAGGCCAGGCCGTCGGAGGCCAGCGCGCCGTCGGACAGGCTCGGCGCGGCCATCAGCGCGCCAAGCAGCATCAGCCCGCCGCCCAGCGCCGAGACCGACAGCGCGGTGAGAATGGTGCGCGGCGCGACCCGGCGGGGGTTCTTGGTCTCCTCGGAAAGCTCACCCGCGGAGTCGAATCCGACCATGACGTAAGCCGCCATCAATCCCGACACCAGGAACGCGGCCCAGTAGGGACCCGGCGCGGCTTGGTCGGTCTCCAGTACCACGCCGGGCCCGCGCTCGGTGTGGGTGAAGAACAGCGCGATGATCGCCAGCACGCCGACGATCTCGACTGTGACGCCGATCGAGTTGATCCGCGCCATCAGGTCGATGCCGATCACGTTGATCAGCGTGGTGACCACCAGCAGGATGCTGCCCAGCAGCACGGCGTTGGTCGCGCCGGACGGCGAGGTGAGCGCGGTGTCGGTGCCGACGAGCTGGAATCCGGTCCAGATCGATGGCAGCACCACCTGCAGGGCGATCGCCGCCGCGGCGGCGGTGACGATCTGCGCGATGATCATCATCCAGCCCGCGAACCAGCCGACGAGTTCGCCGCCGAGTCGCCGGGACCACTGGTAGATGCAGCCCGAGATCGGGTAGCGCGCGGCCAGTTCGGCGAAGTTGAGCGCGACGAGGAACTGTCCGGCGAACACGATCGGCCAGGTCCAGAAGAAGGCGGCTCCGCCGAACGAATAGCCGAAGCCGAAGAACTGGAAGATCGTGGTCAGGATGGAGACGAACGAGAAGCCTGCCGCGAAGGAGGCGTAGCGGCCGAGCTTGCGGTGCAGCACGGGCTGATAGCCGAACCTGGCGAGGTCGGCGCTGTCGCCGGTCAGGTCGGGTGGCGGGGTCTGGGCGAGCGTGGTGGCCATGGGCGGTCCTTCGGCGTGCGGCCAATAACTATCAGACGACAGTTTTGCCGCCGCGATCGCGCTTTCGGTGACCTGCGTGTATCGCTTTCGAGACCTTCGGTAACTTCTGTGTTGCGGGGATTTCTATCAAATGACAGAAAACGCACCGCCCGCCGTCGGCGAGCTGTGCGCACGACCACCGCGGCGGAGCTTCCCCGCGCCGACCTGCCAGAATGAACCCGTGGCAAACCTCGGGCCCGGACGGCCGCGTCTCGAACAGCGACGCAGGCGCGGATCGACGCCGCGCGCCGAGATCCTCGACGCCGCAGGCGAACTGTTCACCGCCAACGGGTACGCCAACACCTCCACCCGTGCTATCGCCGACGCCGTCGGCATCCGGCAGGCCTCGCTCTACCACCACTTCGCCGCCAAGGACGACATCCTCGACGCGCTGCTCGCCGAAACCGTCGCCGCCCCGATCGAACTGGCCGAGCGCCTGCGCGCGGCGTCCGAACCAGTGCCGGTCCGGTTGTACGCGCTGGCACTGTTCGACGTGCGGCAACTATGTGCGTCCCGCTGGAATCTCGGTGCGCTGTACCTGCTCCCGGAACTGCGCACCGAGCGCTTCGCCGCCTTCCGCCTGCGCCGCGACGAATTGCGCGGACATTACGAGACTTTGGCCGCGCAGGTGCTGGCCGAGGTCGGCGCGGTGAGCGTGCCGGGTACGCAGTTGCTGCCGTTCCGGTTGGTGGAGACGGTGATCAGCATTCGCTCCGACGAAGGAGCCGCGCCCAGGTACGCCGAGCGCACGATCCCCGGGGCGGTACTGCGCACTCTCGGCTGGCCCGGAGATCTCGACCCGATCCGGGCCGAGGCGATCGTGCTGCTGGACCACCTGGCGATGCCCAACCCATGACACGGTACGGCTACCGATTGCGCTCGATCCCCCGGCTCCGATCCTGGCTGTGCAAATAGCCCCGCACGACCGACGGAGCATGACCCGGCGACTCCCGCACCGCCGCCGACGGCGGTTCCGCTTGACCGAGCCCCAGAATCTTCACCACCTCCGGTGGTATTCCGCGCGCTTGCAGCCGCGCCAGATGTTCCGCGCGTTCCTTCTCCGCTGCCGCGCGTTCCTTCTCGGCCGTCGCACGTTGCTTGTCGGCTGCCGCACGTGCCTCGGCCGCCTCCCGGGCCGCCCGTTCTCCGGTGTCGGCGGTTGGTCGTTCCCGGTACTGCTCGGGTGCCGGGAATTCCCGCGCGACCCGCTCGGCTGCCGCACGTGCAACCCGTGCACTCTCGGTTTCCGGCGCTTGGGGTGCTTGCCTGGCTCGTTCGGCTTGCTCCTGGACCTGTCTGGCGTGTTCGGCTCGCCGCGGGGCTTCCGCCCGGCCACGCTCGGCGGCCTTGCGGAACTGCTGCACCTTCCGAAATCCCTCGGCTCGCTCTCGCGCCCGAATGATTTCACGTATCTTCGGTAGCCGTTGGCGGGCGCGGTTGGCACGGTTCAGCTCGTATCTTGTCTTCAATTCGAGCTGGCGAGCGTCCTTTTCGCGGCCCAACCCCTTGGCGAATGCCGCACGGGCCTGTTCCCGCGTCAACTCTTGGTGAATCACCCTGTTGCCGAATTCCTGCTTCAGCGCGATCAGCGACTTCTCGTATTTCGGCGACATCTGCTCACCCGCGACGGTCCGAATCAGGAGCGATTCGATCTCGCGTTTCGCGAGTAGCTCGCGATCCTTTTGCAGCTCCCGGAGGTCGTTTTTGCTACCGGTCCGACCCGATTTGTCTTCGATGGCGTGAACCCGGCCTTGCTCGTCGGCCTTGGCTTTGTCGTAATGTCGTGGACCCAGCGATGTGGTGTACCGGTCCGGTTGCTGCACATAACCGTTTTGACGGTCATGGAAGAGGTGCTCCAGGCCGTTCTCGAAAATCCGCCCGCGAGCCGGGTTATCGAAATGTTCTCGGATCCTGTCGTACTCATCAGGCATGACAGCACCCCCCCGAATTCTTGAATTAGTCAGATAAGAGGTTTACGGCTACCTGTCGTTACGTGACGACGAGTATTCTTCGGCGAATTCGCGCAGCATCTCCGCTATACCGGAGAACATTCCTTCATCCGCCGGGTCGTAGTCCTCGATCATGAGTTTCATCAATCCGTATGCGGTGTCACCGTCGGTGTCGAACCCGTATTCGAGCAGTGGATTGATGTGGTCGTAGAATGAATTTTCGCGCCCGAACCACTTATAAGACTCCCAGTGTGCGCCTGCGAACCTGATGAAAAGTTCGCCCAGGAAACATATGAAGGCGTCAGCCATGTCAGCGTTCTCGGGGGCCATCGCGGTAGCCAAGTCCGGGAAGAGCTCGGCAACGATCGAATCGAGCCGCTCAACCTCCGCTGAGTCTTCCGGCCACGGCTCCGAAGGAATCTCGCGTATGCCCGCATAGTCCATGAACTTCTGGACCTGCGCCGCGCGGCGGTCCGGGTCGACCCATTTACCCCATTCGGTCTGCTCGACGGGTACGCCGAGATCCATGGTCAACTGCTCGTCATTCCCCACGCCCAGCTCCTTCTCGTCATGGCCCGAACAGGTCAGTGTCGCGCGTACACCGGTCACGGGACAAGAACCTCATCGCTCCAAGTACAACTTCTCGTTCGGTAACCTAGGCCAGCCCTCGGCACTATCAGGGAGTATGTGCGCCGCGTCGACGTAGTGGCGTTTCCGGTGGTCTTCGATGAACGTCAACGCGGCAGTAAGGCAGGCCGTGAAGTCGAGCCGGACGCCGTGCAGGAACACGGACAGATGCACATCAGGATCGTTCCGCAGCGGAGAAGTCATCGCGTCTCGCTTCCGGTCATCGCCTACCCGGACCGACACACGCCCGAATGGACTCGACCACAACCATTCCGGACGGACGGTACCTGTCCCGGGGTGTCTCTATCCAATGCCTGACAGCGCCGGACTCAGCTGTGGGTGACGGCAGTGCCACAGTGCCGCCCTCCCGGACAATCGACACGTCGAGCCGGAACATCTCCGCGAAAAGCTTGGTGTCGTCTGGAAAATCGGGCCGCACAATGTAGGTCCACCTGTTCGAGCGAGGATGCGCCACAATCGGCCCCATGGCATCCCGGCGGCGCTGCATGACTTGCCTGACGGCTCGCCCTAACGGAGCGGGCATGGTCAACGCTCCAACGTACGACGCGCGCATGATGATGCGCCCCAGCTCGGGTGGGTCGATTACAGCGGGCAAATCACACATGCGCCGGTAAAAGTGGCAGCGAGACCGGGGTGTGTCCCCGAAAGGTATGGTTTCCATCCGTTTCAGATCTTTTGGACAGGCTGGGCGGTGTGGATCTGCTCGGATTGCCACTCATGTAGGGCGCTCAGAAACCGCTCGAGAACATCGGCAGGGACATCGGCCAACGGCGTGGCAGGCCGCGAGAGGAAGGGGTTTCGATGTGGGAGCGCATTATTCGCCATGCGAACAGGATGTTGTGAAGGGTCGACGTTCGGTACGCGACTTGTTCGGTTCGCGAAACCCGCGCGAAAGCGCACCAAGTCTTCCGCTGATCGAGTTACCCTCCTTCCGTTGCGAAATGAAGCTGCATCGCAGAGCGGAAGGGGGTCGCAAGGGGTGAACGAAGAAGACGACGGGCCGGAGGACGCCGAAACCAGTTTGCCGCGTAGACAGTTGGGTCGTTTGCTTCGAGAGGCGCGGACGGCGGCGGGTCTGAGCCTGGAAGTGGCAGCGCGGACACTCGGCTGGGGTAACGCAACCATCAGCAGACTGGAGAACGGCCGCAACAAGAAGGTCAGGGCGACGGACCTCGACGCTCTGGGTGCGCTGTACGGGGTCGACGAGGAAGACCTTGTGGAGTGGAAGGAACTCGCGGGACAAGCCCCGGTCCGCTCCTGGCTGCGAACGTACAGTGACGTACTGGAGCCGAAGTTCAACACTTACGTCGTGCTGGAGTCTGCCGCAAGTGAACTGGCCATATTTCAGCCGCTCATCATCCCCGGACTACTCCAGACTCGCGCCTACGCTGAGGCCATGAACCGCGCCAGGCAGCCTCGAGTTTCGGAGGCGGACTTGGAACGGTTGGCAGCAGTTCGGGCTCGGCGTCAGCATCTACTCACTCGGCCACGGAACCCGTGCAGACTCACAGCCGTAATACACGAGAACGCCCTGCGGACGGTCGTCGGCAACCGGCAGGTGATGGCTGATCAGTGCCGACACGCGGCGGACATGAGCACGCTCGACAACATCGAGGTCCGCATACTCAGGCAAGAAGTTGGCTTGCCAACTGGCAGGCTCGTCACCCCCTTCATTGTGATGACCTTTCCGAAGGACTCACAGGGCAAACCAGTTGAACCGTCTGTCATCTACGCGGAGAGCTACACGGGGGATGCGTATCTCGAGAAGCGTGAGGATGTCCAGCGCTGTAGGCACACGTTCCTTACGCTGGCCGAAGCGACTATGGATGCCCGCTCGAGCCGCACCCTGTTGAGAGAGATAGCAAGGAGTTACGACAGTGAACGTTGAACTCGACCTAGCGGGAGCGAAGTGGTTCAAGTCACGCCACAGTTCGGGGGGCAGCGGCGAATGTGTCGAGGTCGCACACCTCAGCGGAGGCATGGTTGGCGTTCGTGACTCCAAAAATCCGACCGGCCCGGCGCTGATCTTCACCCCAGCAGAGTGGGACGCGTTCACCGCCGGGGTTGTCGATGGCGAGTTCCAGCGCCCATAGACGAAACGAAAAGCCCGCCTTTTGCTGCGACGCAGCCCGGCGAATGGCGAACTGCGGAACTAATGCGACTCGGTGAATCCCGGTCCAATCGATGGCCCGGCGAACCGGCAGGGCTCAGCCGGTCCCTGCGCTCCGGGTGCGGGGACGGCTGAGCTAGCGTCGATGAAGCCGGTAGGGAACGAATTCCACCTGGGCGGTGGGGCGTGGAACGAGGCGGAGCGCCGGAATCTCGGATATCGACAGGCCGCCAACCTCAGTGCGTCGGCGGCCCGATCTGCCAATGCTCCTGCAACGCCCCCGCGATCTGCGGCAACACGGTCACCGGAATCCGCTTGCGCCGCAGTATCGCCCGTATCTCCGTGACCTGGTCGCGCTTGCGCAGGTCGTACGCTCCCGCGACCGGGCGGACCACCGGGGGAATGGACAACAGCACCAGTTCGCCGTGGGGTTCGTCGCCGCCGATGAGGTCCAGCGCCAGCGACCATCGGGCGCGCTCGTCCAGGGTGAAGCGCCCGGCCACCACGCGGTCCCACGAGATGCGGGAGATCGTCCACGGCTTGCGCCGGTAGATGGCGTGATCGGTGAGCACGACGGCGTCCCGGGTGAACAGGGCGACCAGCACCGCGATACCGACGACGGCTCCGGCCAGCAGGCCGGTGAACACCCGGTTCACCCCGAACGCGGCGACGAACGAACCGCAGATCGTGACGGTGGCAAGGATGCCGAGCACGCTGTAGAACACGGCGCGCTGCGTCGGAACGACACCCGCCCGCACCGTTGTCATCTCACCTACCTGTTCATGGCGCATATCCGGCCACCGTACCGTCTCGCGCTCCGGCCGCGCACCTGGCCGTTCCCAGATGTGACCGGCGCTCAGAGGGTCAGCGGGACCGCGGCCTCGGCCGTGTACACCAGGAACGTCAGGCTCTGCTGGAAGTACAGCTGCACCGACGTGCTGTCGTGCGTCAGGTAGCCGATGGACAGGTCCTGGCCGATGCGCAGATCGAAGTCGCCGCCGCGCGTGGTGAGCACGATCGCGCCGTCGATGGCGGGCGCCCAGATGATCTCCCCTTCCGGGATGAGGCGCTCGATATGCGTGCGGATCATGTGGCCGTGGTCGGAGGTCTCGCTGACCGCGGTGTACAGATCGGCGCTGAGCAGCACCGAGTACGGTCCGTCGACACCGGCAAGCCGCAGCGCGGTCAACGCCTGCGCGATCGACTCGGGGACCAGACGGGTGTCGCTGGGCAGCGTGATCGGATCGTTGGACGAGCTGGCGCGGATGCCGGTGATGTGCGCGGCCGTATAGCCCTCGAAGATCGCCCGGTCCTCGGCGAACGCCATCTTCTTCGCGGCGTCCTTCACCGGGTCCAGGTCGGCGTCCTGCGCGCCGCGCTCCACGTTGTCGAGTTCCTCGCGGGAGAGCGTGAACGGCACCCGCAGTTCGACCAGCGGCGCGACCACCCGCTGACGGGCGAACACCCCGGCGTCCGGCGAATCGATCGCCGTGGTGTGCCCGGTGCCCACCGCCGAGTAGTCGACGCCGTGCGGGCCGGACAGGTCGACGACGCGCCGGCCCGCGATGTGCCGCTTGAACGTGCGCGTCGCCTCCTCCTCGATGGCCGCCCACGCCTCGGAGGTGATCGGCGCTAGTTCGCGATGGAGGTTGTTCATGACCGGATGCTCCTTTTCAACGAGCCGATACCGAGGGCGCCGTCGCCCGCGGGCGCGGCGATGCCGAGCGGATCTGCGGGACCAGCGCCGTCGGTGTCCACGGACACCGCGGATTCCGCCGCCTCCCACGGCGCAGGCGGCAGATCGTCGAGGAAATCGACGGTGGGTGCGAAGAACGAGGTGCCGGTGTGGGCGACGGAGAAATCCAGGATGCGGTCGTAAGCGGCCTCGTCGGTGCCGAGGAACATCCGGGTGAGCATGCGTTCGGTGACGCTCGGCGTGGCCGCGTAGGCGATGTAGTAGGTGCCGAACACGCCCTCGCGCACGCTGCCGAAGGGCATGTTGCCGCGCAGGATCTGGCGTTCGGTGCCGTCCGGATCGATCAGCGTGTTGACCTCGACGTGCGAGTCGGCCGGCTTGATCTCGTCGGGGAGTTCGAAGTCGTCCAGTTTGGTGCGGCCGATGACGCGCTCTTGCTCTTCCACCGACAGCGCGCGCCAGTCCGCCAGCGGGTGCGTGTACTTCTGCACGATCACGTAGCTGCCGCCGGTGAAGTCCGGGTCCTCCTCGCCCACCAGCGCCGCCGCGTAGGCCGCGCGACCCTCCGGATTCTCCGTGCCGTCCACGAAACCGAGCAGATCGCGCTGCTCGAAGTAACGGAAGCCGACCGTCTCGTCCACGATCGTTCCCGCACCGGCCAGCCGATCGCCGATCGCCATGGCCAGCTCGAAACAGGCGTCCTGCACCTCGGACTTGATGTGGAACAGCAGGTCGCCCGGCGTCGCGGGCGCGGTGTGGCGTGCGCCGACGTAACCGGGGAACGGATGCAGCTCAGCCGGTTTCGGGCCGGCGAACAGGCGGTCCCATGCGTCGGAGCCGATCGAGGTGACGCAGGTCAGGTTCGCGCCCGGCAGGCGGAAGCCCACCGAGCGGCGCAGGCCGGTGATGTCGGCGAGCAGGTCGCGGACCGTCGCTTCGCCACCCTCGTCGATCGTGGCGACCAAGAAGATCGCGGACGGTGTGAGCGGTTCGAGGATCGGCTGCGGCTCACCCATGATCGACACCCTAATGCCCGACCGGTCCGGCCGGGCTACGGACCCGCATCGTGGTGGCTACATCGCCACCGTCAGCAGGAACGCGACGTCGTCGATCGCCTTGACGCTGTGGCGCGCCTTGGGTATCACGATCAGGTCGCCCTCGGAGCCTTTCCATTCGTTGGCGCCGCTGAGCAGCACCAGGGTGCCGCTGAGCACCTGCAACGTGGCTTCGCCGGTGTTGTCGTGTTCGGCCAGGCTGTGCCCGGCCGTCAGGCCGACCACCGTTTGCCGCAGCGTATGCGTGTGGCCGCCATAGATTGTCTGTGAACTGCGCCCGCTCGTGGCGAGGGCGGCCAGCTTCAGTTGCTGGCGCGCTACCGCAGTCAGCGATTTCTTTTCCATGGACCGCCTTTCGCAGAGCACCACAGCCGGTGCCGGGCTGGTGGCAACGGCTCGAGGCGGGCGACCGGACGCGGGTCCGGCCGCCCGCATATCGAGGAGTATGCCCGAGTCCGTCGCGGCGCGGGCCGGGTTCGACCGTCCCCGCCCGTGGGGGCGGCGTTCGCGGAGCCTCTTGGCGTGGCGCGCTAGGCGGGCCGCCGGGTGTAGTGCCGGATGCGGTAGCGCAGGCCGGTGGCCGAGGTGCGCCACGGCTCCGGGTCGTCGGGCCGCCACTGCGGTCCGATCGACGGCGCGAAGGCGTCGCCCTCGACCGCGGTATCGATCTCGGTGACGCGCAGGTCGGTCGCGAACTCGAGTGCGGCGCGGTAGATCTCGCCGCCACCGGCCACCCAGACCGCGTCCGGGGCGCACTTGGCCAGCGCCTCCGGCACCGATGACGCCCGCTCGGCGCCTTCGGCCGACCAGTCCGGCTGTCTGGTCACCACGATATTGCGCCGCCCGGCCAGCGGCCGGAACCGCGGCGGCAGCGAATCCCAGGTCCGTCGGCCCATCACCACGGGATGTCCCCAGGTGACGTCCTTGAAGTGCGCCATGTCCTCCGGCAGCCGCCAGGGGATGGTGTTGCCGGACCCGATCACCCCGTCCAGGGTCTGCGCCCAGATCAGCCCGACCGTCCGCTCGCTCACACCGCCACCGGGGCCTTGATGGCCGGATGGTGCCGGTAGTCGATCACCTCGACGTCCTCGTAGCGGTAGTCGAACAGCGTCGGCGCGGGATGTAGCCGCAGCGTGGGGAACGGGTAGGGGTCGCGGGCGAGTTGCTCGGCGACCTGGTCCAGATGGTTGTCGTAGATGTGGCAGTCCCCGCCGGTCCAGATGAAGTCACCGGGCGTCAGCTCGGTCTGCTGGGCGACCATGTGGGTGAGCAGGGCGTAGCTGGCGATGTTGAACGGCACGCCGAGGAACAGGTCGGCGCTGCGCTGGTAGAGCTGGCAGGACAGCTTCCCGTCGGCCACGTGGAACTGGAAGAACGCGTGGCAGGGCGCCAGCGCCATCTTGTCCAGGTCGGCGACGTTCCACGCCGAGACGATGATGCGCCGGGAGTCGGGGTTGGTGCGCAGCGTGTGCAGCACCTGGGAGATCTGGTCGATGTGCGTTCCGTCCGGCGCGGGCCACGATCGCCATTGCACGCCGTAGACCGGGCCGAGTTCGCCGTGGGCGTCGGCCCATTCGTCCCAGATGGAGACGCCGTGCTCGCGCAGCCAGCCGATGTTGGAGTCGCCGCGCAGGAACCACAGCAACTCGTAGACGATCGACTTGAGGTGGACCTTCTTCGTGGTGATCAGCGGGAAGCCCGCCGCGAGGTCGTAGCGCAACTGGTGGCCGAAGACGCTGCGCGTTCCGGTGCCGGTGCGATCGGCTTTCTTCGTGCCGGACGTCAGCACCAGTCGCAACAGGTCCTCGTACTGGGTGTCGGGAGCCGATGCCGGATCGAGCGCGTCATGAGCCACGTCTGGCAACTCTAGTCTTCGTGCTCGCACACTCGGCGAGCCGATCGGGCGCGTCCCGGGCCACGCCTGACGACGGTGGCCCGCCGCGGCCCTGGCAAGCTCGAGCCCATGCGCAAGCTCTACGTGATCGGCATCGGTGCAGGCGACCCCGACCAGGTCACCGTGCAGGCGGTCAAGGCGATGCGACAGGTCGAGACGTTCTTCGTCATCGGCAAGGGGGAGGCCAAGCGGGAACTGGTCGACGTGCGGACGGCGATCCTGGCCGAACACATGGATCGGCCGTACCGGATCGTGCCGATCGCCGACCCGCCGCGGGACCGCACGCCCACCGACTACGTGGACGTGGTCGACGACTGGCACGATCGCCGCTCGGCACTGCTGGAATCGGCGTTCGCCGCGGCCGACGGCGTCGGCGGCATCCTGGTCTGGGGTGATCCCGCGCTCTACGACAGCACGCTGCGGATGATCGAGCGGGTGCTCGCCCGCGGCGTGGTGCGTTTCGACTACGAGGTGATTCCCGGCATCACCAGCGCGCAGGCCCTGGCCGCCCGGCATCGGATCGTGCTGCACGGCATCGGTGAGCCGGTACGCATCACCACCGGCCGCCGCCTGCGCGACGAGGGACTCGGCGCGGAGAACGCCCTGGTGATGCTGGACGGCGACTGCTCGTTCACCACGATCTCGGCCCCCGACGCGCACATCTGGTGGGGCGCCTACCTCGGCATGCCGGACGAGACGTTGATCGAGGGGCCGCTGTCGGAAGTGGCCGAGGAGATCGTGCGCCGTCGCGCCGAGCTGCGCGACCGGAAGGGCTGGATCATGGACATCTATCTGCTGCGCCGCGGGGAGTGATCCGCCCGCTGCCGTGTGCGAACCGGCAGGTTGTCGGTAGGGCTGGGTAGTCTGAACCCCGTGCCTGAGCTACCGGAAGTGGAGGCGTTGGCTCAGTTCCTCCGGGAGCATGCGGTCGGCGCCGTGGTCGGCCGCGTCGACGTGGCCGCGTTGAGCGCCGTCAAGACGTTCGAGCCCCCGGTTACCGCACTGTCCGGTCGAGACGTCACCGGCGCGGGGCGCTGGGGCAAATTCCTCGGCATGGAATGCGACGGGCTGTGGCTGGTCACGCACCTGTCGCGGGGTGGATGGCTGCGCTGGATCGATGAGCCGAGCCCGACGCCGCCCAAGCCGGGCGGCAAGAGCCCGCTGGCGCTGCGGGTGCACTTCTTCACGCCCGAAGGGGCGACACCCGCGTTCGACCTCACCGAGGCCGGCACGAAGAAGCGGCTCGCGGTGTACGTGGTGGCGGACCCGAAGGCGGTGCCCGGTATCGCGCGCCTGGGCCCCGACGCGCTGGAGGTGACCGAGGCGCAGTTCGCCGAGATCCTGCACGGCACCTCCCAGCGGATCAAGACCGCGCTCGTGGACCAAGCGCTGCTGGCGGGCGTCGGCAACGCCTACTCCGACGAGATCCTGCATACGGCGCGGATCTCGCCGTTCGCGAACACCAAGACCCTCCCGGCGGACAAGGTGGCCGAGCTGTACACCGCCATGCGCACGGTGCTCACCGACGCGGTGCAACGCTCGGTCGGCCAGGACGCCGCCCGCCTCAAAGGCGAGAAGCGCTCCGGTATGCGGGTGCACGCCAGGACCGGGCAACCCTGCCCGGTCTGCGGCGACACGGTCCGCGAGGTCTCCTACGCCGAACGGTCCTTCCAGTACTGCCCCACCTGTCAGACCGGCGGCAAGATCCTCGCGGACCGGCGGATGTCGCGCTTGCTGAAGTAGCGGCCCGGCTCAGGTCAGCGTCGGGACCCGCACGCCCTGCCAGGCGAGTCGTTTCTCCCGGTCCGGGTCGTGTTCCACGCGCGTGGGGTAGTCGATGATCAGGGTGGACCTGCGGGCCTCCGTGTAAGCGGGCCAGGACGGCAGCGGAGTTCCGGTGCGCGCGAAAGCAAGCCAGTTGTCCTGGAACTGCTCGGTGACCGCCCGCAGTCCGCGCCTGCCGCCCGCGGCGGTGAAGGCCCGGCCGATCGGAGTATCCGTCACGCCGAAGACCGGAACGAGATCGGTCGCGTGCGTGGCGCCGATCCCGGCGAGTTGCAGGGCGCGCGGGGCGAAGTCGTAGCGGTAGGCGTAGGTAGGCGCGTGCCTGCTGTGACCTTCCATGACCGTCACCGAAGGACGCCAGAAGGTGTAGTCGCCACCCGCACGCACCGCGGCCTTCGGCTGGGGATATCCGGGATACGCCGCGGCGATCCTGGACTCCGCCTCGGTGGAGTTACCGAGCGCCGAGCGCAGCCGGTCCGGGGTGGTGGGCAGTTCGTCGGCGAACCTGGCGAACAGCGTGCCCTCGTCGCGGTTGGTGCCGATGATCAGCGGCACCCGGTGCGCGGAGCCGTCGGTGATCGCGTCGACCGGGGAAACCGGCAGGAACTCGCCGTCCACCACCGGGCACACCGGAAACGCGCCGGGCTGTTCCCGCACCACCTGGCCGATGGTGCGGTCGACCGCGCGGCGGATGTCGTTGGCGCCTGCCGTGCGCAGGGCGGTGTGCGCGGTGTCCGGCGTGGCGCCCAGCGCGGCGACGCAGCGGCGCGCGAAGCCGCGGGCTTCCTCGGCCGTCACTGCCCAGTCCGCGGGTGGGCTCTGGGAAATGGCCTGATGGAAAAGCCCTTTGGCTTTCGGTGTGGCCAGGAGACCGAGTACGGCGTGCGCCCCGGCCGACTCGCCGAAGATCGTCACGTTGCCCGGATCGCCGCCGAAGGCCGCGATATTGGTGCGCACCCACTCCAACGCGGCGAGCTGGTCACGCAAGCCGAGGTTGGAGTCGAACGGTTCCTGCGCGGTGCCGAATTCGCTGAAGTCGACGTAGCCGAACGCACCCAGCCGGTAGTTCAGCGAGACCACCACCACATCGCCACGCAGCGCCAGTCGCGCACCGGAGTACAGCCCGAGCGCGGAGGTTCCGATGAGATAGCCGCCGCCGTGGATGAACACCAGCACCGGGCGCGGGCTCGCCGCCTGTGTCGCGGGCACGGTGACATTGAGTGTCAACGCGTCCTCGCTGGTCGGCTGATAGGCGCGCGGCCCGATCCGTGCCCCGGAGCGATGCTGCATCGCCGCGGAGGTGAAGTCCGTCGCCGCCCGAACGCCGGACCAGGGTTCGACCGGCTGCGGAGCGCGAAACCGCAGGTCTCCAATGGGAGGAGCCGCGTAGGGAATGGACCGCCAGCGCAGGACGCGGCGGCCCCTGCGACCGCGGACGACTCCGTCGGCGGTCGCGATATCCATTGTTGCCACCATTTTCAAATGGTAGCTACGCGCGCCGCGCCTCCAACAGGCGCAGCCAGAACTCGCTGACCGCCGGGAAAGCTGGCACGGCGTGCCAGAGGGTGGACAGCGGCACCCCGCCGACCACGGCGATCGTCGCCGCGTGCAATTGCTCGCCCACGTCGGGCCCCACGAAGGTGGCGCCGAGCAGCGTGTCGGTGGCGCGGTCGATCACCAGTTTCGCGTGGCCCGCGTAGTCGTCCCGGGACAACGCCGACCCGGCCACGTCGATGTCGAGTTCGACGGTCTCCACCGAGTGCCCCGCGTCCCTGGCCACCGCCTCGGTCAGGCCGACCGCCGCGACCTCCGGCGCGGTGAACACCACTTGCGGCACCTTGCCGTGATCGGAACTCGCCACGAACCGCGGATCCTCCAGCGGCTTGCCCTCGGCCCGCGCGGCGATCACGTCGCCGCACACCCGACCCTGGTACTTGCCCATGTGCGTGAGCGCGGCGCGGTGGTTGAGGTCGCCGACCACATACAGCCACTCGCCCTCGACATCGCGCGCGGTGAGGTGGTCGTCGACCGCGATGTAACCGTCGGACAGCCCGACCGCGTCCAGGCCCAGCCCTTTCGTGGCGGGTGCGCGTCCGGCCGCCACCACGATCTCGTCCACCTCCAGCGCCGACTCGCCTTCGGGACCGCGCAACCGGACCGTGACGGGACCGCCGTGGATCCGGCCTTCACCGGTGTCCTTCGCGACCGGGCGCTCGACGGAGGTGGGCTCGGTGCGGAAACGCACTCGCACGCCCGCGTCGGTCAGCGCCGCCGCCACCCGTTCGCCCGCGAACGGCTCGTTGGCGGCCAGCAGCGCCGAGCCGCGCACCAGCAGGGTGACCTCGGCCCCGAGCGCGGCCAGCCAGGTCGCCGCCTCACTGGCCACCACGCCGCCGCCGACCACGGCGACCCGGCGCGGGACCTCGTGCAGATTGGTGGCGTCGCGGGAGGTCCACGGCAGCGCGGCGCGCAGGCCGGGCACATCGGGCACGTTCGCGGTGGTGCCGGTGGCGAGCACCACGGCATGCCGGGCGCGCAACTGCCGCCCGTCGACCTCGACCGAGCGCGTGCCGGTCAGGCGGCCGGTGCCGCGAACCACGTCGATGTGGTTGCCGCGCGCCCAGTCGACCTGGGCGGAATCGTCATGGTCGTGCACGAAGGCGTCGCGCCGCCGCAGCACCGCCTCGACGTCGAGGCCGGTGGCCGAAACGCCCGGCATCGCCCGCGCGGCCGCCAGGACGTGGCCCGGTCGCAACAGCGCTTTGCTCGGGATGCAGGCCCAATAGGAACATTCGCCGCCGATGAGTTCACGCTCCACGATGGCGGCCGTGCGGTCGCTGCCCGCGACGGCGTAGGCGGCGGCGTTCTCGCCCGCCGGTCCGCCGCCGATCACGATGACGTCGTAGTCGGTCGGTGTGCTCGACATCGCCCGCGCCTACTGCAGGTAGCCCTCGACCTGCGAGACCGTATTGGCTTGGACCGCGTCCGGGGATTGGCCCTGATCGATCCGCGCCCGGCGGTGACGGAGCAGGTCCCAGGCCTGATCCAGCATCACTTCCAGTTCGGCCAGGCGCTGGCGTTCGGTCCTCGGGTCCAATTCGCCGCGAGTCGCCTGCGAGCGCAGCTGGTGCTCCTGGTCGACCAGTTCCTTGATCCGCGCCAAGATGTCCTGTTCGCTCATGGTCCGTCCTTTCCGGCATGTGCGGGGCTCCGCGTGATCACGCTGCGCTGCCGCCTCCGGGCCTGTTCGCTGACCCCGACCATGCTACGGCCGGGCGAGGCACGCGGCGGCCTTCGGGACGGCCGCGGCGAGTTCCGGCCAGGACAGCGCCGTGTAGCCGAGCGCGACGCCGAAGTGGTCCCGGCGCGATCCGAGGTGATGTCTGGCCAACCCGTCCAGCGCGACACCGTGCGCCAGGCCTTCCGCGACCACGCGCAGCTCGTCCTCGGCCGACTCCACCGGCACGACGACGTGCGAACCCGCGTCGTCGCCGAGCACGCCGAGTCCGCGGCGGCGCAGTTCGGTCACCACCAGCGCCCGGCGCGGCGGCAGCATGCGGCGCAGCCTGCGCAGGTGCCTGGCCAGATCACCGTGTGCGGCGAAAGCGGCGAGCACGCGCTGGCCCGCCGTGCTCGGGCCGGTGCCGGTGCGCTCGCGGTGGGCGAGCACCGCCCCGGCTATCTCCGGAGCGGCGAGCAACCAGCCGACACCGAGACTGGGGGACAGGATCTTGCTAGTCGTGCCCAGGTGGACGACGACGTCCGGAGCCATGGTGGCCAGCAGCGGCAGCGGCGCGGTGTCGTAGCGCAATTCGCCGTCGTAGTCGTCCTCGATGACCAAGATCCCGGAGCGGCGCGCATGCTCCACCAGCTCGACCCGTCGCGCGGCGGGCATCCGCGCGCCGAGTGGGAATTGATGCGCCGGAGTGCAGTACACCGCTTTGATCCGGGACGGCAGCGCGTCGACGCGCAGTCCGTGCGCGTCGACGGGAACCGGGACGACCTCGAGACCGGCCGCCGCGAATGCCCCTGCGGCGCGCTGATAGCCGGGATCCTCCATGGCGACGGCATCGCCCGGCCGCAGCAGCGCCACGGCCAATTCGCCTACGGCGGAACTGGTTCCCGCCGTCGCGAGCAGCACGGTGTCGCTGCCCGCGCCGATCCCGCGGTGGCGCAGCAGATGCTCGGTGACCGCCGTGCGGAACTCCGGTTCGCCCGCGCGGTCCTTGCGCACGAGCGGGGAGTGATCCGCCGCGGCGCGCCAGGCGCGGCGCCACGCGGCCGGATCGATGGCGTCGACGCACGGCGCACCGGGGGCTAGGTCGAACAGCTGCGGCGCGGCGTCGGTGTCGTCCACGGGGTCGGTGCGCGCGGGCGCGGCGGCCGGTGCGGTCGTCAGGTAGGTTCCGGAGCCGCGTCTGCCGTCGAGCCAGCCCTCCGCGTGCAATTGGTCGTAGGCGGCGGCGACCACGGTGCGGCTCACGCCGAGCCGCCCGGCCAGCGCGCGAGTGGACGGCAACCGGTCGCCGCCGCGCAGCGGCCCGCTGGTCGCCGCGCGGCGCAGTTGGTCGGCGATCTGCACCGACAGCGGTCGCGCCAGGTCGCGATCGAGGTCGAGGGGAAGGTCGTCCAGCACGGCGCCTCCTCGAAGTGGACTGCTGAGAATCATTTGAATTGGCACTTTGATAATGCCATTAGCGGATCGATGCTGGGTTCGTGACCGAAACAGTCAGCCCACGGGCTCCCCTCTCGCCGACGCCGCGCAGCACGCCGACCCGGCTGACCGACCGTGCCCGCACCGATCGCGCCGACTTGGACGCGGTGCTCGACGCCGGGCTGATCTGCCACTTCGGTGTGCTGCTCGGCGGCACGCCGGTCGTGTTGCCGACCGCCTACGGCCGCGACGGCGACACGCTCTACCTGCACGGCTCCACCGGCGCGGGAAACCTGCGCGCGGCGCTCGCCGCCGACATCTCGGTGGCGGTGACCTTGGTCGACGGCGTGGTCTACGCGCGTTCGGCCATGCACTTCTCGATGAACTACCGCTCCGCGGTCGTGCTCGGCCGGGTGCGGGAGGTGACCGAGCACGACGAACGCCTGCACGGGCTGCGCGTGATCGTCGAGCACGCCGCGCCGGGCGCGTGGTCGCGTGTGCGGCCCCCGAGCAAGAAGGAGCTCGCCGCCACGAAGGTGCTCGCTCTCGACCTCACCGAGGCGTCGGTGAAGGTCCGTGCGGGCGGCCCGAAGGACGACCCGTCGGACATCGACAACGGCGGCGTGTGGGCCGGTGTCCTCCCGCTGCGCCAAATGTGGGGCGCCCCGATCGACTCCACGGACCTGGACTCCGGCGTCCCGGTCCCCGCGGACGTCCTGGAGCGCGCGGCCTCCGTCCGCTGACCACTTGGGGGGGTGTGGACGACGAGCACGAGTCCGGAGGTGGCGGCGAGATCGACCGCTGAGCGTGAACGGCCGCTCGCGTTTCGTGCGCGTCACAGCGGGTGCGGCGCGTCGATCGGCTGCGCGGGCGTGGACTCGTGGCGGGCCGAGGCGGCTGGGCGGCAGGCGAGCAGCGCCGCGAAGGCCAGCAGCCAGATGCTCCACAGCACATAGCCCACGAAGTTGGTCTGCGCCATGAGCGGGATGTCCAGCGGGACGAGTACTCCGCTGAGCACCAGGACGGCGCAGACGTAACCGAGCACGCTCCACGCCGCGGGCATTCTGTGCCGCAACGCGATGGCGACCAGGGCCGTCCACGCGGCGGTGAGGGTGTATCCGGCCGTCTCGCCGAGGCCGGTGCCGAGCACCGCGCCCAGCACCTCGAAAGTGCGCACGGCCGAGGAGCCGGGGCCTTCCTCGGCGGCCCGCGCCGCCAGCGCCGGAACCGCGACGGGCCAGCGCAGCAAGCCGATCGCCTGCACGGCGGCGGCCGCGACGCCCGCCGCGACGGCGGCGCGCATGGCCGGTGCGCGGTCCAGCCTGCCGATCAGCACCGCCAGCGGCGCCAGTGCGGCGGCTGCGACGGCCAGCACGACGAACCAGGCGACGACGGCGGTTTGGTTGTGCCGGAACAGGGCGAGCACTCCGGCCGCGGGTTCGCGTAACACGTGCGGATAGTCGAAGGCCGAGCCGAGTCCGGCGAAGGCGACGTTCAGGGTGATCGGCGCGGCCACCAGCAGGGCGATGGTGGGCCAGGGGCGTGCGGGCATGGCGTCTCAATTCTGACTGTACGGGGTACAGGTAGCTGTACGGGGTACAGTCAACCGCGTGGCAACGGCGAAGTCAACACCAGGAGAACGCAGGACCAGGCCCGAGCGACGGGCGTTCAGCGACACGCAGATCGTCGATGCCGCCATGGAACTCATGGACGAGGGCGGTGTCGCCGCGGTGTCGATCCGATCGGTCGCGACTCGGCTGGGCGTGAATCCGAACGCGGTCTACACCTACGTCGCGAGCCGGGCCGACCTGGAGCGCGCGGTGGTCGAACGGGTGCTCGGAGCGGTGCCGGTCGCCGTGCTCGCCGACCCGGGCGTCGAACCCCGCGCGGCCGTCCTGGAATTCGCGCGTGGACTACGAACCGAGGTGCTGAGACATCCCGCGGTGGCGGGGTTGATGATGAGCGCGCCCATGGACGGCGATGCCGCACGAGACGTCGGGGAGGCGTTGCTGAACTGTCTGGCCAGAACGGGCCTCTCCGAGGAGGACTGCGCCCGCGCGGCCTACGCCGTGATGGTGCAGGTCATCGGGTCGCTCGCCATGGAAGTCGCGGAAACCGACGGAAGACCACCGCTGGCGCCGGAATCCGAGCGGATCGCCGGGCGCGCGGCCACGTTCGACACCGTCGACGGTGATCGTTGGCCGCGCACCCGGTCGAGTGCCGCCGTGCTGGCGCAGTGGATCTCGGATGCGCAGTTCGACTGGGGACTGCGCGCGCTGCTGGACGGATTGGTGCGGCGCGACGGTCAGAACCAGAACGGGGCACCATAGCCGGTCGTTTGCGCGGTTGCCCTTTTCGAATCGGCCCGTACGGTGACAAAAGGCATGGCCGAGGCCGGTGAAAGGCAACCGCTGATATTCAACGGGGTATTGGTGTGCGCGAAAGTGTAAGGGAATTCGGATTCCCCGTCGATTTCCGCCGCGCCGACCACCGCCGCCGTGACCGAACCGGGGGCCAGATTCACCGCGAGTTCGCCGGCGACGCCCGCCTCGACGCCGATGCTGGGCTGGATGGCGACGGCGGCGCCGACGCTGACGCTCGGCGGCGCCATCAATTGCAGGGAGGGCATCATCATGTGCTGATCGGGCATGTTCATCTGCAGGGAGGGTGCCTCGAAGGTGAGGGACCCCTCCAGGCCGAAGGAGGGCGCGATCCCGGCGTTGATACCGACGCTGGGTGAGATACCGATCGAGATGCCGTTGGAGATGTCGACCGCGCAGCCGACCAGATATCCGACGGCGATCTCTCCGCCGCGCAGCGCCGTGGGGCCGTCGAGAGACACCGAGAAGTCTCCGGACACCCGCACCGAGTGCACGAACGGAATTCCCGGCGCGATGTCACCGGCGGCCGCGAAGTTGTTGGCGTTCGCCGACGCGATCAGATGCAGTCCACCGGCGTTGATCTCTCCTGGCGCGGCGCCCGCTGCGGAATCGGAAACAGCGAAAGCGCCGGTAGCGGTCACAACCACCGCGATGATCGCGGCGAGAGTACGCGAATGCCTTCGGTTCATCATGCTCCAGTCGAGTATCGATGGAATCGGAACTTCTTGCGCGAAACGGACTTGCACGGCAAATGGGTCGTCGCGGCCCTCGCTCGGCATACGCCGCAGACTTTATCGGGCAGTACCGCCGACGGCGGTGATCCTGCCGACACGGCGAGTCGGCCGACCCGACCGATCGCGGTCGTCGGCATTCGCGCGATTCGCCGTGACCGGCGAGCGAAACTATCGGATTTCATACCAGGTCGACAAAACTCACCGCTGTTCGCCGAAATTTTGCGCGTGTCGGGTGACCTCGCCGCGCGAAAATCCGTGAGTCGGCTGCGCGCCCGTGGATATGCCCGCCGCTCGGCGGGCGCACCCGTGGCTCGGCGCGTCAGTCCGCGGGATTCACCACGCGGAGGCGTGCAAGCCCGCGGAATTCACCGCGCGCACCGCCAGTTCGCGCAGCACACCGGCGGACTCGATCCGCTCCGGGTCGAGGGAGACCAAGCTCAGCACGTAATCGTCGCCGATACGGCAGAGGTAGCCCGAGAGTCGGGTGCGGGGCAGCCGAGAGCTGGTGAGGCCGGGATGGATGGCGCGAGCGGCGACGCCGGTGCAGCGGTGTGGGCCGAGTTCGAGCAACGAGGCCGGGAGCGTGCCGATATTGGAGCACAGAACGTCCCGTTCGCCCGCACCTTTGGACAGTGCGTAGGCCCAGCGGTCCGGAATCACCTGGAGGAGTTCTTCGGGCATGCCGCCCGGTGCGGACATGCGGTGCTCGTAGGCGGAACGAGCCAGTGCGCGGATCGTCGCCGGGGTGTCGGCGCGGGTGATCGCGATGCGCGTCATGGCGAGGTCGTTGTCGACGCGGGGTTCGTCGCGTGTGTCGACGGGCAGACTGGTCTCGATCGTGTCGCCGGGAAAACCGCTGTCCCGGAGCACGGTCGCGACGAGGTGGATGAACAGGCTGTTGGCCGTGCCGCCGTCGCGCGCGGCCACGCGATCCCACTCCGCAGCCGGGCATTGCAGGATCGCGCTGTGCGTCGCGTTGTCGGCTCTGCGCGTCCGCTCGTCCCGGCTCGGCGCGGCGGGTTGCCGCGGAACTCCGTGCCGTAGCGCCGCCGCGGTACCGCGCAGGACGATCGACCACTGGCGGCGGGCGTCGGCCCAATCCGATTCCCGTGCGGAGAGATCCGCCGGACGTACCCGAGCGCCGCCCAGTGCGTCGTCCACCGCGAGCACCAGCGCGCGCCCGTCGGCCAGCACGTGCGAGCACGTGAGGGAGACGACCGAACCACCGTCATCCAGCGCCGCGGTCGAAAGCCGCCACCCAGGGCCGTATTCCGGATCGAGCCCGGCGCCCTGCGCGTCGGCCCAGCCGAGCAGGTCCGCGACCGGGAGGACGCCCTCGGCGCGGCGTATCGGATACGCCCGGACATTCGGCCGCCAGGCCCGGCGAGCTCCCGGCACGCGCGGGCGAACCACTCTGCGTCCCAACGGGCCCGACCGCAACGCCTCGTGCACCCGCACCAGCAGCGCGGGGTCCACCCGGTCGGCTGTCCGCCACAGCCCCTGCAAGGCGATCGGCGTGCCGAGCCCTCGGTGGCCGCGCAGGAAGATCTCGTCGACGACGCTCAGCCGGCCCATGGGGCTCAGGCGCGAGCGCCGTGCCGGCCCGCGCCGGCCGCGAAGCGCTGCGCGCCGTCCAGCGCGCCGCCGGCCAGCGCCGTCAGCCCGTGGCGGAATTCGTTGCGCAGCGCGGACTCCTCGGTCATCCCCTCCTGCTCCAGCATCGACATCCGGTCCGAGCGCAGGCAGGTCTGTGGCAGCGCGGCCAGTTCGGCGGCAAGCGCCTCCGCCGCGCGGCGGGCTTCACCGGTGGGCACCACGCGATTCACCAGCCCGATTCGCAGCGCCTCCTCGGCGTCGACCGCGCGGCCGGTGAGCACCAGGTCCATGGCGCGGCCCGCGCCGATGATCTGCGGCAGCCGGACGGTGCCGCCGTCGATCAGCGGGACGCCCCAGCGGCGGCAGAAGACGCCGAACGTGCTGTCCTGTTCGGCGACCCGCAGATCGCACCACAACGCGAGCTCGAGCCCGCCCGCCACCGCGTAGCCGGAGACCGCGGCGATCACCGGCTTGGACAGCCGCATCCTGGTCGGTCCCATCGGGCCGTCACCGTCCTCGGCGGCCCGGTTGGAGCGCTCGGTACCGAGTGCCTTCAGGTCGGCTCCCGCGCAGAAGGTGCCGCCGTCGCCCCACAGCACCGCGACCGCCGCATCGGGGTCGGCGTCGAACTCACGGAAGGCGTCGGCCAGCGCCGCGGCGGTCGGCCCGTCCACGGCGTTGCGTGCTTCGGGCCGGTGCAGGATCACGGTCGTCACGGGGCCGTTGCGTTCGATGAGTACCGTCACGCGCTCGACCATACGCCGTAAAAGCACCCTTGTGTGAAGAAATGAATTCGTGCTTCACTTCTTGGGTGGCCTACCGCAGAACTCCCGCTGTGCAGGCCCGCCTGGACGCTCAGGCGGGGCTGATCGTGCAGGCCGCGACGAAGGTGCTTTCGCGCGGCGGCTACGCCGCGCTGTCCATGGCGGCGGTCGCGACCGAGGCGGGCTTGGCCACCGGCACCGTCTACAAGAACTTCGACGGCAAGTCCGCGTTGGTGCGGGCGGTGTTCCGGAAGGTGGTCGCCCGCGAGGTCGCCGCCGTGGCCGCGGCGGGCGCGCTCGGAACGGCCGTCGAGCGGGTCACCGCGGCCGTGGAGACCTTCGCGGGCCGCGCGCTGAAGAACCCGAACCTGGCCTACGTGCTGCTCGCCGAGCCGGTCGACGCGGCCGTGGACAGTGAACGCCTGCACTTCCGGCGGGCGTTCGCCGAGACCTTCGAATCGGCGGTGGCCGAGGGCATCGCGCGGGGCGAGATCCCGCCGCAGGACCCGAGGATCAGCGCGGCCGCGTTGGTCGGCGCGATCGGCGAGGTGCTGGTCGGGCCGCTCGCCGACGCGCCGCACGGCGAATCCGTCGTCCCCGAACTCACCGCTTTCGCGATGCGCGCACTCGGCGTGCGCGACGACCCGGGCGCGGGTGGCGCCCGGCTGGAAACAGGAGTGTCAGATGCAGACGCATGAAGTCTTCAACCAGGTGCCCGACATCGTGCCGTTCGACGTGTCGCGAAATCCGGCGCTGCTCGAGGGCCTGCACCGGGAAGGGGCGGGCTGGGCGGAAGCCGAAGTGCGAGAACTGGGCGCGCTCGCAGGCGGCGCGCAGGCGCAGGAGTGGGGCAGGCTGGCCAACGAATACCCGCCGGTGCTGCGCACGCACGACCGTTACGGGCACCGCATCGACGAGGTCGAGTTCCATCCGCACTGGCACGACCTGATGCGCGTGGCCGTCGAGCACGGCCTGCACGGCGCCCCGTGGCTGGACGACCGGCCGGGCGCGCACGTGGCGCGTGCGGCCAAGTTCTACACCTGGGGCACCGCCGACGCGGGCCACATGTGCCCGATCTCGATGACCTACGCGGTGGTCCCCGCGTTGCGGCACAACCGGGAACTGGCGGCGAAATACGAGCCGCTGCTCGGCTCCCGCGTCTACGAATTCGGGTTGCGTGAGCCGTCCACCAAGGCCGGGCTGATCGCGGGCATGTCGATGACCGAGAAGCAGGGCGGCTCGGACGTGCGCGCCAACACGACCACCGCGACGCCGCAGCCGGACGGCTCCTACCGGATCGTCGGCCACAAGTGGTTCACCTCCGCGCCGATGTCGGACATGTTCCTCACCCTGGCGCAGGCGCCCGGCGGCCTGTCCTGTTTCCTGCTGCCCCGGGTGCTGCCGGACGGCACCCGCAACCCGATCCGCATCCAGCGACTGAAGGACAAGCTGGGCAACAAGTCCAATGCCTCTTCGGAGATCGAGTACGAGAACGCCTCGGGCTGGCTGGTCGGCGCGGAGGGCGCGGGCGTCAAGACCATCATCGAGATGGTGAACATGACCAGGCTGGACTGCGTGATCGGCTCCGCGACCGGTATGCGGGCGGGCGCGGTGTACGCCGTGCACCACGCGCGGCACCGGAAAGTATTCGGCGCCGAGCTGATCGACCAGCCCGCCATGCGCAACGTGCTGGCCGACCTGGTGATCGAGTCCGACGCCGCGACCACCGTCATGATGCGGCTGGCCGGGGCCACCGACCGGGCGGGCGGCGATCCGGCCGAGGCGGCACTGCGGCGCATCGCGCTCGCGGTCACCAAGTACTGGGTGTGCAAGCGGGCGCCCGCGCATGCGGCCGAGGCGCTGGAATGCTTCGGCGGCAACGGATATGCCGAGGAATCCGGTATGCCACGGCTGTACCGGGAGGCGCCGCTGATGTCGATCTGGGAGGGGTCGGGCAATGTCGCCGCGCTGGACGCGCTGCGTGCCATGGGGCGTCAGCCGGAGACGGTCGAGGCGTACTTCAACGAAGTGTCGCTCGCCAAGGGCGAGAATCCGCGCCTGGACGACGCGATCGCCCGGGTCGGCAAGGAGTTGTCGGATCTCAACGACATCGAGTACCGCGCGAGGCGCGTCGTCGAACTCATGGCGCTGGTGCTGCAAGGCGCGCAGCTGGTCCGGCACGGTCATCCCGCCGTCGCCGACGCGTTCTGCGCGACCCGGCTCGGCGACGACTGGGGCATCGCGTTCGGCACGCTGCCCACCGGCGTCGACACCGGCGCGATCATCGAACGGGCATTCGTCTGAGCTTGCCGAGCAACCGGGGACCGGTTCGGGTGAAGCGGTCCCCGGAGGCGAGGTGTCCGAATCGGCCCAGGAGACCCCGCGCCGCAGATCTCAGAGGGCGTCGAGCCAGGTGAACATGTGGTGGAGCAGGGTGGAACGGGCGCCATAGGCGCAGTGCTCCCCGGCGCCATCGACACTATGCAGGGGAACCAACGTTGTGGGGCAGGTCAATTCGCGGTGTAGGCGCTCGGGCTGGCCCGCGAAGAAGTGGTCGTTGTCCGGGGCGAAGATGAGGGTGGGCGCCGTGATGCGATCGGCGAGGCCGTCGAGGGTGTATTCCCTTGTGCGGCGCAGGTATTCGGAAATGGTGGCGGTGCCGAAGGACCACGGGCCGTTGCGCAGCGCCCACCGTGTGCCGGTGTGGTTGGCCATCATCAGATGTGCGACCGGATCCGCGACGTCATCGCGGCCTGCCATGACCCACTCGGCGGCGACGGCCGGGATGCTCGCGAAGTTCACGTCGTAGTAGCTGTAGATGCCGCCGTCGAGAATCAGCCCGGCGACGCGGTGTTCGAAGGCGGCGGCCCGCGGGGTCAGGAAGCCGCCCAGGCTGTAGCCGTACAGGTAGACGTGCTCGGCGTCCACTTCTGCCCGCGTCAACGCGTAGTCCACGACCGGGGTGAGGACCGCTTCCCAGTCGGGGCGGAAGAACAATCGCTGATGCCGCAACGCGGCACCCTGGCCGGGGCCGTCGTAGGCGAGGACGTTGTAGCCGCGCGGCAGTGCCGCGGCCGCGAGGGCGAAGTACGCCTCCTCGGCCGGGGAATCGAAGCCGCTGGTGAGAATGATGGTCGGCCGGGGTGCGCCGGAGTCGTCGGCCAGGAACAGCAGGCCGGGCAGATGGGTGTCCTGGTAAGGGATCTCGACTGCCTCAACGGGCGTGTCCATGAGTTGGGCGGCTTCGGCGAAGGTGTCCTGGGCCCGTGCGAACAGGTCCTTCGCGACGGGATCGTCGAACGGATCGTCGCGGCGGAAGAACTCGGCGGTGCGGTAGTAGTTCGAGGCGCGCAGCAGCGCCTGTCTACCTCCGAGCGCGCGCGCCCGGTCTCCCGCGACGGTCCACTGTGTGCACCATGCCTCCTCGTCACCGTCGGGAACGGCGCGTGCGACAGCCAGCACCTCGCCGAGATCGGCGCCGCCGAACTCGGCGAAGCAGGCGGTCCGCAGCGCCTCGAAGGCAAAGGACTCGTCATCGAACAGGAACTTCACCGGAATCTCCTACGTCTATCCGACTACGTCAACACGATGGCGTATCGACGTTGAAACCGTAGATTACAACTACGTGTAAACGCAACCGTATCGTCGTGGCATGATGGGGGCATGACAGCCGAACGACGCCGTCCCGCCGGGGCCGCCGTAATGCAACCGCAGGTGACGGAGGCCATCACCGAAGCGGTGCTCGCCGAATTGGCGGAGGTCGGCTACGGCCGGCTCTCGATGGAGGCGGTGGCGCGGCGGGCCGGCGTCAGCAAGCCGACGGTCTACCGGCGTTGGCGATCGAAGGAGGAGATGGTGGCCGCTCTCGCCTCGACTCTGGCGGTCGCGGCCGCCGAGACTCCGGACACCGGCACCCTGCGCGGTGATGTCCGGGCCTATCTGGAGTTGGCGGCGGGCATGCTGTCCCATCCGTTGGCGGCCAGGGTCATTCCCGATCTGTTGGCGGAGGCATCGCGCAATCCGACACTGGCGCAGTCGCTTCTGGTCGGTGCGCGGGACACGCGGCGCGAGCGGGCCGCCGATATGCTGCGGCGGGCTATCGCCCGTGGCGAGCTGCCCGTGGATCTGAACCTCGATCTGGCGCTGGACATGCTCGCCGGACCGCTTTATTGGCGGCTGATGATCGTGGGAATTCCGATCGAGCCGGACTATTTGGGCCGGCTCACAGACCTGCTCATCGCGGGTTGGCGAGGCTGAGTCCTGCCTCTCAGGCGGGGCGGGTCAGCACGCGTTCGACCAACGCGGTGTCGCAGTACTCGACCACCTCGCGCAGTTTTCCTTCGGCGACCCGGAAGATGAAGCAGTAGGTCTGGTTGTAGGTCTCTCCGCGCGTGGTCACAGCCTCGGCGCGGGCCTGCACGACGACGCGGTCGTCCTCTGCGACGATCGTCTCTGCCGCGGAGCGGTATTCGGCGAACTGAGCCATCAGCGGACGCAGGAGTCCTTCCAGCACAGCTGATTTCGGCTGCCACGTACCGCTCCAGGACCAGTCGCCGGGGAAGACCCAGCGGAAGTCGTCGGCCATGGCGTCGCTGAGTGCGCGGGTGTTGCCGAGGGACATCTGCTCGAAGATCTCGGTGAGCAGCCTCTTGTTGTCGATCGCGGTCATGCCCACGACGCTAGGGCCGTCCGTGATATGCGACAAGCGACTGTCTCGCATATGTGGTATGAGCGTTGCGCATGGATGAGTTCACCGTCTCCGGTCTCCGCGTGGTGCGGGAAGCCGCCGCCTGCGGGTCCTTCTCGACGGCGGCGGAGAACCTCGGTTACACCCAGTCCGCGGTGTCCAGGCAGATCGCGCTCATGGAGCGGGCGGCGGGCCGCGCGCTGTTCGAGCGACACGCCCGCGGCGTGCAGCCCACCGAGGCGGGGCGGATCGTGCTGCGGCACGCGGACGTGATCCTCGGCGAACTGGAGCAGGCCCGGCACGACATCCGTCATCTCACGGCGCGCCCGGCGGGCCGCCTGCGCGTCGGTGCGTTCTCCACCGCGATGGCCGCCTTGGTGCCCGGGGCGATCTCCGCGACCCGTGACCGGCAGGTGCGGATCTCGCTGCGCGAGGGGCTCAGTCCCAGACTGCTCACCGCCGTCTCGCGCGGACGCCTCGACCTCGCCGTGGTGACCGCGCCGGACCCCTTGCCCTCCGGCGTGGAGATCGAACCCCTGGTGGACGATCCGTTGCTGGTCGCGGTCCCGCCCACGCATCCGCTCGCGGGCGCCACCAGCGCGACCCCCGAGGTATTGCGCGATGAGCGATGGATCGCGGGCAGCCAGGAGCCGTCCGCCACCCTCCTCGGTGCTTGGCGCGACCCGGACTGGGAGCCGGACATCGCGTTCGTCGCGCGTGATTGGTTCGCCAAACTCGGTCTCGTCGCGGCCGGACTCGGTATCACGGTGGTCCCCGGCATCGCCGTCCCCGTGCTGCCGCCGACCGTCGCGCTGCTGCGCATCGACCATCCCGCCGCGGTTCGGCGCACGGTCATCGCGCATCGTGGCGACCGCGGAGCCGCCGATTCGCGCGGCGTGTTCGCCGAAGCGCTGCGCGACCGAGCGGCCGACTTGTCCGCCCAGGTACGCCAGCGCCTTCGCTGATCGCCGCGTTGTTCTCGTGGACCGGAACCACGGGGGCAGCGCCACGAACGGACACGGCGACAAGCCCGCGCCGCATACGCGTCCGCTCCCGCCCTCTTGGAGCGTGATCCGCCCCTTGCCCAGCTGGAGCCGGGCAAGCGCGCGCGGCATCACTCTGTGGACGAGTGTGGATACCTTTGCGAGGCGCGAGCGCCGGTCAGCGGAAGTGGCGATCCGAAGCGGTGGACCGCCGGTAGGGTGGCGGCGGTGGCAGGGCAGTTCGTCGACAGACCGTTGAGCTGGTTGGTCCGGCGGGTGCTGGATCGGGCCGGGCGGGGAAGGTATCTGGTCGGCATCACGGGGCCGCCCGGCGCGGGCAAATCCGCCTTGTCGATCGCGTTGCGCGACGCGATCAATACCGAGGCGGGCGGAGCGGTCGCCGAAATCGCGCCCATGGACGGGTTCCACCTGTCCAACGACGTCCTGCGGGCGGCAGGAAGCTCTGCGCGCAAGGGTGAGCCGGACACTTTCGATGTCGACGGTTACGTTTCGGAGCTGCGCCGCCTGCGCACCACGCCGGTAGGCGAGCCGGTGCCGTGGCCCACCTTCGACCGGTCCATTGATGCCCCGGTTCCCGGTGGCGTGGTGTTCGACCGGCAGTCCATCGTCCTCACCGAGGGCAACTACCTACTGCTCGATGACTTCGGGACGCGGCGGTGGTCCGCGGTTCACCCATTGCTGGACGAGTGCTGGTACCTGGACGCCGCGCGCGACGTGATCGAGAATCGCCTGCTGGACCGGCACATTCGCGGTGGCCGCACCCCCGCGGCGGCACACGACAAAGTGCACCACAGCGACTTGCGCAACGCTGACCTGGTCGCGACCACCCGCGAGCGCGCCGACCTCTTGCTGCGCTGGCATGCGGGAGGCTATGCGGTGGCCGGTCCGCCCCGGGCATCAGCAGTCGATCCGAGCATCTTGTAGCCGACGCATCCCTGGGATCGCAACGCGCATCGTCCGGCGCGTGCGGCGTCTCTTGCGCTCCACCTGGGCCGATGATGGAGGAATGACGGAGAATCGCGCAGTCGGCAGGTTGTCGCGTGCCTTGCACAACCTGCTGGCCGTGGTGTGCGCTCTGCTGTTCTACTACTTCCTGCCGCTGAAGGCTTTGCATCTGGGCCGGTTGTCCGGCGTGTCGGCGCTGCTCGCGTTCGTCGTCGGCGTCGCGGGCTTGATCTGGCTGGCCCGGTGGCGCATCCGGCGGTACATCATGGATCCGCGCGCGACCGTCGGGCGCATCAACGACGTGCTGCTCGTGGTCTGCGTCGTAGTCACGTTCTTCGCCCTGTACTACTACGTGCTGGAATCGCGCGCACCCGGCCAGTTCGAGGGCCTGCACACGCGGACCGACGCGCTCTACTACACGATGGTCACGCTGGGCACGATCGGCTACGGCGACGTGCACGCGGTCGGGACCGCCGCCAAGGTGGCCACCATGGTGCAGGTCGCCTTCGACCTGGGCGTCATCGGCATCCTGATCGCGATATCGACCTCACACATCATCCAGCAGTTGGACGAGGCGCAACGCAACCGTCCCACGGGCGGCGGCAACTAGCGCCGAGCGTCGCACGCGATCAGCGGTTGGCGCGGTACCAGCGAATGAGCGAATCAGTCGACGAGTCGTCCTGCGGTTCGGGCTCTTCCGCCGACGTGAGCAGCGGCGCCAAGGCGAGCGCCTGCTGTTTGCCGAGTTCGACACCCCACTGGTCGAAACTGTCGATGCCCCAGATCGTGCCCTCCACGAACACCTGATGCTCGTAGAGCGCGATCAGCTGACCGACGACCGACGGGGTGAGTCGCGGCGCGAGGATGGTGGTGGAGGGACGGTTGCCCGGCATCACCTTGTGCGGCACGATCGCCGGATCGGTGCCCTCGGCGGCGATCTCCTCCGCGGTCTTCCCGAAGGCGAGCACTTTGGTCTGCGCGAACAGATTGCTCATCAGGATGTCGTGCATGCTGCCGGTGCCGTCGCTGGTCGCCAGATCGTCGGTGGGCTGGGCGAATCCGATGAAATCCGCCGGAATGAGGCGGGTGCCCTGGTGCAGCAATTGGTAGAAGGCGTGCTGGCCGTTGGTGCCCGACTCGCCCCAGAAGATCTCGCCGGTGGAGGTGGAGACCGGGGTGCCGTCGGCGCGGACCGACTTCCCGTTCGACTCCATGGTCAACTGCTGGAGGTAGGCGGGAAAGCGGGCCAGATCGTTCGAGTACGGCAGCACCGCATGCGATTCCGCCCCGAAGAAATTCGAGTACCAGACACCGAGCAGGCCGAGCAGCACCGGAGCGTTCGCCTCCAGCGGCGCCTCGGCGAAGTGCCGATCCACCGCGTGCATACCGGCGAGGAACTCCGCGAAGCGCTCCTTGCCGACGGTCGCCATCACCGACAGGCCGATCGCGGAGTCCACCGAGTAGCGGCCGCCGACCCAGTCCCAGAAACCGAACATGTTCGCGGTGTCGATGCCGAACCTCGCGACCCGCTCGGCATTGGTGGACACCGCGACGAAGTGCTTGGCCACGGCGTCCTCACCGAGCGCGGCGACCAGCCAGCGCCGGGCCGCGGTCGCGTTGGTGAGCGTCTCCAGGGTGGAGAAGGTCTTGGACGCGACGATGAACAGGGTGGTGGCCGGGTCGAGCCCGGCCAGCTTCGCGACCAGGTCGGCGGGATCGACGTTGGAGACGAACCTGGCGCCGATGCCCGCGTCCTCGTAGTGCCGCAGCGCCTGGTGCACCATGACCGGACCCAGATCCGATCCGCCGATGCCGATGTTGACCACCGTCGTGATGCGCTCGCCGGTCGCTCCCCGCCACGCGCCGGAGCGCAGCGCGTCGGTGAACTCGCCCATCCGCCGCAGCACCTCGTGCACCTCGGCGCCCGCGTCGACGCCGTCGATGACCATGGTCTCGCCTTCGGGCAACCGCAGCGCGACGTGGCCGACCGCGCGGTCCTCGGAGGTGTTGATGTGCTCGCCACGGAACATCGCGTCGCGACGATCGGGCACGCCCGCCTCGCGCGCCAATTCCACCAGCAGATGCAGGGTTTCGCGGTTCACGCGGTGCTTGCTGTAGTCGATGCGCAGGTCCGCCACCTGGACGGTCAGCTCGCTGCCCCGGGCCGGGTCGTCGGCGAAGAACTCCCTCAGGTGTCGTCCCGCGACGGTGCCGTGGTGATCGTGCAGTTTCCGCCATGCCGCCGTCGCGGTGATGTCGCTGCTCACGTTCGCCGAGACTACAAGCAGGCACCGCCGCGCGCACGGCTGCGGGCGCGGAGAGTCGGTCGAATCGGCGTCGAAGGTGGACACCCGTTGCCACACCGGACTTACCCCGACCGTGCACACGAGGGCGCAACGCGCGAGCCCATGCGGTGGACGTGGGTCCGATCCGGGGTCCGCGTCCGTTCCAGGATGAGGTCTCGCGGCATAGGCTGGCCGCATGGTGTCCGAACGTGAACTTCTCGAATCCGTGCCGACGCAGTTGTGGATCGGAGGGCGGGCCGTCGACGCCACCGGTGCGGGTACCTTCCCGGTGCACAATCCGGCGACCGGGGAGGTGCTGGCGAACGTCGCGGACGCGACGCCGGAGGACGCGCTGCGCGCACTCGACGCGGCCGTCGCGGTGCAGGACGAGTGGGCGGCCACGCCCGCCAGGGAGCGCGGGGAGGTCCTGCGCGCGGTGTTCGAGCGGATCACCGCCAGCGCGGAGGAGTTCGCCCTGCTGATGACCCTGGAAATGGGCAAGGCGCTGCCGGAGAGCCGCAACGAGGTGCGCTACGGCGCCGAATTCTTCCGCTGGTTCAGCGAGGAGGCCGCCCGCGTGCACGGGCGCTATCTGCACGCGCCTTCGGGCACCGGCCGGATCATGGTGCACAAGCAGCCGGTCGGCCCATGTCTGGCGATCACGCCCTGGAATTTCCCGCTCGCGATGGGGACGCGCAAGATCGGCCCCGCGCTGGCGGCGGGCTGCACGATGATCGTCAAGCCCGCCTCGGCGACGCCGCTGACCATGCTGCTGCTCGGCAAGCTGTGCAGCGAGGCGGGACTGCCCGACGGCGTGCTTTCGGTGCTCACCTCCAGCCACTCCGGCGCGGTGACCCAACCGTTGATCGACGACGCCCGGCTGCGCAAACTCACCTTCACCGGCTCCACCGAGGTGGGCAAGAAGCTGGTGGAGAAATCCGCGAACCGGTTGCTGCGCACCTCGATGGAACTCGGCGGGAACGCGCCGTTCGTGGTGTTCGCCGACGCCGACGTCGATGCCGCGGTGCAGGGCGCGATGTTGGCGAAACTGCGCAACGGCGGCGAGGCGTGCACCGCCGCCAATCGCTTCCACGTGCACAACAGCGTGCTCGAGGAGTTCACCACCAAGCTGGTCGAGGCGATATCCAGCAGTGTGCGGCTCGGGCCGGGCGCCGACCCGGACACGACGCTGGGCCCGCTGATCAACGAGGAGCAACTGCGCACGGTCGGCGAATTGGTCGACGACGCCGTCGCGAAGGGCGCACAGGTGCTGATCGGCGGCAAGGCGCCCGACGGCCCCGGCTGGTACTACCCGGCCACCGTGCTGCGCGACGTCCCGCCGCAAGCCAGGATCCTGCGCGAGGAGGTCTTCGGCCCGGTCGCGCCGATCGTCGGCTTCGACACCGAGGAAGAGGGGCTCGCCGCCGCCAACGACACCGAATTCGGGCTGGTCAGCTACGTCTACACCCGCGACCTCGATCGCGCGCTGCGGATCGCCGAGGGTTTGGAATCCGGCATGGTGGGCGTCAACCGCGGCGTCATCTCCGACCCCGCCGCCCCCTTCGGCGGCGTCAAGGAGTCCGGCTTCGGCCGGGAGGGCGGCACCGAGGGCATCGAGGAATACCTCTCCACCAAATACATCGCGCTCACGTGAGCGAGTGCCGCGGATTCCGCGCCACTGAAGGCGATCGATCGCGCACCTGAGGGTCGAATCCGGCCTGTCGGCGCCGACCGCCCAGCCGCCCATGCTTTCCGGGGGACGACTTCGGCGATCATCGACACTAGCCTCTACCTGGGGTCCGAGGAGGCGAAGGGGCTGATTGTGAGAAGGTGCGGGTGCCGGTGACGCCTGATTGAGCAACGGCATCGTCAGAGCCTTCTTGCGGGCCGTGGACGATCTGAAACGGCTGACCAAGAGGGAAGCCGAGGGCCTCGCGGACATGAAAACAGGCGCGGCCCGCGCTTCCCGGGAAGTCGTCGATGTGCACACGCACGGTGACGCCGACGGTGCGCTCGCGATCCGACGTGCGGCAGGTGGCGATGCCGGTCCCGGGCGGGATCTGTGCCCCCCGCCGCCGGACCGAGCGTCGCTGAGCCGGGCCGGACAGAGACTCGAGGCCGAACTGAATCGACGTTTCGGCGAGAACGGACCGACCGACGAGGACCTGTATGACTTCATAGCCAACCGTCGGCTGTCCCGGCTGGAGCAATACGCCATCATCGACCGGAGAATCGAGGAAACAGCGGCTTCTCTCGGCCGGGACAGCGCCGACCTACGCGAGCAGATGCGGCGTGAACTGAAGGACGCGCTCGACGGGAAACCGCTCGCCATCCGCGTCCGCGACGACAAACTCGTGGCACTCCTCGAGGAAGGGCGAATCAGGGGCAGCCGCAACCCCGTGGGCGTTCGCGCTCATGCCGAAGAAGAGTGGTTCGGCCCGCACGTCCACGACAACCCGCCCGTCTACGGCTACGTTGCCGTGGACGGAGTGCGTCCTTCCCAAGACGGCATGATCGATGGGTTGTCGGAGCTGAACTACGGCGACAATCAGATCTACCTGAAGCCGGAGGTCCGGTCACGAACGACCATCACGTTCGGTGACTCGCTGGTGGAAAGGGAACGGGCGATACCCTCCCCCCTGGACAACCCGTCGGAATATTCCTATGGCGTCGGAGTGCGCGATCTCGCTCCTATCGGCCGCGACTATCTCGGAGCAGATTTTCGCGCCAGCCATTTCATCGAAGCCCAGATGTTCGATCTCACAACCGCGGACATAGATTTCATCGGGTTGCACCAGTCACCCAGTCCGGCGTTGCGACAGGCGCTGGACCAATCCGGAGTGGATTGGCGTGTCCTGACCAATCGCACGATCGCGGCGGAGGGCAGCCCCGCAGAACGAGCGGCCGCGATCGAACGGACGAGTCAAGACCTCGAGCATCTTCGCCATGTGCATCCCGTTATGCGCTCGCATGCCGAACCGCTCGAAGCAGAGCTGAGGGCCGACCTGCGGGCGCTGAACGATTCCACCTCAGGTGATGGACCGGCCGCCGAACCCGGATAGCGTCGGTGGACGCCTTCCACCAAGCCGACGGTCTGAAAACCTTCCGCGCTCCTCTGGGGGCGGACATGAAGTGACCGCCCCGGGTGGCATAGCCCGGGGCGGTCTATTCGAAAGCGACGGTCTCGCGAGCGCCGCGTTGGGGGTCAGATCAGTGGCCGAGACGACCGCGGCCGAGGCGAAGCAGCAGCATGGCGAGGGTGTGGCCCTCTTGGCCGAGCTCGCTGAAGCGCTCCAGCACCTTCATCTCGCGACTGTGCACGAGGCGCGGCCCGCCTGACGCCATGCGCGTCCGGCCGATGATCCGGGAGATCTCCGTCCGGCGCTTGATCGCGGCCAGGATCTCCGCGTCGAGACGGTCGATCTCCTTGCGGAGCTTGTCGATCTCGGCCTCGGTCTGCGGCAGCGCGGATTCGGACCCGGTCGTCGTGGCAGGGGTGCTCATCATTCATCTCCTCGTGTCAGAACATGGATCGGCGGGTGCCGAAGGCTCGTTACCGATCAGTTCTTTCACCGTGAAACAGACCTGGTGGGGCCTTGTATTGTCCCCCCAGAAGGCGTGCTCAGGTACAGGCTCCGCGATCCCGGCGTTCGGCTGGCAGCCGAATCGGATGTCTTGCGAAAGCGCTGAGCATGTCGCCAGTGTGCCACGGGTAGGGGGGTATGCAAAACGTATACGTTTGGCAATGTCGCGAGAAACGCAGGTCGTTTCGCCCGCCCTTCCCACCAGGGGGAGTTCACCCGCCGTTCAGTCGACCGGCGCCGAACCGATACCGATGTCACCCGGGGCTTCATCTCTGTCGGTGCCCGCCGGTAGCGTGGATGGACGATGGACATCACGGTGGCTCCCAAGACGCAGGGCGGTCGGGTCGTGCACCCGGATCCGACATCGAAACCGCAGCTCGCCGGCGGTAACGCGGCGGAGGGGCGGCAGCCTGCCTCCGTTCCCGAGGCGCCGCCAACGGACGCCGAGCGCGAACGGCGGCGCGTCGAGCGGGAACAGCGGCGCGCCGAGGAGGCCGAGCGCCTGCTCGACAGCCTCAATCCACAGCAGCGCGCGGCGGTGGTGCACACCGGATCCCCGCTGCTCATCGTGGCGGGCGCGGGCTCGGGCAAGACGGCCGTGCTCACCCGCCGCATCGCCTACCTGCTGGCCGCCCGCGGTGTCACGCCGGGCCAGGTGCTGGCCATCACATTCACCAACAAAGCCGCCGCGGAGATGCGGGAGCGGGTGACCGGGCTGGTCGGCCCGCGGGCGAACGCCATGTGGGTGTCGACGTTCCACTCCAGTTGCGTCCGCATCCTGCGGACCCAGGCGGCGCTGCTGCCCGGCCTGAACTCGAACTTCTCGATCTACGACGCGGACGATTCCCGGCGCCTGCTCACCATGATCAGCCGCGACCTGGACATCGACGCCAAGAAGTACTCGGCGCGCCTGCTCGCGACGGCGATCTCGAACCTCAAGAACGAACTCATCGACCCCGCCCGCGCCACCGCCGACGCGGAATCGGACGACACGGAGCTGCCCGGCCTGGTGGCCAAGGTCTACGCCGAATATCAGCGCAGGCTGCGCTCGGCGAACGCGCTGGACTTCGACGACCTGATCGGCGAGACCGTGGCGCTGCTGCAGCACCACCCGCAGGTCGCCGAGTACTACCGCCGCCGGTTCCGGCACGTGCTGGTGGACGAGTACCAGGACACCAACCACGCCCAGTACGTCTTGGTCCGCGAGCTGGTCGGCCACCACGTGGAAGGCGGCGACGAGGACCGGGTGCCGCCGAGCGAACTGTGTGTGGTGGGTGACGCCGATCAGTCCATCTACGCCTTCCGCGGCGCGACGATCCGCAATATCGAGGAGTTCGAGCGCGACTTCCCCGACGCCGAAACCATTCTGCTGGAGCAGAACTACCGCTCCACCCAGCACATCCTCTCCGCCGCCAACGCGGTGATCTCGCGCAACGAGAACCGGCGCGAGAAGAAGCTGTGGACCGATTCCGGCGAAGGCGACCTGATCACCGGTTACGTCGCCGACAACGAGCACGACGAGGCGTCCTTCGTCGCCCGCGAGATCGACCGGCTGGTCGACCAGGGCGAGGCCAACTACGGCGACGTCGCGGTGTTCTACCGCACCAACAACAACTCTCGCGCGCTGGAAGAGATCTTCATCCGGATGGGCCTGCCCTACAAGGTGGTCGGCGGTGTCCGCTTCTACGAGCGCAAAGAGGTGCGTGACGTGGTCGCCTACCTGCGCGTGCTGGAGAACCCGGAGGACGCGGTGAGCATGCGCCGCATCCTCAATACGCCCCGCCGCGGCATCGGTGACCGAGCCGAAGCCTGCGTGGCTGTCCATGCCGAACAACGCGGGATCGGTTTCGCCGCCGCCCTGCGCGACGCCGCCGAAGGCAAAGTGGCGCTGCTGAACACGCGCGCTCAGCGCGCCATCGCCGGCTTCCTGGAATTGCTCGACGACATCAGGGCCGCGGGCGAACAAGCGGAGTCCGACTTCCCCGACCTGGGCAACGTCGTCGACGCGGTGCTCGAGCGCACCGGTTATCGCGCCGAGCTGGAGGCGTCCGACGACCCGCAGGACGGCGCCCGGCTGGACAACCTCAACGAGTTGGTCAGCGTCGCGCGCGAGTTCAGCTCCGAGGCGCACAACAACGCGGAGGCCGCCCGGCAGGAGGGGCTGTTGCCCGAGGTGGGCGAAGGCGAGCCGGATCCCGGTTCGCTCGCCGCGTTCCTCGAGCGGGTCTCGCTGGTGGCCGATACCGACCAGATTCCGGACGAGGGCTCCGGGGTGGTCACGATGATGACGCTGCACACCGCCAAGGGGCTGGAATTCCCGGTGGTGTTCGTGACGGGTTGGGAAGACGGGCAGTTCCCGCACATGCGCGCACTCGGTGATCCGACCGAGCTGGCCGAGGAACGCCGCCTCGCCTACGTCGGCATCACCAGGGCCCGGCGGCGGCTGTATCTGACGCGGGCGGTGGTGCGTTCCGGCTGGGGCCAGCCGGTGTCGAACCCGGAATCGCGTTTTCTGCAGGAAATTCCGGGTCATCTCATCGATTGGCGTCGGCTCGAGCCCGCCGGTTCACCCGCGACGAGGGGTCTGCGGCGGCGTGGCGGGGACGACGACGGGCTGGAGCGGGACTGGACCCGCGGCGACGGCTGGGCGGAGCCGCGTCCAGGCTTGCGTGATCGCGGTCCGCGCAGGCCCGCTCCCGGCGGCGCGACCCGCAACAACACGAATTTGGTCCTCGCCGTGGGCGATCGGGTCAGCGACGACAAGTACGGTCTCGGCCGCGTGATCGCGGCGGAGGGCTTCGGCCCACTGGCCACGGTGACCATCGACTTCGGCACCGCGGGCAAGATCCGGTTGATCCCGCAGTACAGCCGGACGTTGGTCAAGCTATGAGCCGCGTAGGCCTTTCGACCCTGCCCTTGCCGGTGTCGCGCCGGTAGCGTCCGCGACGTGGATACGATCGCACAGCATCTCCTGTGGTTCCTGCCCATGCTCTGGCTCGGCATGGTGCTGGCCATCTCGTTCCTGGAGGCGCCGCTGAAATTTCGCGCCCCGGGGGTCACACTGGCGCTGGGGCTCGGCATCGGCCGCCTCGTGTTCCGCGCGCTGAACACCGTGGAGGCCGTGCTCGCGGTGCTTCTGGTGCTCGCCGCAGTGATCGTCGGCCCCGGCGCGGCGACGTGGGCGTGGCTGGGCGTCGCCGCGGCAGTGCTGGGCGTTCAAATCGTGGTGGTGCGCCCGCCGCTCTCACGCCGCTCCGATCGCGTGCTGGCGGGCGAGGAACTGCCGCGCTCCCACGCGCACTATTGGTACATCGGCCTGGAGGTCGTCAAGGTCGTCGCGTTGGTCGCCCTCGCGATCACGGCGGCGCCGTAGGCAACGCCGATCATCGACGGAGCAGGTGCGTCGATTTCCGCCGCCATAGCTCAGCCAGGGACTTCGCTTGTCGTCGCCGTGGTCCGGGCATTCCGTCCATACCGCGCTCCTCGTGGGATGAGCGGAGCGCGCACCAGTCAGCCGAAATTCGCCAGCCCGACAGCTCGGCACGACCCGCCTCGAGATCGTGTCAGCGCGGCTCTCGCGAGGTGTCCGGCTTCATCTGCCCGGCCTCGATGAGCGTCTGCCGGGCCGCTGCCTTACGCGGGCATTGATCGGCTCGGCATGCCCTGTGCCGTTGCATGGTCTGATGCGCTTCCGGAACGCTCAACGGCGTTTCGGGAGCTTCGTGCGGCCAACCGGTAGGCCACAGCCCGGCGTCGGGCCGCTCGGCGCTGATCCGTTCGCGTTCGCGTGCGGCGCGCCACTCGGCGGCTACGCGATCGATGATCGCTTGCGCCGACATGTCGTCTTGCTCGCCGTCTCGCCACCAGTCGAACCCCATCGCGTTCACCCCTGCTGTTCTCGCTCGTCATGTGGACGCACGCCACCCGGCGGGGTGATGGTCACCGCAGAGCCGCTCACAGCTCGCGATGCGTCCGCTCGGAACGGAGGGACGCGCCCGCCGGGTGGGTGCGGCTGCCAGCGTCGCGCGAAAAACTTCGCTCTCGACTGGGAAAACGGCTACAGCGCGTCTACTGATCCGCATACGATCCACGCATGGGGACGGACGGGGGATTTGCTCCTGACATCGGGGAACGTCTGCGAGCAGCCAGGCAGGCGGCGGGGCTCTCACTGGCCGAACTGGCTGCCCGCATACCGTTCTCGCGCAGCTACCTGGGTCATGTGGAGACCGGAACGCGCGCCCCCTCGGCTGATGTGGTCGCCGCCTACCTGCGCGCATGCGGCGAAATGACATGCGACCCTGTCACACTGGTCAGTATGTTGGGCCGAGCGGACGTCGACCGGCGGTCGTTCCTGCGCACATCCGTCTACAGCGCCGCGCTGTCCGCGACCGCGCTGGTGTCACAGTCCGATGTGGCCCGGTTGATGCGCATCGACGAATCCGCGCACGTAGGCATGCCGGAAGTCCGTGCCGTCCAGGGGATCACGGATGCCTTCCTGCGCATGGACGAAGTCAAGGGCGGCGGCATCGGCCGAACCGCCGTCGCCGAGTTCCTGAGCACCGACGTCGCGTCGCTGCTGCGCTCGCGGTTCGCTGATTCGACGGTCCGTTCCGCCGCCTTCAGCGCCGCCGCCGAACTTGCCTACCTGGCCGGTTTCAAAGCGCACGACGCCGGCGAAGACGGTATCGCGCAGCGGTATTTCCTGTCGGCGTTGCGGCTGGCGGAGGAAAGCCAGATGCCCGGCCAAGACGCATGGGTGCTGCGCATCCTCGCCATGCAAGGAACCGATATCGGCCAGCCTCACTTCAGTCCCGCACTCGCCGAAGCGGCCGTAACTCGGGACGGCGGCCAACTCGGACCGGATGCGACGGCGTTGCTCACTATCGCTGTCGCCCGCTGTCACGCCGAAACCGGCGACCACGGCGGAGCACTGGCTGCCCTGCGGACCGCTGAACCACACGTAACTCCTGACCTGACCAGCGAACAACCCCGCTGGGTGTCGATGTGGTGCCCGAACAAGGGCACGGTCGTGGACCAGGTCGCAAAGACGTTCCTTGCTCTGGGTGACCTCGCCAATGCTGAACGTTATTGCGAACTCGCCACCGGCATCTGGGATCGCGAGACTCATGCCCGCGTGTGGGCGCTCAGCGCTGCCGAAACCGGGTTGCTGCACTGGAAACGCGGCAAGCACACCGATGCCGTCGACATGTGGCGCTCCGCCTTACCCGCGTTGCACGCCGTCGATTCCGCGCGTACCACCGCTGCCTTGTGCAAGATTCGCCGCACGGCCCCCGAACTATTCGAGGACACAGCCCCCACCGGCACCCCCGCACTGTGAGCCCGGTGCCGCCGCGCCGACATCGCAAAGGTTATGTGAAAGGTCGCTCCGGAATTGCTCGCCAGCAAGGCAACGTGACAGCGCACAGTACGTTGCTAGCGGCCCGTTGCTCAACGCTCTCCAGCCCAGACCAGTGGCCGTGAACTCCGCCCGGATGGGTTCGGTGCACGTCGGCATGCCGGACTGGGTGCGGCACCCAGAACTGCCGCGCCAGTAAATCGGGTGACGGCTTGCTCGTATGGTCGTAGCCTTCGCGACGTAGCCCGCTTTGTACCGTCGAGGACGCCCGATGATCAGCGAAACGATTCCCATGTGGACCTCCCAGCGCACAATGGTCCCCCTGCGCGATTTGCTCGAGTTGTTCCCGCCGAACAACTGGCGGTGGGTGGTCGAGGAGTTCGACGGGACGTTCGGTCGATTGTCCACCGGAATTACTCGTCCCGCCTGGGCACAGTTCCACGAGATGGTGTCCGCCGGTGCAGTGGCATTCGATTGGGATGGAATCCGACAGTTCGCGGACGGTGTCGATCAGATGATCGATGGCCGGATTGTCGCGACCGCTGAGAACCACACCACTGTGGTTCGGTTGGACGCGTTCGACAGCACTGAATACGAAATCGTCATCGATCCAGGCTGGGGCGGAGCGGCTGCGTTCGTTTCCGCTGTCCGGTCCAAGTGGGCTCCCCGGGGCGCATCGTAGGCGGGCAGTCCGGGGGCTCCGACGCTGCGTAGACGTGAGCGATACGGTCCGTACTTCCCTGGCGTGGACCATCCTGCCGGAGAGGCCGCATGACCGGTCCGTTTCGCGGTGTCAATGCGGCAGCAGGTCTGCCAACGCCTTGTCGAGGGTGGGGTAGCGGAAGGTGAAACCTGCCTTCTTCAGTACCTCCGACGTGGCGTGACGGCCGGTCAGACCGAGGGCCGGATCGGAGCGCAGGAGGAGCGCGCCTAGCTTCAGCACGAATTCCGGGGTCGGCGGCGCGGGCGGCCGGTGCAGGCGCTTGCGGAGGACGCGCATCAGCTCGCGGTTGCGAACCGGTGTATCGGTGGCGGCTACCAGGATTCCGTTCGGCAGTTCGAGCGCCGGATCGAGGCCGAGTGCGGCGCGAACGATCGCGAGCCAGTCCTCGATGTGGATCCAGCTGAACCATTGTTGGCCGGGCCCGACTCGACCGCCGAGCCCGGCTCTGGTGAGTTGAGTGAGACGTTTCAGGGCGGGCGCTTGTGGGTCGAGCACGATCGAGGTGCGCAGAATCGTCCAGTGCGCCGCGCGGGCGGAGTCGAAGGCGCGCTCCCACGGTTCGGCGACGCCGGTCATCTGCGGCAGCCCGATCGGCAGGGGAGTGCTTTCGCTGCAATGGGTTTCGCCCGCATCGGACCAGATCGCGGTAGTGCTCGCCTGCACCCAGTAGTCGATCGGCGCTTCCAGCGTCGCGGCGCCGGCAACCAGAGCGCGGGTGGAATCCACTCGGCTGGCCCGTAATTCGGCGATGTTCTCCGGCGTCGGTCGGCAGTCGACCAGCTTCCCGGCGAGGTTGACGATCGCGGTCCGTCCTGGATTACGGAGTGCCGCAACCCATTCGCCGACCGACTTGCCGTCCCACTCCGCTTGATCGAACGGCAGCTGGGGATCGCGACGGCGGGTGAGTATGACGGCGCGATGCCCACGACAGGTGAGGTCGGCGGCGACATGCCTGCCCAGCCCGCCGGTGCCGCCCGGGATGACCGCCGTGAGCGCGTCGGCGGCGGGCTCGAGTCCGGCTGAGCGGGCCAAGCGGGCGAAACACACCCGCACATCGGTTTCCAGGAAGGCGGCGTCGAGCAGCCGGGCCATACCGGCCGACGCGCCGAGGAAGGTCAACCGCTGGGTGATTTCGGTGCCGCCGTCGCGCGGCGTCAGCGTCCAGGTCAGCCGCATCCGCCCGAGCGGTTCGGGTTGCTCGATCCGCAGCTCCCGTTCCGGCCGGACAGCGGCGACGATGAACGGCAGCACGGCGCGCCCGTGCAAAGCGCGGTGCGCCTGCCCCTGCGGCACATAGCTTCCCGTACTGCCTACTGCGATCGGACTGTCGAGCCGCACCGACGCGATCCCCGGGTTCCATTCCGGCCATCGCGGCGGATCGGCGAGTACCTCCCAGATCCGTTCAGCAGGCAACGCGATGAATTGTGTGTACGTCGTTGTACGTCGTGCCATGGGCTCGACGCTAACCCGATGTCTGCCGCGGGGGAATCGTGTGCATCGTCATGTACCGCGACACACCTCGACTCAACGAGAATGCGCTGGCCAGGCTGCGCGGGCGAAGTCTCGCGCTAGAGGGGGTCGCGCCGGGCCATTACGGATTCGCGACTTGCAATTACCGAGCGGATGAGGCGACCGCGCACGGGCCGAAGTTTCGCACCCGAAGCCGGGCCGCACGCCCGCGTTCATGGTGAGCAGCCCGCTGCGATGGGCGAGCACGGGCTGGCCGGAAGCTATGCGCTGTAACCGGTTTCGCACCCGCATTCATCGTGCGCGAACACAGCGGAGGAGCGTACATCCATCTCTGGCTTGTGCGATCCATGGTCCGCCGGGTTGCGGCCAGCCGACTGGGAAGGCGCGTCAGGCACGCGTCAAGGCGTCGCTCAGTCGCGCTGCGGGCCGAGGCTGATGCCACGGGTGGCCAGCCAGGGCAGCGGGTCGACCTTGTCGGTGCCGTTCAACCAGACCTCGAAGTGGCAATGCGGGCCGGTGGAGAACCCGCGGTTGCCGATCGTGGCGATCTGGTCACCGGCGAGCACACGCTGGCCCGCCGACACCGTGGCGGTGTCGATGTGGCCGTAGATGGTGACGGTGCCGTCGTCGTGCAGCAGGCGGACCCACATGCCGAAGCCCGACGCGGGACCGGCCTCGATCACGGTGGCGTCGGCGACGGCGTAGATCGGGGTGCCGATCGGGCCCGCGATGTCGATGCCGAGGTGTTGCACGCCCCAGCGGGCGCCGAAGCCGGAGGTGAAAGTGCCCGCGGCGAACCTGGTGAACAGCGGCCGAAGCTTCGAGGCCTCCTGGGCGGCGAGGTCCTCGGCGTACTTCTGGCCCTTTTGCAGGATGTCGTTGAACTGATCGAGGTTGGCCGGCGCGGAGACGCTCAGCACCTGCGGTGAGTCCGGCGCCGCCGTCGGGTCGGCAACGTTCATCGACTGCGCGGCGATCTCGTGGATCTGTCCGGCGGCTTCGTAGTCGACCGCCTGCGAGGGCTGGTCGGGCGAGGCGAACGCGGCCTGTCCGGCCGCTACGACAGCGCCAGCGGCGACGGCCGCCACCGCGGCGCGTCCCTTGAGCGCGGCGGGCGGCGCGGCCACCCGGTGCGCGCCACCGCGCTTGTTCGTGGCACGGCGCCCCGGGATGACGGTCGGAAGAGCACGTGCGCCCGGCTCCTCGTCGGACTCGGGTTCGGGCTCGGCGGTCTCGGTCGCCCAGGACTCCTCGGGAGCCCAGCAGCCGGTGTCGGACACCCAGGCTCGCTCGTCGGGCGCCCAGGTCTCCTCTTCGGCCCACGCCTCGCCGGAGTTCCACGCCTGGCCGGAGTTCCACGCCTCGCCGGAGTTCCATGCCGCACCATCGGACCAGGCCTCTTGCTGGGCCCAATCTTGTTGCGGCCAGGCGTTGTTCGTGGCCCAGGAGTTGTCGGAGGCCGCGTTCGCGTGGACCGGCTGGTCGTAGCCCCCGTCGTGGACGGGCGACTCGGTCTCGAAGCCGTATCCGGCGCCGGCGGCCTGCAAGTCGTACTCGCCCTGCGGAGCCTCGTACCCGGCGTAGTGCGGGTCGAACGATGGCTCGGCGTAGCTCGCCGGGGCGAAGGACTCGTCGTCGGGGCGGTAACGATGTCCCGTCCGCGAGCGATCAGTGGGAGCGAAGGTGGAACTGTGGTTCATCGGCGGTGCCACATCGTGAAGCTGGTGGAACTCGAAAGCCGCTTGACCAGCGGCGTCGATCGGTCGAATGCGGAGCGGCTCTCCGTCTGCGGAGCGCTGTGCTGCGTCAAAGCTTGCCGTCCTCCTAGTCGTGACCGTGTTGTGACATCGACCGCATTGACGGTAACGAAACGATTGAGCCGCGACAAGCGGTGCGCCGCTTCCGTAACAAACATGTGAGATTCATCACGCTCGGCCCGCGGAATATCTCACTGCGGTATGGGCACCCCTGAGAGGTCGTTCAACGACAAGTTGTAGTAGATTCCGGCGCGCTCCCGGGTTCCGTCCTCTACCTGGCGCGGTGCCAGCAACCTACTCGCCAGTAGTGTTGGCCAGCGGTTTTGCCGCTCCGAACGACGCCGGGTGACCTGCGCCACTTAGGATGAACGTGGCCGATTGGCCCTCCATGTGACTGGTTAGAGTCCGACCCGACCCGCTTCCGACGTCGGGCCGCCAACAAAGACGTTGTCATCACAACGCAGACGAGACGGTGAGTACATGGATCTCTTCGAATATCAGGCGAAGGAGCTCTTCGTTAAGCACGGAGTGCCTTCGTCCGAGGGCCGCGTCACGGACACGGCCGAGGACGCCCGCGCCATCGCGGAGGAAATCGGCAAGCCGGTGATGATCAAGGCCCAGGTGAAGGCCGGTGGCCGTGGCAAGGCCGGTGGCGTCAAGTACGCCGCGACCCCGGACGACGCGCTCACGCACGCGCAGAACATCATCGGCCTGGACATCAAGGGCCACATCACCAAGAAGATCCTGGTGGCCGAGGCCAAGGACATCGCGGAGGAGTACTACATCTCCTTCCTGCTGGACCGGGCCAACCGGACCTACCTGGCCATGTGCTCGGTCGAGGGCGGCATGGAGATCGAAGAGGTCGCCGCGACCAAGCCGGAGCGGCTGGCGAAGGTTCCGGTCGACGCGGTCAAGGGCGTCGACCTGGCGTTCGCTCGCTCGATCGCCGAGCAGGGCCACCTGCCCGCCGACGTGCTGGACGCCGCGGCCGTGACCATCCAGAAGCTGTGGGAGGTGTTCGTCGCGGAGGACGCCACCCTGGTCGAGGTCAACCCGCTGGTGCGCACCCCGCAGGACGAGATCCTCGCGCTGGACGGCAAGGTCACCCTCGACGAGAACGCCGGATTCCGCCACCCGGAGCACGAGGCGTTCGCGGACAAGGACGCGACCGACCCGCTCGAGCTCAAGGCCAAGGAGAACGACCTCAACTACGTCAAGCTCGACGGCGAGGTCGGCATCATCGGCAACGGCGCAGGCCTGGTCATGTCCACCCTGGACGTCGTCGCCTACGCGGGCGAGGGCCACGGCGGCGTGAAGCCGGCCAACTTCCTGGACATCGGCGGCGGCGCCTCGGCCGAGGTGATGGCAGCGGGTCTGGACGTCATCCTGAACGACAGCCAGGTCAAGAGCGTGTTCGTCAACGTGTTCGGCGGCATCACCGCGTGTGACGCGGTCGCCAACGGCATCGTGAAGGCGCTGGAGATCCTGGGCGACGAGGCCAACAAGCCGCTGGTCGTCCGCCTGGACGGCAACCGCGTCGAAGAGGGCCGCAAGATCCTGGCCGACGCCGACCACCCGCTGGTGACGCTGGCGCAGACAATGGACGAAGGCGCCGACAAGGCCGCCGAACTGGCAGCCGCCCGATAACGACGGCCGAGTAAGGACGAAAAGAAATGTCTATCTTCCTGAACAAGGACTCCAAGGTCATCGTCCAGGGCATCACCGGCGGCGAGGGCACCAAGCACACCGCGCTGATGCTGAAGGCGGGCACCCAGATCGTCGGCGGTGTGAACGCGCGCAAGGCGGGCACCACCGTCGCGCACACCGACAAGGACGGCAACGCGGTCGAGCTGCCGGTGTTCGGCACCGTCGCCGAGGCCATCAAGGAGACCGGCGCCGACGTGTCCATCGCGTTCGTGCCGCCGAAGTTCGCCAAGGACGCCATCATCGAGGCCATCGACGCGGAGATCCCGCTGCTGGTGGTCATCACCGAGGGCATCCCGGTGCAGGACACCGCCTACGCGTGGGCCTACAACGTGGAGAAGGGCGGCAAGACCCGGATCATCGGCCCGAACTGCCCCGGCATCATCACCCCCGGCGAGTCGCTGGTCGGCATCACCCCGGCCAACATCACCGGCAAGGGCCCGATCGGCCTGGTGTCCAAGTCGGGCACGCTGACCTACCAGATGATGTACGAGCTGCGCGACTTCGGCTTCTCGACCTCCATCGGCATCGGCGGCGACCCGGTCATCGGCACCACCCACATCGACGCCATCGAGGCGTTCGAGAAGGACCCGGAGACCAAGCTGATCGTGATGATCGGCGAGATCGGCGGCGACGCCGAGGAGCGGGCCGCGGCATACATCAAGGCCAACGTCACCAAGCCGGTCGTCGGCTACGTGGCAGGCTTCACCGCCCCCGAGGGCAAGACGATGGGCCACGCGGGCGCCATCGTGTCCGGCTCGTCGGGCACCGCCCAGGCGAAGAAGGACGCGCTGGAGGCCGCGGGCGTGAAGGTCGGCAAGACGCCGTCCGAGACCGCCGCGCTGGCTCGCGAGATCCTGGAGAAGGCCAGCATCAGCGCCTGATCTCCGCGCCGTGCACGAAGGCCGCCTCCGAATTCGGGGGGCGGCCTTCGTCATGTGTGGCGGGGGCTCAGGCTTGGGCAGAAGCCGAGCGTCCGGTCCAGCCACTCGCGGTTCTCCTCGCTATCCATCACGAGGCAGCCGGGCGGATGGTTCATCTCGTTGTCACCGGGAATTCCCCGCTATTGAGAATCCGTGTGGTGTGAAAAGCGCCATCGCGGGCAACAGTTTCAAGGAGCGGTAGGTGGTCTCGCTAGGAGCTTCGCGCCGGACACCGCCGCGACCTGCCGTGATGCGGGCGAATCCGCTCGCCGCGGCCGTCGCGGCGGGATGACCTCGGCGAGGGAGTGCAGTAGCGTCAGAAGTAATCCAGCCGTGAAGACCATGTACGACTCGATTTAGGAGACGACGACATGTCCTACCCGACCGGGGGCTCTGGGTACAACACACCCTCGCCCTCAGCGCCATCCAGCCAGAGTTCGGCCGCGGGTGGTGCCACTTCAGGTTCGAGCGCTACCGGTTCCGATGCCAAAGGTCTGCCGTTCTTCCTGGTGGTCGGCGTAGCGGCGCTCGGCGTGATCAACTTCCTGCTCGGCTTCCTGCCGTTCCTGGGCAGGAAACCGATCGATATCGGCGGCCGCACGGTCAGCACGACGGAGACGGCCAACCTCTTCGAGGTCGCGTCCGGCTCGCCGCTGCTCGGCCTGCTGCTGCTCGGCGGTCTGCTCGCCGGACTGTCGCTGCTGCCCAAGCAGAACTGGACCGGTGCGGCCGCGGCGGCTTCGACCGCCGGCTTCGTCGCGTTGCTGTTCCAGTCGTTCAACTTCGGTTCGGGCAGCGAGCTGAAGGTCGGTGCGTTCGTCCTGCTCGTGCTGTCCTTCGTGCAGGCAGCGGTGGCGATCGCCGCGACCCTGTTCGAGGTGGGCATCCTCAAGGCGCCCGCGCCGCGCCCCGCTGCCGCGCCGAGCGGGTTCGGTCAGGGCGGCTACGGCCAGCAGCCGTCGTACGGACCGGGTCAGCAGTCCTACGGGCAGCCGGGTCAGCAGCCCGGCTACGGCGCGAGCCCCTACGGGCAAGCCGGGTACGGCGCGCAGTCCGCGCCGCCGCAGTTCCCGTCCCAGCAGGGGCAGCCGTCGCCTTACGGGCAGAGCCAGCCGAGCTACGGACAGAGCCAGCAGGGCCAGGCGTACGGACAGCCGCAGTCGCCTTACGGGCAGAGCCAGCCGACCACGGCCTACGGCGCGCCCCAGCAGCCGGGTTCGCCGTACGGCGCGCAGCCGCGCCCCGACGAGAGCGTGACTCAGCACTTCGGCGGCCAGCAGCAGTCCGGTCAGCAGTCGCCCTACGGTTCCCCGAGCTACGGCCAGCAGCAGGCTCAGACCAGCCAGCCGAGCCAGCAGAGCGGTCCGTTCGGCGGCGAGCAGAGCGGCGACCCATCCTCGGACGCCACCCAGGCATTCCGTCCTTCGGACGACAAGAACAAGTAGAGAACTCAGCGGCGTCCTCCCCGGTGCGGCGATCGCGTGCCTGCGGCGCGCCTGACCCGTTCGCGCCGGGGAGGATGCCACGCTGAAATGCCATGAGCTCCTCCAGAAACTCCTCGGCCCGCCGGATCGGCGGGCCGCGCTCGTCGCAGCCGCACCCCGACGCGGACGAAGCCGGGTTTCTGTCCCTCACCCCTGAGCGGTCCAGGGTGCTCATCGCCGTAGCGGGCCGCCCGTCCGCCTTCGGGCTGACCACCCTCGTCGTCCTCGTGCTCGCCACGCTCCTGGCGGCGGGCAGCGATCTGGACGGCGCCTCCGGCGCGATCGCCGCCTCCTGGTTGGGCGTGCACCAGGTTCCGCTGGTGATCGGCAAGACCTCGCTCGGCTTGCTTCCGCTGTTGCCCACCGCCCTGCTGGTCTGGCTGGCCGCGCGGGAATGCGCGCGCGCCGTGGAACCGCAATGCACTCGAGCGGATCTCGGGTGGATCGTCGGCGCCGCGGTGGGCGGTCCGCTGCTGGTCACCATCGTCTGCCTCGCGGTCACCGAAGACGCTTCCGGTGTCATCGCACTGCAACCGCCGAACACCCTCGCCGCCTTCGTGTGGGTCGCCGCGTTGTATCTGCTCGCCGCCGCCATCGGCATCGCCGTCCGTCTCCGGCGCGAGCTGTTCGTGCTGCTGCGGCTGCCCGATTGGGCGGTCTCCGGCCTCTACGGCGCGGGCCGGTCCGTCCTGCGCCTGCTGGGTTGCGCGAGCGCTGTGGTGGTGGTTTCGTTCCTCGCCCACGTTTCGCGGTTCGGTGACATGTATCAGTCGGCGGGCAATGTCGGCGGCGTCCTCGGCCTGACGCTGCTCTCGCTGGCGTATCTGCCGAACCTGGTGATCCACACCGTCGGTGTGCTGGTCGGTTCCAGCGCGCAGATCGGCGTCGCCTCGTTCGGGGTGTTCTCCGTCGTCGGCGGACCGATACCGGCGTTTCCGTTGCTCGCGGCGGTGCCGACCGGTCCGGCGGCGGGTTGGTGGCCGGTGGTGCTGCTGATCCCCGCGGCGGTCGGCGTGCTCGGCGGGCTGGACATCGCGCGCACTTCCACCGACCGGATCAGCGCGCCGTGGGCCACGCTCGTCTCCGCCGCGCTCGCCGCGCTCGCGCTGACCGTGGCGGGCGCGGTCGCGGGCGGCGAACTCGGCGAGGTGGGCCGGGTCGGCCTGCACCTGCCGATCTTCGCCTCGGTCACGTTCGCCTGGCTGGCGATCCCCGGCTACGCGGGCCTGGTGTTCGCCCGCTGGTTCCTCGTGCCGGTCGGCGTCCCACCGGCGGACTACACCGATCCGTACGACGATTACCCCGACGACGACTACGACGACTACTACGAGACCGACGACGACTACTACGAGGACGACGACTACTACGACGACTACGACCGGCCCGAGCTGGAGGCCCCGCTGGACGCCGAACTCGTCGACGAGCCGCCCGCGATCGAGACCGTCGGTCGGTCTCACGACCACGCCGCGGGCGACATCGTCGACGCCGAAGTGGTCGAGGCGGACCTGCCGGATAGTGACCGGGTGGACGGTCGTTAGGCTCTAACCCGGCGGTGCCGCATCCGTCCGCTATCCGATCGATCAGGGAGTAGAGCGCTGACGTCCCCGTATGCCTCGTGGAAGCCCGTGACGACGCCGGCCACCGTCGTCGTCCTGGCGTCGGGCACCGGTTCGCTGCTGCACGCCCTGCTGGACGCCGCGGCCGCGCCCGGCTATCCGGCGAAGGTCGTCGCGGTCGGCGTCGACCGGCTGTGCGCGGCCACCACCCATGCGGACGCCGCGGGCGTACCGCATTTCCGGGTGGCGCTGAAGGACTTTCCGGACCGCGCCGCGTGGGATGCCGAGCTCACCGAGGCGGTCGCCGAGCACCAGCCGGATCTGGTGGTGTCGGCGGGCTTCATGAAGTTGCTCGGTCCCACTTTCCTGGACCGGTTCGGCGGACGGATCATCAACACCCACCCCGCCCTGCTGCCCGCGTTCCCCGGCGCGCACGGCGTGCGGGACGCGCTCGCCTACGGTGCGCGGGTCACCGGCTGCACCGTGCACCTGGTCGACGAGGGCGTGGACACCGGGCCGATCCTCGCGCAGGAGGCGGTGCCGGTGCTGCCGGGTGACGACGAGGCCACCCTGCACGAGCGCATCAAGATCGTCGAGCGACGGTTGCTGGCGGAGGTCGTCGCCGCCGTCGCGACGCGAGGCATTGTCTCCGATGGACGAAAGGCAGTTATCCCAGATGAGCGAGTTCTCCGGTGAGTGAACGCAAGCCGATCAGCAGGGCGCTGGTGAGCGTCTACGACAAGACGGGTCTCGTGGAGCTCGCGACCGGTCTGCACGCGGCGGGCATCGAGCTGGTCTCGACCGGGTCCACCGCGGGCAGGATCGCGGACGCGGGCATCCCGGTGACCAAGGTCGAGGACCTGACCGGGTTCCCGGAGACCCTCGACGGCCGGGTCAAAACCCTGCACCCGCGGGTGCACGCGGGCATCCTGGCGGACTCGCGCAAGCAGGAGCACGTCGATCAGCTGGTCGAGCTCGGTGTCGAGGCGTTCCAGCTGGTGGTGGTGAACCTCTACCCGTTCACGCAGACCGTGGCCAGTGGTGCGACGCCGGACGAGTGCGTGGAGCAGATCGATATCGGTGGCCCGTCCATGGTGCGCGCCGCGGCGAAGAACCACCCGTCGGTGGCGGTGGTCGTGGACAGCGGCGACTACGACGACGTGCTGGCCGCGGTGAAGTCCGGCGGCTTCACCTTGGCCGAACGCACAGCTCTGGCGGCCAAGGCTTTCCAGCACACCGCGAGTTATGACGTGGCGGTCGCGAGCTGGATGACCAGCGTGCTGAGCGCGGGCGACACGGCCGAGGACACGGCGGTCCGGTTCCCCGAGTGGCTCGGCGGCACCTGGGAGCGGTCGGCGGTGCTGCGTTACGGCGAGAACCCGCATCAGTCCGCGGCCCTGTACACCAACGGCGACGGCAGCCCTGGGCTGGCGCAGGCGCGGCAGTTGCACGGCAAGGAGATGTCGTACAACAACTACGTCGACGCCGACGCGGCCTGGCGCGCCGCCTACGACCACGAGGCTCCGGCCGTGGCGATCATCAAGCACGCCAACCCGTGCGGCATCGCGCTCGGCGCCGACATCGCGGAGGCGCACCGCAAGGCGCACGCCTGCGATCCGGTGAGCGCGTACGGCGGGGTGATTGCGGCGAACCGCGAGGTCACCGTGGAACTGGCCGAGCAGGTCGCCGAGATCTTCACCGAGGTGATCGTCGCGCCGTCCTACGCCGACGGCGCGGTGGAGGTGTTGCAGCGCAAGAAGAACGTGCGCATCCTCGTGGCCGAGCCGCCGACGCGCGCGGGCGCCGAACTGCGTCCGATCAGCGGCGGCGCCCTGCTGCAACAGCGTGACGTGCTGGACGCGCCGGGCGACGACCCGGCTCATTGGACCTTGGCCGCTGGCGAGGCCGCCGACGCGGAAACGCTCGCCGATCTGGCGTTCGCCTGGCGCGCTTGCCGGGCCGTGAAGTCCAACGCCATTCTGCTCGCGCACGACGGCGCTTCGGTCGGTGTCGGCATGGGCCAGGTCAACCGCGTGGACGCGGTGGGTCTCGCGGTCCAGCGGGCCGGGGACCGGGCCAAGGGGTCGGTGGCGGCCTCCGACGCCTACTTCCCGTTCCCGGACGGTCCGCAGACCTTGATCGCGGCCGGTGTCCGCGCCATCGTGCAGCCCGGCGGTTCGGTGCGCGACCGGGAGACCATCGACGTCGCCCGCGAGGCGGGCGTCACCCTCTATCTCACCGGGGCCCGCCACTTCGCCCACTGAGTTCGATGGTTCCGCGACGCCGCGTCGGATCGAGGATCCGGCGCGGCGTTCTTCGTTCGATTCCCGCCCGTATCGCGCGGTCGGGCAAGGGTTTCGGTGGTCCCCTCCGAGAACTGTGCTCGGGCGCATCAGGAGTCGTGCGAGGCGGCCCGTCGCAAGCCGGCAGCTATTCGGTTACGAGTGAACAGTGCGGGACCAGCCTGTCGTGCGCATCGAGCGCTAGACCGCGCTGAGCACCGTGCGGTTTCCGAGTGGCTCTTTCAGCGGTACCTCCAGGGTGCCGAAGATCGCGATCATCGCGCACATCCGGCCCACCGCCTCGGCGCGGCTGCCGGAGCGCAGTTCGACCGTGACCGTCGACGCGGTCTCGGTGACCGTGGCGTCCACGCCGTAGCACTCCGGCGAACCGGTTTCGAAGTTCACGGCTATCTTGTTGTCTCCCAATCGTGTCCACGATTGGAATGGGATCGGATGCGCGCCGACGATGGACGGGTCGGCGGTGAATTCGTTGCCCTGGTTCCCGCGCGGGTCCTCGGTGGGCGTGCGCGCCGCCGCGCTCGAAGAGGCGCTCGTGCTCGGCGTTTTCCCTTCGTCGTCCGAGCCGCCGCAGCCCGCGGCGGCAAGACAGGCGAGCACTACGGCGACAGCTGTGGCGGCGCGTCCGGCCTGGATCCGATCCATACCGACACCCTAGTCCCGGCGTCGGTTCACCTACCGCACAGCGGGTGCGTCGTGCACTGGGACGAACCCCACAGTGAACGTTCCGCGAACCCTGCGCGTAATAGCTCCCAAAGTCGTTCGGGGGCAGTAAGTTCTGCGGGGATGCGCGCCGGAGCCGTTGCGGCGCTCATCATGTCGGATGCTCTACCAGCTTTTTCCGGAAAGGAAGTATCGTGGTCGACACGCTGCGCGTAGGCGAAGAACTCGGGCGAGGGCAGTCCCTCCAGGGCGGGGCTTACACCCTCACCCTCCAGGACGACGGCAATCTAGTGCTGTCCGAGCCGGGCGGGAATGTCGTGTGGGCCACCCAGACGCACGACCAAGGCGTGGAGCGGGCCGTGCTGCAGCACGACGGCAACTTCGTCCTCTACAAGAGCGACGGCGCGGTCTGGGCGACGGAGACCAACGACCAGGCCGCCGATCGGCTGGTCGTGCAAGCGGATCGCAATGTCGTGCTGTACGGCACCGACGGCAGCGCGCTGTGGGCTTCCGGCACCGACACCGACACTCCGCTGCCCGCCCCGGAGCCGGAAGCGGAACCGGTGCAAGAGCAGGTCGCGACTCCCGCCGCCGAGGAGGTGCCGCCTCCGCCGCCCGCGCCGGAGCCGCGCACCTACACCGTCGAGCCGGGCGACACCCTGTGGGCCATCGCCGAGCGTTTCTACGGCGACGGCAACCGCTACCAGGAGATCGCGGACGCCAGTGGCATCCCGAACCCGGACGCGATCAACCCCGGCCAGGTCCTGACTATCCCGTGACCCGGCCGGTTCGGTAGCGACGACGACAAAGACCCCCGGTGCTCGCGCATCGGGGGTCTTTCCGGTTCGCTCGTGTCGCGGAGTGCGCCTAGCGGCTGGTGAACGGCAGCAGCGCCATCTCACGGGCGTTCTTCACCGCGACGGCGACCTGGCGCTGCTGCTGCGGGGTGAGCCCGGTGACCCGGCGGCTGCGGATCTTGCCGCGATCGGAGATGAACGTACGCAGCAGGTTCACGTCTTTGTAGTCGACCGTCTCGATGCCGGCGGCGATGAGCGGGTTCTTCTTCGGACGGCGGGCCTGCTCTGCGCGAACCTTCTTCGACGGTGCTCGCTTGACTGCCATATGACGAGTTCCTTCTCACGAGATCAGTGGTTGTCTACCAGCTCGATTTGTGCACACCGGGCAACTCGCCCCGGTGGGCCATCTCGCGCACACGCACACGGGAGAGTCCGAACTTCCGGAGGTGACCGCGCGGTCGTCCGTCGGCGGCGTCCCGATTGCGCAATCGTACCGGACTGGCGTCGCGCGGCTGCCGCCGCAGTTCGGCCTGGGCGGCCGTGCGTTCGGCCTCCGGTGTACCCGGCTTCCGGATGAGCTCCTTGAGTTCGGCGCGGCGGCCCGCGTATCGCGCCACGATCGTCCTGCGCTGCTGATCGCGCGCGATCTTCGACTTCTTGGCCATCTCAGCGCTCCTCACGGAAGTCGACGTGCCTGCGCACCACCGGATCGTATTTGCGCAGCACGAGGCGGTCGGGGTCGTTGCGGCGATTCTTGCGGGTCACGTAGGTGTACCCGGTGCCTGCCGTGGACTTCAGCTTGACGATCGGGCGGATGTCGGTCGATTTCGACGCCATGGGTCGCTCCTCAGATCTTGTCGCCACGGGCCCGGAGCCGCGCCACCACGGCCTCGATCCCGTCCCGATCGATGGTCTTGATGCCCTTGGCGGAGACGGTCAGCGTGATGCGCCGGTCTTCGCTGGGCAGGTAGTAGGTCTTGCGCTGGATGTTCGGGTTCCAGCGGCGGCCGGTCCGCTTGTGCGAGTGCGACACGGACTTGCCGAATCCGGGCTTGCGCCCGGTGACCTGGCAGTGGGCCGACATCCGGACTCCCTCCAGTAGATGATAATCATTTTCGACAACGACTGCTCGACAATGTACCGTTGCCGTACAGCAAATGAAAATCGTTACTGAAAGGGGTTCCCGGTGGCTGCGGATTCCACCCTGGTCCCACCCGGCCGCGACCGCAGAACGCCCGTGCTGGTGCTCGCCGGTTTCGCCGGACTCGCCGCGGCGGGCGTGGATCGCGCGGCCGCGGTGCTGGGTGCGGCCGCGGGCACCGTCGTGGTCCGCCACGATCTGACCCAGCTGCGGGAGGGCGTCGTGCGTCGCACGGTGCGCACCGCGACGCAGGAGACCTCGGCCGTGCTCGAGCTCGCGCACGGCTGTGTCTCCTGCACCCTGCGGATGGATCTGCTTCCGCTGCTGTGCACCCTTTCCCAGCGGCAGTCGGTGGATCGCATCGTGCTCGCGCTCGACCCCGCGTTCGAGGCCGAGGCGGTGTGCCGAGCCATCGAGCACGTAGTGGTCACCGGCGTGCACGGTCGCATCGACGGCCCGGCCGGGCGCGACGTCCGGGTGGACGCGGTCCTGACCTGCCTGGACGCCGGGGTCTGGCTCGCCGACGCGACCGGCGACGAGACGCTCGCCGAACGCGGTCTCGCGGCGGCCGAGGACGACCGGACGGTGGCACAGGTCGCGGTCGGGCAGGTGGATTTCGCCGATGCCGTCCTCGTCCTCGGCGCCGCCGCGGACGGAGCGCTGCTCGTCGACGCGGCGGTCGAGCGAGGCAAGCTCGCCGCGGTCCTGGCCAGGCTGGTTCCCGGCGCGCCGATCGCCTGGGTGGACGAGCCGGGTTCCGTCACGCCCGCGCTGGTCGAAACGCTGCTCGCGCGCGTCCCCGCCGATTCGCGCCGGGGGCGGGTCTTCGACGCGCACGCACCGCTTCTGCGTGGCCGACCGCCCTTGACCAGTGACTACGGCGTCGAACTCGTGGAGTTCGCCGCGGCGCGGCCGTTCCATCCCGCCCGCCTGCACGAGGCGCTCGACGTATTGTTCGACGGCGTCGTGACCGCGCGCGGCCGCCTGTGGCTGGCCACCCAGCTCGACGAGGTGGTGTGGCTCGAATCCGCTGGCGGTGGCCTGCGGGTGGGCGGTGCGGGGCGCTGGCTGGCCGCGATGCCGGAAGCGGAACGGGCCGAGGCGGACCCGGAGCGTCTCGCCATGGCCGCCCTGCGCTGGGACGAGCGATTCGGCGACCGGGACGTCTCGCTGTCGATCCTGGTCCACGACGCCGATCCGGCACAGATCCGGGAGGCGCTGCACTGGGCGCTGGTGGACGACGACGAACTGCGCCTGGTCGAGCGCGCGCCGGAGCGCGTCGCCCGGTGGGAGGACCCGTTCGGCGAGTGGCACGCCGATCCGTGCGCGAGTGACGGGGAGGCGCAGCAGCCCGTGCAGGACCTGAAAACCCCTAAAGGAGAGGCGAAATGAAGAAGGGTATCCATCCGGACTACCACCCGGTGGTCTTCGAGGACGTGAGCACCGGCAAGCGGTTTCTCACCCGGTCCACGGCAACCGGTACGCGCACCGTGGAGTGGGCCGACGGCAACACCTATCCGTTGCTGACGGTGGACGTCACCGCCGATTCGCACCCGTTCTGGACCGGTGCGCACCGCGTGCTGGACGCCCAGGGGCGGGTGGAGAAGTTCGAACGCAAATACGGCAAGCGCGTGCGGAACGAGGCCTGAGATGGCGGTACCGAAGCGGAAGATGTCGCGGTCGAACACCCGTAGCCGCCGGTCGAACTGGAAGGCCGCACCGGTGGATCTGGTGGCGGTAACCGTCGGAGGCGTCGTGCGTCGGGTGCCGCGCAGGTTGGTCGCGGCCGTGCGGCGCGGCTTGATCGACGTCGAGAAACTCTGAGCGGTAGGCCCGCACGGAGATCGTAGGAGCTTCCCCGCCCGAGGCCGCGAGCGACGGCCGATTGCTCGACCGATGCCGACTTCGCCTCGAACGGGCCGGATGCTGGTCTACTGTCCGGAAACGGGCACGTCGGTGCCCTTCGGAAAAAAATTTCCGGTCGGTTATCGTCCGTGTAGCTATCTTCTAGCTATCAATGTGGCCCGCATCACGTCGCACTATTGCGCCGGAAGTGATTGCGGCTGGATAGCCATACGTGGAATCCCGGACTATCGGTCGGTTTTCGGCCGAGGAAAAGTTCGCCGAAAATGATGCGCGCGCAGCCCGATACCGGTACCCTCGTCGTCGAGGGCGGGTTCTCTTGGTTTCCGAGAGAACCCGCTCATCGCCAATTTCGGGGCCGTTCAGCCGGTTTCGCTCGCCCCGTCACTCCCGCTCACCGAGCCGCGCGCGTTCGTCGATCGCGCCGGTGTGGGTTCGGTCTTTCGAGGTCAACGCCGTAGGCCCGGCGTCGCCGCCCGGTGCGCGCCGCTCGCCGTCGTGTCCGGGCAGGCCGGGAAAGTCCGGCAGCAGAGCCTCGAGGCGGGCCAGCTGTTCACCGACAAGCGCCGCGGGACCCTCGATCAGCGACAGCGGCCACGGCCAGTGTCGTCCGTTCCAGCGCTCCACCTGCTCGGTCAGCTCGGCCGTCGTCGCCTCCAGTTCGCTGATCTCGGTGCGCAATTCGCCTACTTGCGTTCGCAACTCGACGGATTCGCGCTCCAGCGCGGCTATTCGGGTCAGCGCCGCGGCCAGTCCGTCCACCAGTGTCCGATTCCGGCCGTCCGCGTCGGCGCCCAGCTGCGGCCAGCCGGACAAGTCGGGTCCGCGCAGCTGAATCTGGATGTCGCGCAGCACTGCCTCTTGTTCCGGCGTCACGTCCGGCTCCTCCTGTTCCACGAAATCCCACTGGCCGAAATCGATCGTCTCGGCCTCGTTCACGTCACAGCGCACGCCGCCGACCGTCACCTGGCGGCGCGTCTGATGAATGGCACGCCTGGTCTCCACGTTCGTGCCGGACCAGGCGTCGGTCTGCCACGCCCAGGTCGCGTACCCGGCGTCCAGTGCGCGCCTGACCACCCAATACCCGCCGTAGATACCGACGTTCGCGCGGCCGAGCACAGTCGCGGCACCGTCCAGATAGGCGTTGACGCGCAACTGGTCCTGTTGCGTCGCGTCGAAATCCGCGGAGAAATAGATCGGCCGGTCCACCCGGCCGCCGCAGCGCAGCACCTGGGCGAGGGCCGCACGCGCGTCGACGATGCCCGCGCCGTAGCCGTCCAGCATCCGCGCGGCCGTGGTCTCCCAGTTCGAGACGAGCGAGATACCATGCGCCCGCAGATCGTTCGCTTCGGACGGAGTGAGCAGCTTGCCGGGCAGACTCGGGCCGCCGTCGGACAGATACCGCACCACGAAGTCGTACCCTGCCGCCCGAATCGCCGCGCCCCCTGGACGACCCGCGGCGTAATCGAGACCGAAACGCATGGCTTCCACTGTAAGTGGGCCGGGCGGGTGAATCCGTGGCATCGCCGAATCCAGCCCGCCCACGGGGATCGGTCAGCGGAAAACGGTCGATCCGCCCCGAATCGCGCCGCGAAACCGGATCAGCGGGCTGGCTCCAGCTTCGGCCTGCGCGGCTTCGGTGGTGCGGCCAACTCGCGGCGATCCGGTGCGATCAGCACCGCGGAGATCGGCACGGTCAGCGCGAGCAAGCCGATGACGAACATCGGGAACACGAAGTCGAACAGCTCCACGCCGTCGGGCACCTTCGCCGACCGATTGACGTCGAAATGCAACGCGGCCACCGCCGTGTAGTAGGTGGCGGCCACGCCGACGCCGAACAACAGCACCGTCGCGGCGCGGGCCATCGGGAAGCGCAAGGTCTGGAACAGCCACAACGTCGCCGTCGCGGTGATCACCCCGATCACGGCGGAGACGACGGCCAGCCAGGTCGTCACGCCCACCGAACCCTGGATCTCCAGTGAGCCGATGCCGAGGTAGTGCGTGACGCCGATGCCGAGGCCAAGTACCAAGCCGCCGGGCAGCAGCAGCGCGAGCCGGGGCGTGCGCCCGATGATCAGCAGTGCCGCGAAGACGGCCACGATGGACACCACCAGCGCCGCGACCAGCCTGCCCGGGTCGTAACGCATCGCGCTGCCGGGCACTTTCAGGCCCAGCATGGCCACCGAGGTGGCCAGCCACGCACCGACGCCGCCCAGCGATATCGCCGCCGAAACCAGCCACACCAGCCGGAACTGGACCGAGCGCGCGCCGTGCACGATGCAGGCGAGGCCGACCACCGCGCCGAGGACGGAAATGCCCACCGACAGCCCGACCAGCCAATAGCCGAGCGCGAACTGGTCGACGGACGTGGTGGCGGCACTACCCGCGGCCAGCACCGCGACCTCACGCATGGCGGGCCGTTCCTTCCAGTTCGCTGGCCTTCAGCTGGGCGATCGCGTACTCGGTGACCGCGGCGAGCGCCTGGCGCACCTCGATCGCGTTGCGCGCGTCGATGTCCACGATCGGGACGCCCTCGCGCACCGAGAGCGCCTCGCGCAGTTCCGCGATGGGGAAACGCGGTGCGTCGGGGAAGCGGTTGACCGCGATCAGGAACGGCAGCTTGCGCGCCTCGAAGAAGTCGACCGCGGCGAAGCTGTCCTCCAGCCGCCTGGTGTCGATCAGCACCACGGCGCCGATCGCGCCGCGGATCAGGTCGTCCCACATGAACCAGAACCGCCGCTGGCCCGGCGTGCCGAACAGGTAGAGCACCAGGTTGCCGGGCAGGATGATCCGGCCGAAGTCCATGGCGACCGTGGTGGTCTCCTTCTCCGGCGTCTCGGCGAGATCATCGATGCCGTCGGAGTAGCGGGTCACCATCGCCTCGGTGCGCAGCGGAACGATTTCCGAGACCGCGCCGACGAACGTGGTCTTACCCGCGCCGAAGCCACCCGCGACGACGATCTTCGTCGAGGCGACCCGGTTCTCGAAGCCATCCGGGCCGGGGGCGTTGCCCGATCCGAGATTTCCACTTGGCCCGGGGTGTCCACTGGGCCCCGGATTCCTATAGGGCGCGGAGTCCACGCAATGTCCTTTCCATCAGGGAACGGCGCTCGTCATAGCTCGCCTCTTCGGTCAGGGTCGAATGCACGCGCATGGTGCCGTCGACGACCAGGTCGCCGATCACCACACGGACCATGCCGAGCGGCCGGTCCAGATGTGCCGCGATCTCCGCGACCGACAACCGATGCGTGCCGAGTCGCAGTATCTCGGTACGGATGTCGCCGGTCGGCCAGTCGAGATGTGCAGTGTACGACAAGGTTTCGATGACCGCCTCCAACGGCAGGTCGATCGCGGGTTCGGTGCGCCCCGAGGTCAGGGCGTAAGGCCGGACGCGCGTGGTGGGTCGTGGTCCGGGACCGTATGGGTTGGACATCTCACGCTCAGACAGCGGTGCGCGCGGTGGCGGTGACCACCGAGCCCACCCGATCGACCAGCAGCGCCATCTCGTAGCCGATCCGGCCGATGTCGTGCGTCTTGTTCGCCAGCACGGCCAGATGCGAGCCGTTTCCGACGCTCATCACCAGCAGGTAGCCGCGCTGCATCTCCACGATGGACTGCATCACCTTGCCGCCGTCGAACAGCGACGCCGCGCCCATGGAAAGGCTGGCGAGTCCGGCGGTGACGGCGGAGAGCTGTTCGGCACGGTCGCTGGGCAGGTGCGGACTGGTGGCCTGCAACAAGCCGTCCGCCGATACGAGCACCGCATGGGACACGCCGGGCACATCGCGGGTGAAGCGGGCGACCAGCCAGTTCAGATTCTCGTCCGTGGTGCTGTTTTTCGCGTTGGTCATGCAAGCCCTCCGTCGTTGTACTGCGCATTGGCCCGCCCGCTGCGGACCCCACTGAGATGCCTGGTCAAATTGTTGCGGATTTCTTCCGGATCGCGCGGGCCCGCGTCGTCCGCGGGCGCCAGGCCGCCGGGCACCAACTGGGCGCCCGGCCTGCGAATCGGCAGCCCGCCGACAGTGCGCGCGGTGGTGGTCGGATGGCTGGCATCCTCGGCGGCCAGCCAGCCCGCGTCACCAGGCGAGGACCACGAGCTTTCCGGCGATTGCGAGGTCGAGGGCTCGACCAGCCATTCCGAGACCATGCGTTGATAGATAGGGGTCGGGGAGGCGCCTGCGACCGGCTGCAACCGGGAGGAAGTCACCGTCGCGGGTTCCGGCGCCGCCTCTTGCGGTGGCTCGGCGGGCGCGGCCGGTTTCCGGATGGGCAGACCGGAGCGGGCGGTGGTCTGCGGCGCGGGCGGCTGGCTCGGCACGGTGGGTGTGGGACCGGTCGTCGGCTCGTCGTCCTTGACCTCGGTCCACAGATCGGTGCGGGTGGGCTGCTGCTCGACGGCGTGCTCTGCCGCGGTGGGCGTCACCGCGGCGAACGGACCGGTGGGTGTGCGGTCGTCCGCGCGCGGCGTGAGCACCGGCCACGGCTGGGTGGCGGGCTGATCCGCCGGGTTGACCGCTCGCCCGACCGGCGTGGAGACCGTGGGCTGGTCGGGAGCGTCGGCGACGCGGATGGCCGGACGGCGCTGCGGCAGGCCGGAACTCGTCACGCCGAAACGCGCGGTGTCGCGCTGGGGCAGGCTCGGCACCGGAACCAGGTTGCGCGGCTGCGCGCCGGTGGGCGGCGTGACCAGGGAGGGCAGCTGGTGCTCGGCGGTGATATCGAGCGGCTTGCCCGCCGGATCGGTGACGTCCATCGGCGGCGCGACCAGCGCGCCGGGTAGGTGCACGCTTGCGGTGATGCCCGGCTGCTGCGCCATCGTGGACGTGCGGCGCAGGCTGACCGTGATGGTGTGCCGCTTGGCCAGGCGGCCCACGACGAACAGGCCCATGCGGCGCGCTGTCTCGACGGTGACCTCACCACCGGAGGCGAGCCGGTCGTTGGTCGTCTGCAGGTCTTCCAGGGACATACCGAGTCCGCGGTCGGTGATCTCGATCAGGTAGCCGCCGTCCACCGCGCGCGAAACCATCACGGTGACCGGCGTGGTCGGCGGCGAGTACCGCAGCGCGTTGTCGATCAACTCGGCGAGCAGGTGCTCGATGTCGACGGCCGGCTCGCCCGCGACGATGCCGTCGGGCACCGCGCCGATCTCGACGCGCTGGTAGTCCTCCACCTGGGAAACCGCGCTCCACAGCATGTCCGACAGCGGCACCGGGTGCAGCTGGCCGCGGCGCAAGGCGGTACCGGCGAGCACCAGCAGGTTGTCGCCGTTACGGCGCATGCGGGTGGCCAGGTGGTCGAGGCGGAACAGGCTCTGCAACCGGTCGGTGTCGTCCTCGTCGTGCTCGAGGTCCTCGATCAGCGCCAGCTGCTGCTCGACCAGCGATTGGCTGCGGCGCGAGAGGGTCTCGAACATGTTCCCGATCTGCAGGCGCAGACGGGCCTGGTCGGCGGCGAGGTTGAGCGCCTGCTCGTGGATCTCGTCCACGGCGCGGGCCAGCTGGCCGATCTCGTCGGTGGAGTGCACCGCGACCGGGGTGATCTCGGGCGTGGTGCCGCCCGCGCGCACCACGGCGAGTTCGTCGGGCAGCTTGATGTGCGCGACCTCGAGCGCGTCCCGCCGCAGGCGGCGGACCGGGACGACCAGGGTACGAGCGACCGAGAGCGCCAGGGCGAGACCCGCGAGCAGCATGCCGATGACGATCGTCGTCTCGCGCAGCGCACCGGCTTGCGCTTCGGTGGTGCGCGCGGCCAAGGCGCTGTCGATGGTGTCGATCAGCTGCGCGGTGGTCTTCTCATAGGTGTCCGAGCTGATCAGCAGCGAATCGACGACGGCGGGATTGGTCGCCGGATCGGCGGCGTTCTGGCTGAAGGTGCCGAGACGCGTCTGCACCGCGTCCAGCAGCGGGCGCATGTTGCCCGCGTAGTCCGGCAGGATCTGCGCGTACTGGTAGATCATCGTGATCTCGGCGCCCGCGGCGACCAGCACGCGGGGCCGCACGCTCGGGTTGCGGCCCGCGTCCGGCGAGCCGATCAGCATGCGCTGCTGGGTGAGCACGCGCCGCGCGGTCTGCACCGAAGCCAGCTGCAGGAAGTACCGCTGGATGACCAGGTCGTCCACCGACGGCGAGAGCGCGAGCGCGTTGCCGATGCGGACCATGATCTCGTCGGACTGCTCGCCGACCATGGCGGGCGAGCCGTTGCGCAGGCTGTTGCGCATCGTGGTGCCGGTGGCGATGGCCGAGGCGAGTTCGGAGGTGACCCGGCCGCTGACCTTGGTGGTCTGCAAGGCGGCTTCCAGTTCGGCCAGTGCCTGGTCGAACTTCGTCAGCGCGGCGTCGGTCTGCGGGTCCGCGGCGTTGCCCCAGGTGGCGGTCGCGGTGACGCCGAGTTGCTCGGTGGCCGAACCGAACTTGACGATCGGCCGGATGATGATGGCTTGTTCGGTCGCCGCGTCCAACTGCGACATGGTGCGCAGTTCGTTGTTGATTCGGAGCACGGCGAAGACCGTCGCCAGCAGCACCGGAAGCACCAGCACCACGCCAACCTTGCGGGTGACCGACCAGTTCGACAGGCTGAATTGCCAGGACCGCGGTGCAGCTTCCATCCGCTTCCGTCGCCTCCGCTTCACCAGTGACCTCGGGCGCGCGTGGCTGTTCGGTATTGATTCAACCCGCAAAGAACCAACTAGAGGTCTTCTTTTTACCGCACGGAACATACCGTGCAGAGTGGTCATCGGCAATCCGGGGGAGCCGCTGCGCAAATTACCGAATATGGCTATAGAGAACGAGTTTCGCGGTGGAATGCGTAAGGGACGCGTCAACTTCTCCGCGGGGCCGTGGAAGACCCTGGTCACCCCCGGTTGACGGGGGCGACGCGCCGTGGCGTGTCGTGGCTGCTCACCACGGCGTGTCGGGAGCGCCCTCTCAGTTACCTCTCAGTCGGTGCGGTCAAACTGGTGGCATGCGCATTCTGGTGGTCGATGACGATCGGGCGGTCCGGGAATCGCTGCGCCGGTCGCTCACCTTCAACGGCTACTCCGTCGATCTCGCGGTGGACGGTGTGGACGCGCTGGAGAAGGCAACTGTCCAGCGACCCGACGCGCTCGTCCTGGACGTGATGATGCCCCGGCTGGACGGGCTCGAGGTCTGCCGCCGTCTCCGGAGCACGGGCGATGATTTGCCGATACTGGTTCTCACCGCGCGGGATTCGGTATCGGAGCGGGTCGCCGGGCTCGATGCCGGGGCGGACGACTATTTGCCGAAGCCGTTCGCGCTGGAGGAACTGCTGGCCAGGTTGCGCGCGCTGTTGCGGCGCACGGCCGCGGGCCCGGGGGACGCGTCGGAGGCGATGAAGTTCGCCGACCTGTCGCTGGATCCGGTGACCCGCGAGGTGTCCCGCGGCGCCAGGCAGATCAGTCTCACTCGTACCGAGTTCTCACTGCTGGAAATGCTGATGGCGAACCCGCGCCGCGTGCTCACCCGTAGCCGCATTCTCGAGGAAGTCTGGGGCTACGATTTCCCGACCTCGGGAAACGCGCTCGAGGTCTACATCGGTTATCTGCGCCGCAAAACCGAGGCCGAGGGCGAGCCGCGGCTGATCCACACGGTGCGCGGCGTCGGCTATGTGCTGCGTGAAACGCCGCCGTAGGTCCTCGGTCATGGCACGAACACCTCCCAAGCGTCCCGCCGTCGCCGCACTCGGCCAGCGTCCGTCCGAGTCCGTGGACATGCGGCCGCCCATGCCGTTGACGCGGTCGGTCTCCCTGCGGTGGCGGGTGACGCTGCTGGCCGCCTCCGTAGTGGCGATCGCGGTGGCGGTCACCTCGATCGCGGCCTACGCGCTGGTGGCGCGCGCGTTGTACGCCGACGTGGACGCCCAGTTGCGCAGCCGGTCCACGGCGGTGATCGCCAGCAACCCGTACGGGTTCAACAACCTGAATCTGATGGTCGCCGCCGCCTTCTACGACGACACCGGCATCGCGCTGATCTATCCCGATCTACGGCGCTGGCTGCCGCCGCAGTCCACCGATCCGCCGGTGGGGCCGCAGGAGGTGGCCGTGGCCCGCGGGGAACGCAGTTCGTCGCTGCGCACCGACGGCGATCAGCGCGTGCTCGCGGTCTATACCAACTCCGGTGCGACGCTGGTCATCTCCCAGCGCCTGGACCGCACCAGGGAGGTGCTCGACCGGCTCGCCTGGCTGTTGTTCGTGGTCGGCGGCTGCGGCGTCATACTGGCCGCCGCGGCGGGCACGGCGGTCGGCCGCACGGGCCTGCGGCCCATCGCGCGGCTGACGGCGGCCACCGAGCGCATCGCCCGGACCGACGACCTGACCCCGATCCCGGTGACCGGTGACGACGAACTGGCAAGGCTCACAGAGAGTTTCAACACGATGCTGCGCGCGCTCACAGAGTCGCGCGACCGGCAGCGCAGGCTCGTCGCCGACGCCGGGCACGAGCTGCGCACGCCGCTGACGTCCCTGCGGACCAACATGGAACTGCTCATCGCGTCGAGCCGTCCCGGTGCTCCGCGCATCCCGGACGAGGACATGGCCGGACTGCGCGCCGACGTGATGGCGCAGATCGAGGAGTTGTCCACGCTCGTGGGCGACCTGGTCGATCTCGCGCGGGAGGACGCGCCGGAGACCGTCTACGAGCGCGTGGATCTGGGCGAGGTCGTGGAACGCGCGCTCGAGCGCGCCCGCCGTCGCCGCACCGGCATCGAGTTCATCGCCGACCTACGGCCGTGGTTCGTCTACGGGCACGAGGCGGGCTTGGAGCGTGCGGTGCTGAACGTGCTCGACAACGCGGCCAAGTGGAGCCCGGCGGGCGCGCAGGTGCGCATTCTGATGCGGGAGAGCGGCCCGGGGTTGCTGGAGCTGTCCATCGACGACGCCGGTCCCGGTATTCCGGCGGGGGAACGCGAGCTGGTGTTCGAGCGTTTCTATCGGGTCATGTCGTCGCGATCGATGCCGGGCTCGGGCCTCGGCCTGGCGATCGTCAAACAGGTGGTGACGAAACACGGCGGTACGATCGCCATTGATACCTCGCAACGCGGCGGCGCCGTCGTTCGCATCGTGTTGCCCGGCGAGCCGGGCGCGCCGGTATCCGATTGACGCAATAGCGAGCGGCGGAACTCCATTTCCGACACAATCTCGAGTTCTGTGCGGAATATTCGTCGTCGGTGAGGTATTTCGGACAATGCTCCGATTGGTTTGCGGCAGGATTTGAGACATCAAGTTGCTGGTGATTCTATTTAGCACCGGCTCCTTGGCAGCTCTCGGAAAACTGAAAGCGCGGTCTCAGTCCGCTCTCAGTCCCCGCGGCCAACCTGGACGAGACGTGAGCAGAAACGAGGAGTCCATGACCGAGGATTCGAAGGACCGCCGGGAGCCGGGAGCGCCGGACGCGAGCGCGTTCGGGCCGGGGGAGGCGCACGCCCCCGGTTACGGCCCGCAGACAGCGCAGCATCCCACCGCGCAGTTCCCTCCGCAGCACCATCCGGCCGCGCCGTTCCCCGGGTATCCGGCGTCCTTCGGTCCACCGGCCGACGCCACGCAACCGCACGGCCCCTACGGCGCGCCGCCCGCACCGGCCCGGCGTCCGTTCCGCGCGGGCCTCGCCGCGGGCGCGGTCGCGCTCGCGCTGGTCAGCGGCGGTATCGGCGGTGCGGTCGGTGCGCTGGTCACGCACGGCGACGACGGTCGGGCACCGGTGACCAACGCGCTGGACGCTCCGAAGCCGAACGTGAGCAACGCCGTGAACGCTCCGGCCGGTTCCACCCAGGCGGTCGCGCAGAAGGTGCTGCCCAGCGTCGTGATGATCAAGGTGGCCAGCAGTAAGGCCGAGGGGGAGGGTTCCGGGGTGATCCTGTCCTCCGACGGCCTGATCCTGACCAACAACCACGTCGCCGCGGGCGGCGGGCCCAGCGCCAAGATGGAGGTCGTGTTCTCCGACGGCAGCAGCGCGCCCGCCACGCTGGTCGGCGCCGATCCGGTTTCCGACCTGGCCGTCATCAAGGTATCCGGGAAGACCGGCCTCACTCCCATCGAGCTGGGTGGCTCGGCGAATCTGCAAGTCGGCCAGCCGGTCGTCGCGATCGGGTCGCCGCTCGGCCTTGCGGGCACGGTCACCACGGGCATCGTGTCGGCGCTGAACCGGCCCGTCATGACCACCGGCGACGGAAGCGAGGCGGGCGCCGCGGTCAGCCCGGTGATCGACGCCATCCAGACCGATGCCGCGATCAACCCGGGCAACTCGGGTGGCGCGCTGGTGGACGGCAGCGGCAAGCTGATCGGCATCAACACCGCCATCGCGACGCTCGGGCCCGCCGAGACAGCGGGCGGCCAGACCGGATCGATCGGACTCGGGTTCGCGATCCCCGTCGATCAGGCGCGCCGGGTGGCCGACCAACTGATCAAGACCGGCAAGGCCACCTACGCGCAGATCGGGATCACGGTGTCGCGGCAGCAGGACCCGGCACAGCAGGTTTCCGGCGCGAAGGTTCGCGACGTCACGGCGGACGGCCCCGCCGCGCGCGCGAGCATCCCGCCGGGGGCGGTCGTGACGAAGGTCGACGACCGCCCGATCGATTCCGGGAACGCGCTCGTCGCCGCGGTGCGCTCGCATCAACCGGGAGACAAGGTGAAAGTCACCTACACAGATGATCAAGGCAACAATGCCAAGACCGTCGAGGTGACCCTCTCCGGCGCGCCCGCGGACGGCGGCCGGTGATGCGCGCGGTGCCCGGCGGGCCTGGGCCGATGATCGATGTGGACGCCGACGTTCTCGGTGCGGCCGCCGAGTTGCTGGACGCAGGCGCTACGGTGAGCACCATGGAAATCGATGCTCCTGTGGCGGGGCGTGCTCTGGTGGTGGTCGTGGACGATCGGACGGCGCATGGAGGTGTTGACTCGCTCGGCCCGCTGGTCACCGAGCTGCTCACCGAAGCGGGTTTCCTCGTGGACGCGTCGGTGTCGGTGCAGGCCGACGAGGTCGAGATCCGCAACGCGCTCAACACGGCGGTGATCGGCGGCGTCGATCTGGTGATCTCCGTCGGCGGTACGGGCATGTCCCCGCGCGACGTGACGCCGGAGGCCACCTCGCAGGTGCTCGACCGCGAGTTGCCGGGGATCAGCGAAGCCCTTCGTTCCTCCGGCCGGGTGGCGGGCTCGCTGGACGCGGGCCTCTCCCGCGGTGTGGCCGGGGTGTCCGGAAGCACCTTGGTGGTCAACCTGCCCGGCACCCGTTCCGCCGTTCGCGACGGCATGGCGACGCTCGGCCCGCTCGCCAGCCGGGTGATCGGTGAACTCTCCGGATTGGTCGAGTAATCACCGCCCCCACGCCTTCTGAACACCCTCGCCCGGCGGCTCGCCGGGCGAGGGATGCCGCGCGCTTGGCGAAGGTCTTCGGCGACGCGCTGCCCGACACCACCGCCGACGAGCGCGACGAACGCGACGAACGCGACGACGTCCGGTCCGCTGACGACTGGCTGCGCGCCCAGGTCCCCCCACATCACGGCTGAGTCCGTTATCTACGTAGTAGCTACGTAGTCCTTGTCCCGGCTTCGAAACACGCCAGTGATCATTTCTGACCGGAAGTAATCCGGACGAGATCCTTGCGGTCGTGTCCCGTATCCGTACGCTGGCCCTTCTGTGCCGCCATCTCGGTTTTCTCACCTGAACCGGCTGTAGCGAACCGGTATTTATGCACGTCAAGCCATATTCGGATGTGCGCAAGTGTGATGCGGGTCACCTTGAACTTTACGAAACTTTTCGTTGCGGCGGTCGTTACGAACCGTTTAATCTCCCATCGAGCCATTCACAATGGGACCCGCAGTCGTGGGTGCCGGCACGCGTGAAAGCCCACTCGGCGGAACCCGGCTCGGTTCCGTTGCCTCCCTGCCCGTTGCGCCGAAATAACAACCGGTTACACATCGGCAACAAAGGGGCGACACACTGAGCTGGGCCTGAGAGGACCACTGTCCAGCCTCGATGGTCGAGGTTGACTGTTTGAACCTGATGAGGGGAAGTATGAGCGAGAACCGCACCAAAGGTCTGCGCCGCGGTGCCCGCGTCGCGGGCGTAGGCGCTGCCGCGGCTGTTGCCATGGGCCTGCTTTCGACCGGTGCCGCCAATGCCGATACCTTCGTGCCGTTGCCGGACGGCCAGAAGGTAGGGCCCGGCGTGACGATCACCCGGAACGGAGAGCGGGCCCTGATTTCGCCGTCGCTGGCCGCCAACGGCGCAGGCCGGGTGGTCTGGGTGTCGGGCAACGCCGTCGCCGATGTCGCCGAGACGCCGGAAGGCACCGTCGGCCCCAACAACGGTCCGACGGGCAACCCCGGCACCAACAACTCCTCGACGCATGGTTCG